>JAJDHD010000015.1 GCA_030266015.1 Christensenellaceae bacterium OttesenSCG-928-K19 | reverse complement strand
CAAATCCTACGATCTGCACCTTTCCGCCCTTTTTCAGTTCTTCAATGATACTCTCAGAAAAAGCAGCCACTGCTGCATCTGCGTCTTTCTTCGAGAGACCGGCTTTTGCTGCCACAGCAGCTACGAGTTCAGTTTTATTCAAAACTAGTTCCTCCTTTAGAATATTATGATAGCACACGTTTTCTATGCCGCGCACTTTTCGTACAAGCTCGATTATAATACACTTTTTCGCATAAAGCAACCACTTTTCACAGTTTTTTTATACGAATTTTGCTATTTCATCTTTGCCTGCTCCCAAAGCGTGTCCATTTGTGTCAACGAAAGCTCTTTCAGGTCTATTTCCGCATGTTTTTCTATATACTCAAACCGGCGGATAAACTTTTCACAGGTGCGCGTCAAAGCAACCTCCGGATTAACGCCGCATTTACGCAACACATTCACCACCGCAAATAGCAGGTCGCCTGCCTCTGCCTCTACCGCGTCCGCATCTCCCCGCGCAATCTCAGCAGCCAACTCTGCGGTTTCTTCTTTCACCTTGGCAAGCGCGCCTTGTGCGTCATCCCAGTCAAACCCCACATTGCCCGCTTTCTTTTGGATTTTATACGCGCGCATCATCGCACCCATGGTACGGGGCACATCCCGCAGCACGCTTGTATAGGTCTCGTTGCCCTTTTCCTTGCGCTTTATCGCTTCCCAGTTCGTTACCACCTCATCCGCCGTATCTGCCTTTGCATCGCCAAAAATATGCGTGTGGCGGGAAATCATCTTGGCGCATTCAGAGGTTGTCACATCTATATGGGTGAACTCCCCGCACTGTCGTGCAATTTCTGCGTGGAACACCACTTGCAGCAGTACATCACCCAGTTCGTCGTATAGCGCATCCATATCCTCCGCGTCGATGGCGTCCATCACCTCATATGATTCCTCCAGCAGGTATTGCCGCAGTGTCTTGTGTGTCTGCTCCCTGTCCCACGGGCAGCCATTTTTGCCGCGCAATATCTTAAGCACATCCACCAGATCGTAAAAGCTATATATCTCCTTTTGCGCTAAATTCAGCCCGGGCAGCACATATACCGCACCTTCGCCAAAGCTCTCTATGCGGTCCAGCCTTGTGATTTCCATTTCCTCCGCCCGCTCCCCGCGCACAAGCACGCCCTGTACCTGCGGCGCATACCAGCATAGCAATGCCAGCTTGGCATCCGCCGCCGTGTAGCTGTCGTCAATCCCACGCACAACAAGCACTTTGGATGTGTCGAGATATGCTTCTTCCAACTCCCGCGCATCCACCACCGCATAACCGTTTATACCGCCAAGCTTTTGCGCCGCCAACAGAAGGGCACCGGCCACACTGTCCGCACCATGTACAAGCTCCAGCTTCGCCCGCCGCTCCCGGAGCGCATCAACAAAGCCATTTGAAAGGACGTCGCCAATTGTGCAAAACACAACCTCTTGCTCCTGTGCAGCCTCCATTATCCTTTTCGCACCCTCTTCATAAAGCGCATCAAAATCCTGTGCAGTCTCAAACAAACCGTCCAGCGTTTGCACTTCCCTTGCAACACCGCGGATTCCCTCCGCCACGCTGCCTTGCGCACTTTGCAACACCACCATCCCGCACTCCTCCAGCGCCTTTGCCTCCCGAAAGGTAAAAAGGTCGAATGACACAGGTAGTTCCATTACTTTTATCTTTATCATTTCCAAATCCTCATCTTCTTCATTACTTTCGCCAGCCTGCCACCGCCCGGCAGCATATCCAGCTCGAGCTGAGTAAGCCCGCGCGTGAGTAAAAGAACACCAGCATACACCACAATGCCAACCAAAATTGCCGCAAGCACACCCGCTGTATTGGAATAACCGCCCACCAGTCGGTAGGCAGCATACACACAAACGCCCATCACCACCGTCGCCAGCACAGGCTTAATAATATGGTTTACTATAGAAATCGAAAATCCCGACCGCCGCACCACAAAAATGATATCCATAACCGCCGCAATGGCATAGCAGCAGATGGTACCCGCTGCCGCACCATAGATATTGATATCCGGTACACGGATAAGCAAAATACTCACCACTACTTTGGCTGTTGCACCCACCGCCAGACTAATCACAGGCAGCACAGGCTTGCCCAACCCCTGCAAAATGCCAGTCATCGTTTGCACCAGCGTCAAAAACAGCACGCCAAACGACAGCATTTGGAACAGCATAACAGCCATGGCAAGCTCGCTGCCCTGCACATTTTTATATAGCATCATGATGATGGGCTGTGCCAGCAGCATAAACCCTGTAGCGCATGGTAGCCCCACAAGCAGCGCCAGCTTAAATCCAAAGGAGGATTTTGCCTTTACATTCGCCGTATCGCCCTGCGCGCTTGACTGTGAAATAGCAGGCACCAGACTCATGGCAAGCGCCAGCGAAAGCACGGCGGGCATGTTGATGAGCGGATTTACCACGCCTGTCAGCACGCCATACATAGAGGTCGCCTCTTTTTGCGCATATCCGATGTCCTGCAACGTGCGGGACACAATAACCGAATCCAGCGCAGACACAATGGGCATGACGCATGCCCCCAGCGTTACCGGTATGGCAATCAGCAAAACCTGCTTCACAATAGGCCTGAAATTCTTTTTTGCTCCATCTTTATCCAGCTGCGGTATGTTTGCCAAAATTTCATTCTTCCGCCTGCCATATACGCCTATCATGTAAAAGAGCGCCACCGCTTCTGCAATCGTTACGCCAATCAGCGCGCCCATCGCGCCAAACGCCGGATTGCCCGTCCTCTCCAGCATCACATAGGCAAGTGACAATCCAATAACTAGTTTACCCGCCTGCTCCACAAGCTGCGAGAGTGCGGTTGGCGTCATGTTCTGCATTCCCTGAAAATACCCGCGGTATGCCGACATAACGGAAACAAAAAACAAAGCCGGGGAAATTGCCATAAGCGAATACATGGCGGGCGGCGTAGCCTGCAAATTCGAGATAGGCCTGGCAAGCGCAAACATCAGGATTGCCGTGACAATGCCAATCAAAAGCAGCACGCGCCGCGCCACCTGGAATGTGTAATGCGCACCCGCATAATCGCCATGGGCAATACGCTCGCTCACCAGCTTGGAGATTGCCGTGGGCAGTCCCGCCGTGGACACCGTCAAAAGAAGCGTATACACCGGATAGGCCATCTGGTAATAACCCATGCCCTCCGTCCCCACCACATTGGCCAGCGGAATGCGGAACAGTGCCCCTATAATTTTTACAATCAGCCCGGCAATGCCTAAAACCGCCGCGCCCTTTACAAAATTCTTTTGTGTCTGTGTCATACAAAAGATACCCCAATCATCGACTCAACCTGCCCCATATTATATACTGAATCAGCGTAAAAACCAACTCATGTTTGCCAGGCCTCCATCTAAAACGCCTACGTCACTGCACCATCATCCGGTACTGGCATCACCCCCACGGTTATAAGCACACAAAAAAAGCGCCCTTGCTTCGGGCGCTTTTTGCATACACTTAAATCTCGTGGTTTGTTAACCTGTTTTTGTATTCCTTTATTGTGGAACCTTCCTTCAGTTCCTCAATGTATTCATAATAATGACTGGACTTCGCGTTGTTTAGCTGCGTTTCCATAATCTCGTCCTTCACCGTTTCAAACGGCTTGGGGCCTTCCCCGTCTGTTTGATACTTGATGATATGGTAGCCAAAATCCGTAGCAACAAGGTCTGAAATATCGCCTTCATTCTCTAACGCCAGCGATGCTTCTTCAAACTCAGCTACATACTCCGAGCCTTCGCGCACAAGGTAACCATATGTCTTTGCGGGCTCCGCTTCCATTCCGGGATCGTCGCCATATTCCTCAATCAGCGCATCGAAATCCTCGCCGCCACGGGCACGCTCTAGCAAACCGTTCGCCTCGTCATAAATCTTTGCCAGTTCCTCATCCCGCAGCGCATTTGCCGCCTCGTCATCACCATCGCCACGCAGGGTGGATATCTCACTCTGCACCTCATCCGGAAGGGCGATCAGCAAATTTTTGACATATTTATAACCCGCCGGGTTTACGTAAACCGTATTGCCAAACGCCTCATACATCGGCATATACTGCTCTGGGTCTTCCTCTATAAACTGCCGCTGTGCATCCACCTGCTGGTCGTAATATTCCAGCGCCTGTTCTTCTGTATAGTCCACCTCTGCCATAAGCTGGTCATATAACTCATTGATCGCGTTTGCCCGCACCTGCGAGTCAATATACGCTTCCATATCGTCCATACTCACGTCTTCACGGTATTTGCCCCATTTTTTCAGGGCTTCCGTCTCTTTGTCTTCCTCTGCAATACTTTCATCCGCCGCAACCTGCTCACGGTAATATTCCAGCATACTGTAAAGTTGCTCCTGCGCCGTTTTCTTTATTTCCGCCCTTTTTTCCTCGGAATCATCCACAATCCCAAGTTCCTCTGCTTTTTGGTAAAGCAACTCGTCCGAAACCAGATTTGACAAGGCTGTCGCCCTGTACTCATCGGCATAATCGCTCTCTTCCAACTGCTCCACGGACATGCCGTAGTTATACAGCATACTGCTCAGGGCTATGTAATAATTTTCTTTTTTCAGCTCAACGCCATCCACAACAGCAACAGTCTGGTCTTTGTCGCGTTCCTCGTCAACCTCCACCATAGAGCACGCCCCCAAAGCGCACACTATTGCAATGCACAGCACCACGGCCGCCCATTTCTTCCACACAATCATCCTTCTAGTTCCTTTCAAAAATACTTGAACGAATCTGTAGTCATAACTTTTTTATTATACAACCACGTCGCCCGCGCTGTCAAAGTATTTATCCTTACCCGGTCATTTCCATGCAGATCATTTCGCCACATTCACCGCTTTCAGCTTTGCCAGAAAACTGAAAAACGCCTGTGTGGGCATGGCTGCTTCCTGCTTAAACACAATAACGGCAGGCGTTGACGCCCTTAGTATAACATGCTCGCCATATTCTTCTACCAACTTTAACAGTTTTTTTACATCCGGCTGCACCAGCTCAGAGAATTTCAGCTCAATCTGCTTTGGCTTTTTGATGACAGACGCGATGCCCGCACGCTGTGCATAACTTTTAATCACCGCCGCAAGAATCAGGTTGTCCACTTCCTTCGGCGTTTTGCCATACCTGTCCGCAATCTCTGCCGAGGCCGCTTTTGCGTCCCCCAGGCTATGAATTTTGGAAACCAAACGGTAAATATCCATTTTATCCGTTTGTGCGCCTATATACCTGTCTGGGATATAGGCAGGCACGTTCAGCTCCACCGCTGTTTCAAACTCGGGCTGCACACGCTTGCCACGGGCAATCCGCACTGCCTCGCGCATCAGCTTGACATACATGGAATACCCCACCGTCGCCATATGCCCACTCTGCTCCGCGCCCAGCATATTGCCCGCCCCGCGAATCTGCAAATCGCGCATGGCAATCTTAAAACCGCTGCCAAGCTGGGTAAACTCACGTATGGCCTCCAGGCGCTTTGCCGCAGTCTCATTCATCACTCCGTCGCCAAGATAAGTGAAATAGGCATACGAGCTTTGGTCGCTCCTGCCCACACGCCCTTTCAATTGGTAAAGCTGCGACAGGCCGAATTTGTCCGCCTCATATACCACAATCGTGTTCACCGAGGGGATGTCTATGCCACTTTCTATAATTGTGGTGCACAAAAGAACATCATATTCCCCCTCAATAAAGCCGCTCACCACACGCTCTATCTCATGCTCTGGCATCTGCCCGTGCGCCGCGGCCACGCGCGCCTCCGGCACATTGCGCTTGACCTCGTCCATCAGCTTATCCATCTCTCGAATTTGCCTGCATACAAAATATGCCTGCCCATCCCGGTGTATTTCCCGCATAATAGCATCGCGCAGCAGCCCGTCTGAATAGCGCATCACATAGCTATATGGCTGCACGCGCATAGCGGGCGGCGTGTCGATGGTACTCATGTCACGTATGCCTGTCAGTGACATTTCCAACGTGCGCGGAATGGGCGTTGCGGAAAGTGTCAGCACATCCACACTCTGCTTTATGACCTTGATCTTCTCTTTATGGTTCACGCCAAAGCGCTGCTCCTCGTCCACGATCAACAGGCCCAAGTCATTATATCGCACATCGTCCGACAGCAGGCGGTGCGTGCCGATAATAATATCCACCTTTCCACGCCGCACATCCTCCACAATCTGCTTGTGCCGTGATTTTCCAAAGCGCGTCAGCCCTTCTATCGTCACCGGGAAGTTTTCAAACCGCTTGCGGAATGTCTGCAAATGCTGGCGCGCCAGCAGCGTGGTGGGCACCAGCACAGCCACCTGCTTACTGTCCAGCACGGCTTTCATGGCGGCTCGCATAGCCACCTCTGTTTTGCCATAGCCCACATCGCCCAAAAGCAACCTGTCCATCACGCGCGGTGATTCCATGTCCTTTTTAATCTCCACCAGGCTTTGCACTTGCCCGTCCGTCTCCTCAAATTCAAACGCATCCTCAAACTGGCGCTGCCACACCGTGTCCGGCGAGAACGCATAGCCATTGTGCTCAAAGCGCGCGGAATACAAATCTACTAGGTCAAACGCCAACTTTAAAGCAGATTCGCGCACCTTTGCCTTGGCATTCTCCCATTCCCTGCCACCAAGCTTGCTAAGCTGCACCTCTGCATCCTCGCTACCGATATACTTCTGCACCCTGTCTACCTGTGCCGTAGGAATATAGAGTTTGTCCCCGCCACGGTATTCTAGCTCCATGTATTCGGCAATATTTCCGCCTGCTTCCATTGTTTTCAGGCCAATATATTTGCCCTTGCCGTGAATATCGTGCACCACGTAATCGCCGGGCGAAAGATCGCTGAAAATATCCTCTCCCGCATCCGCCTTGCGCTTTTTGCCCACCTTCTTTTTCACACGGCCAAAAATATCATTTGTTCCAAGCGCCAGCATACGCGGGGACGCCACCTCAAACCCGTTTGACAAATACCCCTCGCTGATGACAACCTTGTGCTCGCCAAATTCCTTCGCAACAGGTACCAACAAGTCATAATCCTCCAACGCTTTGCTCAGCGAAGCCGCCTTTGCCCCGGCAAACAGGTATACCCTGTAACCATGCTCCAGCCTGTTCTTAATATTAGCCGCAAGCAGATCCATCCTGCCAGAAGCCCCGGTAGCGGCGCGTATGCCAAATTCCGCGCTATGCGTGGTCTTTAACCCACCGGATGTGCTACCCGCAAAGTCCACCATAGCCCCTTCCCTGCCATCCACAATCTCACGAAAAGGTAACAGGCTGTCCTTTTGCGCATCAAACGCCTCGCAGCTACGTACCAGTCGGGCATGTGCATCCTCAAACTCTGTGCGAATGCGTTTCGCTTCACTCTCTATACGTTCAAAATCATCAAACAGCAGCACCGCGTCCTCAAAATAATCGAATATCGTTGCTTTTTCATACAAAACCGAAAGAAACGTATCCGCAATCTCAAACGCACCATATTCTTCTATCTCATAGCGAATGTCGCCGGCGACCTGTTCATACTCCTGCGACTGCCCGTTCAGGTAAGCAAACATTTTTTTCTTTGCGTCCGCCGTCATCACAACCTCACGCGCGGGCGGCAGCTTATAGCTCTGTATCGGTTTTCCCATGGATTTTTGGGTTTCCGCGTCAAAAAACCGTAAACTTTCAATCTCATCGTCAAAAAACGTGATGCGCAGGGGACGTTCCGCATCCGACGGGTAAACATCCACAATCTCACCGCGTTTGGCAAATTCCCCTTTGGAATACACCGTACCCGCGCGCTCGTAGCCACCTTGTGTAAGCAGTGTTAGCAGCTGCTGCATGTCATAGCTTTTGCCACACTCCAGCAAAAAGCAGGCCGCGTAAAAAACGTCCTTTGGCACCAGACGCGTCATTGCCGCACGCGCGGATAAAAACACCAAGCTGCCCTTACCCGCATCTTTGAGCGCACGAATACGCTCCATCTCTCCTTCGCGCCCCTTTGCTTCCACATTACGCAGGTTAAGGTCGTTATCCGGAAACAACAAACCTCCGCTTGCCGCCGCATAATCGCGCGCCGCCTGCTCTGTGGCGGTGATATATATAATTGTTCTTTTTGCGGCGTATTGTAGCCCCTGCGCGACATATGGCCGGGCTACCGCTGTAACGCCCAAAACCGAGCAAGGCAGTTGCCCTCCCCGGATCCATTCCAAAACATCACCAAATGCTTTGCTTTTTGCTATAATGCCGCTCACGGCGTTTTTCAAGTCCTTTTCCTTCCTTGCTTAAGCATATGTCGGTCGAAGCCTCATCCCCAATTTCGCCATGCCATCCCTGCATGTTCCCAAATCCAAGCCGGGCACGGGCTAATCCTCTTGCCCTTCCAAGTTCCCTTCATCCTCTATCCAGATAAAGCTGTCCACGATCTGCTGGGCGGCTTCATCCGCGTCTAGCACAGAAGGATCGTGAAAATCCGTCATGTGCACCATCACATATTGCCGGTCTCCCACAATGTAATATTGCACGGTACTTATGCCGTCCTCCGACTCGTCCTCGCCAATCCCAAAGCGATAAACCCTGTAGCCCTGGGCGGTATACGACCCCGCGCCTGTAAGAATGCCGTCGCCTTCAGTCATCTGCGTTTGCAGCTGCGCAAGAATCGAATCCCGGAACCGTTCATGATCCTCTACTCCATAACTGTTTGTGCCATATTCTATGGAGATATTTGTAGGATATTTCCCCGCTGGCTCCACATCGCTTTTAATAAAAAACAACTTGCCCGCAAGCGCATCCGTGTCAATGGTATATTTTTCGGAATACTCCCAGCCCTGCGGTATTTGGTATGTGCCATAGAACACCTCCACCGTTCCGTCATCGTCTATGGTCATTTGCCTGCCATCCTGGGCCTCCATTATGTTTTTTGCCTCCTGCGCAATCTCCCCCACCACGCCACACGAGCACAGCACCGCAACCAGCAAAATTAAAACAACACCTAACAGCACATATTTTCTCTTCATTTCCTACTCCCTTTATCAATACCCAGCACAAGGCGCGGCCGTCACTTAATTTGCCTTTTGGAATTTTTCCTGCGCCTTTTGCACGCCATCCGAAAGGATGGACTCGCACGCATCCGCCGCGCGGGAAAACATTTCCACCGCCTGCTCCCTGTCTTCTTTATCAAATTTGCCCAGCACGTGGCCGGTGAGCGAATGTGCCGGCCGGCCAATACCCACACGCACACGGATAAACTCCTCCGTCTGCAAGCAGAACACAATGGAACGCATACCATTGTGCGTGCCTGGGCTGCCCTTTTCGCGTATGCGCAACGACCCAAAAGGGATATCTATGTCGTCATACACCACCAGCAGATCAATCGGATCCACATCATAATAATCTACAATCGCGCTCACGGCATAGCCGCTGTTGTTCATATAAGTGAGCGGCTTTACCAGTGTGACACGCTGCCCGCCTATGCTGCCCTGTCCAACCTCCGCTTCCATCTTGGCGGACTTTTTCATCCTGACACCATGCCGCTTTGCCAAAATATCCACCACGCAAAAACCAGCGTTGTGCCGCGTCTTCCTGTATTTCAGGCCGGGATTTCCCAGGCCGAAGATGTATTTCATTTTTCTCTTTTGTCCTTCCAGCCCGTTTTGTTAACCTGCCGCGCACGCGCAATTGCCAGCGAGTTTGGTGGCACATCCTCCGTAATGGTGGCCCCGGCGGCAATGTATGCGCCTTCCCCCACCTCCACAGGCGAAACTAAGTTTGTATTGCAGCCAATAAACGCACCGTCGCCCACCCTGGATCGGTATTTGCCCTTGCCGTCGTAATTAACCAGCACCACGCCGCAGCCCACGTTAATATCCTTGCCAAAATCAGCGTCCCCTATATACGTAAGATGCGATACCTTTGTGCCGTCGCCAATGCTGGAGTTTTTCACTTCCACAAAATCGCCTATACGGCAATGGTCGCCCACCTCCGTACCCGGGCGCAAATAAGCATACGGCCCTATCGTGCTGCCTTCACCCACCTTCGCGTCCAGCATCACAGAATTCTGCACGGTTGTTTTATCGCCAATGGTGCTATCTTTAATTCGCGAGCCGGGATACAGCACGGCATCGCCACCAATGCTGCACCTTCCCTCCAGCACCACACCGGGATACACCACCGTGTCTTGCCCAATTGTGACATCCGGCCCAATATAAGTTGCCTGGGGATCTAGGATGGATACACCATTTTTCATGTGTGCCACATTGATACGTCCGCGTAATATCCCGCTCACTTCGGCAAGCTGCGCACGGTCGTTCACCCCCATGCACTCCCTGTAATCCGCCGCTGTCACCGCGCCAACCCTGCCTCCGTCACCGTTAATCAGCTCCACAATATCCGTAAGATAATATTCATTTTGCGCGTTTTTAGGCTCCAGCCTGTCCAGGCACTTTAGCAGCACATCGTTTTTCACACAATAGCAGGAAGCATTCACCTCCGCAATCAGGCGCTGCTGTTCCGTCGCGTCCTTTTCCTCCACAATGGCGGTCACATCACCCGCCTCGTTACGGATAACCCGCCCGTAGCCAAATGGATTTTGGAGCTCTGCGGAAAGCAGCATACAATCATACCCACCCTGCTGCGTTTCTTCCGCCAGTCGCGTGATTGTCTCTCCCGTCAAAAGGGGCATATCGCCCGCCACAATCAGCGTATAGCCATGGAAGCCCTCCAAATGTCCACGCGCGCTCATCACGGCATGTCCGCTGCCCAGCCGCTCCTTTTGCTCGGCATAAAGCACGCCGCCGCCATAAACCGCTTTTACCTCTTCTATTGCCCTGCCCAGCACAAGTATATTCTTTTTCGTGTCTACAGCCCTAACCGCACGAAGCACCCACTCTAAAATAGGCAGGCCCGCCGCCTCATGCAGCACCTTGGACTTTTTCGATTTCATCCTTGTCCCTTCGCCCGCTGCCAGAACCACACTGATACAATCCATAGTATTCCAACCTTTCCTTCTATCAAAAACTAGAGAATATTATACACAATCAGCACTGTCGATGCAATCAGCGCCACCCCATACCCAAGCGTAAAAAAAGAACCCCCCCGCCACAGCGGAAGGGCTGCTTTGTTTTTTAAAATTCTTCTTCCTGCGCAGGCGCTTCTTCTTCGTCCGGCATATTTTCATATTCTTCCAAAATAATCTTTTGGATCATATCCCGTGTTTCGGAATTAATGGGGTGGGCAATGTCCTTATACTCACCACTCGGCGTTTTTCTGCTGGGCATGGCGATGAATAATCCGCTTGCGCCTTCGATAATTTTCATGTCATGAATAACAAACATATCATCGAATGTGACAGAAACAATTGCTTTCATTTTGCCTGTTGCGTTAATTTTACGAATGCGAATGTCGGTAATCTTCATGTTCCACCCTCCAGGTTTTAGGTTTTAAGAAAGGATTGATCAAAATGCCTTGATCGGATTTGTCTTTACACTTCGCGCAGTTTATATTCTAATACTTTTAAGGCAATAATGCAAACATTTTCTTGGATAAAAAAAGGATTATTTGTAAGAAATCAGGTCAATATGGGACTCACTTAGCTCCTCTAATAAGAATAACGCCTGAAATTGCTTTATTTTCTTCTTTTGCGGGTATTTATTCACAATAGCAACGCCTATTCCCTCTACTTCTATTTTAAACTCTGCCAGCAGGCCGCAAAGCGCCTTTAACGTGCCGCCGCCGGAAATAAAATCATCTATCACAACGGCGCGCGCACCCTCTCGCACCATCCTGCGTGAAAGTGACATTGTTTGCAGCCGCCGCGAAGAACCGGAAAGATAGTTGATGGAAAACACCGGCCCATCCGTCGGCTTCACATCCCTCCGGGCAATGGCAACCGGCAGGTTTAAAAGTCGTGCAACACCCATGGCAAGCGGGATGCCCTTGGTTTCTATTGTCGCGACAAGGTCTGCCTTTGTACCATAAAACCATTCCGCCATCATCTGCGCCATACCATCCGCAAAACGCGGGGTATAAAAAAGATCCGCCAGGTAAATAAAACCACCCGGCAAAATACGCGAGCTATCCGACATTTCGCGAATCAGTTCATCGCATAGCCTGTCCTTTGCCTGCAGTGGCATAACCGGAAGAAGCCGCACACCGCCATGCGGCCCCGCCACTGTTTGCAGTTTGCCGCCGCCCAGCTCCTCCAGGCTTTGACGCAGCACAGCGATATCCTCTGAAATGCTTGACTTGGCCGCGCCAAACAGCTTCTGGAAATATTCCAGCGAATACAGCCTGTTTGGATTTTGCGCAAGCAGCGCGCTGATTGCCGCAATACGCTGTTTTTTCGTATACATCCTGTAACCGCCCGTCCTTTAGAATATATCAATTCCTCTCCTCAAGTATACTATATATTCCCCGCTGTTGCCAGCAAATCCGGGTGTGGCTTTCGCATAGTTGCATATTTTGTATGTTTTCAGTATAATGATAGCTGCTGTAAAACAGCATATAGAAAAACAGGGAGAACAAGATGGCAACAGGAACTCTTTCCGATTATCAAAATAAACGAATTCATTTTATTGGAATTGGCGGTTGCTCCATGAGCGGCCTGGCACAAATCCTCGCATCACGCGGATTTGAGGTAACAGGCTCGGACGTCCGCGAATCCGCCTTCACCGAACAACTAAAAAAGAGGGACATCCCCTATTATATAGGGCACGACGAAAAGCATGTACACGGCGCGGGTATGGTGGTGTATTCCGCCGCCATCAAACCGTATAATCCGGAATATGCTTATGCCGCGGCACACGACATCCCCATGCTGGAGCGCTCCAAGCTTTTGGGGCTGCTTTCCGGTGAGTATGACAGTGTGGTTTGCATTGCGGGCTGCCATGGCAAAACCACCATCACCTCCATGCTGGCGCTCATTATGCAGGGCACCGAGGAAGACGCAACCGTGCATGTGGGCGGCATGGTAGAATTTCTGGAGGGCGGTGTGAAGCTGGGCAACGGCAACGCGTTCATCACCGAGGCTTGCGAATATGTCCGCAGCTTTTTGACACTGCACCCTTCGCATATACTGGTCAACAACATAGACGACGACCATCTGGATTGCTACCGCGATATCGACGATATATTTAACACCTTTGTGGAATTCATCCAGAAGCAGGACGAAAACGGTATACTAATGCTGAACGCGTCGGACGAACTTGCCATGCGCCTGAAGAATCACGCAAAAGGCCGCGTGATCACCTATAACCAGCCGGACGAAAGCGACTGGTACCTTGACAACGTTATGTTTGACGAGCTGGGCTGTGGCGCGGGCGATGTGATTCACAAAGGAAAAAACCTTACAACCGTAAAACTGACCGTACCCGGGCTGCACAACCTAAAGAACGCGCTTGCGGCAATCGCTTTTGCAAATGAGGTTTTTGGCGCAAACGTGAAAAAAGCGGCGGCGGCAATGAAGGACTACAAGCTTGCCGGCCGACGTTTTGAGTTGATTGGCGAGCGAAACGGCGTGCGTATGTTCCACGATTACGCACACCACCCCAGCGAAATCGCGGCCTGTCTGGAAGCTGCCAAGCTGGTGCCGCACAAAAAGCTATGGGCAATATTTCAATGCAACTCCTACACGCGTGCACGCACATTGCTGGATAAATATGCTACCTGTTTTCACGATGCGGACGAAGTGCTGATGCCGGACATCTATCCCGGGCGGGATACGGACACACAGGGCATCCATTCCCTCGATGTAGTGGCGGCGATCAACAAATGCTCTTATAACTGCCTGTATATCCCCACGTTTGAGGAAATCAAGGAATACCTGCACAAGAACTGGACGCCGGGTGATATCGTCATAACTCTTGGATCGGGCGACGTGAACCGCCAGCAAATGATCTTTTTGCGGGACTGAAAGAAAAGCTTAACCATATCTTAAGAAAGCCTAAACCACCTGTCTATAATTGACGTGTATGCTTAGTTCAAGTCAATGAAAGGCAGGTTTTTTTAATGAAAAAAGTAATGGCGATTATACTCTCCGCAATGATAGTTGTCGCGTTTTTAAGCTGCGCGAGAAGCCCGGTATCCGGCACATGGGAAAGCGTGGTTACAGCAGGTAACCTTTCCGAAGAAAACGAAGCGCTGCTTGGAAATGAGGCCGGCACAAGGACGTGTTATTTCCAAGAGGACGGCACATTCTCCACAACAATAGGCGGCAAAGAGGTGCAAACAGGCTCTTACTCGTTCGAGGGCGATTCTCTCTACATTTACGGGCCAGAGCAAACACGTTCAGACGAGACCGACTCTGTGTTTCTGCTGGAGGGTGCTACGCTAAAGGATAGCAGCGGAAACACCCTGCTTCGCAAAGCATAAGCCACATAACCGAAAAGACCGGATTTTTTCGCCGGTCTTTTCTTTTTATTCCTCCAACGTAAACTTCCACACACACTTATACTCCGGTTCTGTCAAATCCGGATAGCAGCTTACCGCTTCTGTTCGAAACCTGTCATCAATCGTTTGTGCAAAATACGTATATTCGGGTATACCCACAGATTTGCACGGATGAAATTCCATCCCCTTGCGCTCCCGCGCGTTTTGCACACGGCAGGTTTTCACTTTATAGGTCAACGTGTTACCCTCTATCTCTATTTCGTCCTCATTCAAAAGCGCATACATGCGGAAACGGAGCGCACGCGCAAGGCCGACAATCCCCGCCTGCTCGGGCAGCTCCAGCAATTGCTTTACGCGGCGCGCCTCTATCACGGTAAAGCGCCTCCACGCGTTTTCGTCGTGCTCCATGGCTTCCTCCATGCCGCGTTTTGCCTCTATAGACTGGAACCAAAGCCCGTCGTGCGCCAGCCAGTTTTTTGCAAAATTTTGACAAAGCTCTAAAAGCTTCTCTTTTGGCAGGTCTTCAATCCTGTTATAACCTATACTCATTCTGCCCGCTCCAATTTAAAAATTACCGGGCGCAGGCCATCATTGCAGCTGCAAATGGCGACATTGGGGTCTTTTGTCCAGTCCCCACTATAAAAAGACGCTTCCACGCCATGCGCTATGGCAAACGCGTACTGGTAAATCGCCTTCCATGCCTCATCGCAAAAGCCATCCGGCTTCTTGTAATCCGCATAGAACACTTGCCCGGGTGTAAACGCGGTACACGCCGTGATGCCTTCCGCGCCATATTCCTTTGCAAGCTCCTCATCAAATGTTGTTTTCAATACCGTTATTTTGCATTGCTTCATATTCAAGCCTCCTTAGCAGTTAATCACCTAAAATCTTTTCTTCATTTTATCACCGCACATCGCGGCTGTCCATTTTTGAAGAACAGTCGTTTGTTTTTTTTCTGCCGGCAAGTATAATAGAGGATGAGCTTTAAAAAGTTACAGTTGTTATTAAATGAAATCATGCAGGCTGGCGGCAAATGCCATGCGTTTTGCCACTAATCTGAAAAAAGTTTTTCATTTTTGTAATAATTACGCACCGTCCATAGTTGTTATTTAAGAAGTGGCACAGGGCGGAACCATGAAACGAGGTGGCTTGTTTGATCTTGCTGGTTCTGGCTTTTTCCTCGGAAGAAGAAAAGAGCAAATTTGAATACATCTATGAGAAATACAAGAACCTTTTGCTGCACAAGGCGTATGGCATATTGCACGATTATATGCTGGCGGAAGACGCGGCTAGCGAGGCGTTCTTGCGCATCTACAAAAACCTCGGCAAGATTGACGACCCGGACTCCGGGCGGTGCATTGCGTTTATCGTCACAATTGTGAAAAACGTTTCGCTCACCTTATTGCAAAAGAAGGCAAAAAACACGGCAGAGGAGCTGCCCGAGCAACAACAGGATGAGTTCAGGCTGGAAGATTTTGTGGTTTCCGAGCTTTCCTCCGGCGAAATCTACAATCTTTTGGAGCAGGTTGGCGAGGAATACAAAAACGCTTTTTTGCTGAAATACGCCTATGACATGAGCAACCAGGAGATTGGCAAAACGATGGGGGTAAGCGCAAACCATGTGGGTGTGCTGCTGCATCGCGCCAAAAAGAAACTTAAGGCGATTTTGCAGGAAGGAGGGTATGCGCATGAGCAGGCATAACGATAAATTAGACTCTTTATTTAAAAAAATGGCAGACAGCTATGCGGAGCAGTACGGGAATGAGCTGAAGCAGGAATTTGACGAGTTAGAGCGCAATACCCCTCCGATGATTACACCCGGGCTGGACGCAAAAGTGAAGGAGAAGCTGAAGCCGCGCCGCAAAAACTACGGGCGTATTATGGGGCTTATTGCCGCCTGCGCGCTTGTGGCGGTCATCATCCCCGTAATCTACAACACCGTAGGCTCCCCGCCCTTGAATACAGCTACCATACAGGAAGCAACTGACGCGGTGGCTGAAGAAGTACTGCCAGAGGATGCGGCCGGGGAAGCCGCAATAGCCGAAGAAGCCGCGCCGCCCGCAATGGCGGATGATGCCCCCGCAATGGAAGAGCCCGCCGCCGAAGAAGCTGCGGCAGAGGAAGCCGAAGATAGCGTTACCAGCAGTGCACCAGAACAGCAATATGAGATTATCCCCTTAAGCTTTGACCTGCCGGAAAACTTCACTGTAGAGGATGTGGAGCAAGATATCGGCAAAACTATATACTATCTACAGGATATGCGGCTTGATGATACCGTGCTCACGCTGGAGCGTTCGGATGGCTTCACCGTACCGGATGGGCTGACCGAATATGAAATCAACGGACAGGCTGCCTATGGCAGTTATGAGCCGGATTATAGCTACCTCACGTTTGAAAAAGGCGGCATCGTATATGAAATGACATGCGAGCACGATTTGAACACACTGTTGGAGCTGGGTGCGGCAATTCTTTAAATAATTTTTTGAAAAAGTGTAATAAGTGAACGCCTCCCATGGTTTTTATTCATGACACTCCACAAATATAGAGAAATGGAGCGTCAAACCAAACAGGAGGAGTGTGGAAGAAATGATGAAAAAAACAATTGTACTTTTAATGGTAATTATGGTGTTTGCAGTGATGGCTCTTGCTTCCTGTGCAGCGGCCCCGCCGAAGGAAACGCCGGCAGAAGAAGCCCCCCCCTCTATCGGCGCGCCCATAGAGGATTATTACGATGACGCGCCCGTGGCAGAAGAGCCGGACAGCAGCATATACGAAGAAACCCCCACCGCGCCCGAAGCCCCCCTGGACGGGGCAGCAGCACCAGAGGCAGAATCGTACATCCCCATTGATGAAAATTTAGAAAGCCCCACAGACAGCGATTCGCTTGTCACGTTCTCGCTGAAGGTGGACACCGCCTCCTACAGTAACACCAGCCGCTATCTGGACAGTGGCAGCCTGCCCCCCGCCGACGCAGTGAAGGTGGAGGAGTTGCTCAATTACTTCAGCTATGAATCCCCTGTAGAATACGATGGGCACCCGCTGGGCGTTTATACAGAAATCGCCCAAAGCCCGTTCGATTCCGAAAAATATATGGCATTTATCCGCGTGAAGGCACAGGAAATCGATAAAAGCGACCTGCCTCCCAGCAATCTGGTTTTTTTGATCGATACCTCTGGCTCCATGGATTCATACGACAAGCTGCCCCTTTTAAAAGAAGCGTTTGCGCTGCTCACCGATACGTTAACGGAAAACGACCGCGTATCCATTGTCACTTACGCAGGCAGCTCCGCCGTGGTACTGGACGGCGCACCTGGCAGCGACAAAGCACGCATATTGGATGCCGTATACAACCTGGAGGCAGGCGGCTCCACCGCAGGCGCAGAAGGGATTTGGACAGCATACCAGCTTGCCAAAAACAACTTTATCGAAGGCGGCAATAACCGCGTAATCCTTGCTACAGACGGTGACTTCAATGTAGGCATCTCCTCTACAGGCGAGCTTTCTGAATTCATAAGCACCGGACGCGGCACAGGAATTTACCTGAGCACGCTGGGCTTTGGCACAGGCAACCTGCGGGACGACGTGATGGAAACGCTGGCAAAGGACGGCAACGGCAACTATTCGTATATTGATTCCAAGAAAACTGCGGAAAAGGTTTTGGTGGACGAGCTTGGCTCTAATCTATTCACCATCGCAGACGATGTGAAGGCCCAGGTGGAGTTCAATCCGGCTAACGTGACAGGCTACCGCCTGATCGGCTACGAAAACAGACAGCTTAAAGACGAGGAATTTAGCGACGATACAAAGGACGCAGGTGAAATTGGCGTGGGGACAGACGTTGTCATATTGTTTGAGCTGGAGCTTGCAAATCCCGGCACCGGCGGCACAGACCTGAAATATGGCGGCAACACGGGCAGCGCACCCAGCCAGACGGATTTCGGCAAGTATGGCGACGAGCTTTTTGAGGTGCGCCTACGCTATAAAAACCCCGGAGAATCCGAAAGTAACCTGATACTCTCCCCCGTAACATTCGGAAGCATAAATCAAACGGCGAGCACCGACATGAACTTTGCCTGCTCTGTGGCAGAGTGGGGTATGCAGCTGCGACAATCGCCCAACGCGGCTGGTGCCTCTATCACCGAAATATTTGACCTTGCAAAAAACAACCTGGGTGATGACGAGGGTGGCTATCGCACGCAGCACCTGCTTACATTGCGGCACTGGATGGCAATCGCATAGTTAAATGGGACAACAAAAAACAGCCTTCTGAAAAGAAGGCTGTTTTTATTAATCAAACAAATCTGTGGAAAGATACCGCTCACCCGTGTCCGGCAAAACCACCACAATCTTTTTGCCCGCATTCTCCGGCCTGCCCGCAAGCTCCACCGCCGCACACAGCGCCGCGCCAGACGAAATGCCGCACAGCAGCCCTTCCGTGCGCCCAAGCTGCCGCGCTGTTTGCTTCGCCTGGTCTGCCGATACCGTCACCACCTCATCGATGATGTCACGGTTGAGTATCTTTGGCACAAAACCCGCGCCAATGCCTTGTATTTTATGCGGAGCCGGTTTGCCACCTGAAAGCACCGGGCTTTCCGCAGGTTCCACCGCTACAATTTTTATATCCGGCTTTTGCGATTTCAGGTATTCACCCGCGCCGCTGATGGTGCCGCCGCTGCCCACACCCGCTACAAGGATATCAACGTTGCCATCCATATCCTGCCAGATTTCCGGGCCGGTAGTCTCCTTGTGCGCTTGCACATTCGCGGGGTTTTCAAACTGGTTTGTCATGTAACCCTTGCGCTCCCGGCAAATCTCCTGTGCCTTTGAAATCGCGCCACGCATCCCCTCCGCCACCGGGGTCAACACAAGCTCTGCCCCAAGCGCCGCAAGCAGCTTGCGCCGCTCCACACTCATGGATTCCGGCATGGTCAACACAAGCTTCATCCCCATGCTCGTGCAGATAAAGCTTAACGCAATGCCCGTATTGCCGCTGGTAGATTCCACAATCACCGTATCCTTCGTCACGCCGCCATGCTCCATAGCAGCACGGATCATATATAACGCCGCGCGATCCTTCACACTCCCCAGCGGGTTGCGGTATTCCAGCTTTGCGTATATATTCTCATGCATGGCCTTCAGGTTCATGATGGGCGTTTTGCCAATTAACTCAGTCAGCTTTTCTATTGTTGCCATATTTCTCCTCCTCTTCGCGTATGGCTGCAAGGTCATACGGCGTCTTCTGGTATACATAATAATTGAGCCAGTTATAGAATAGCAGGTTTCCGTGGCCGCGCCACTTCACAACTACTTCCTTATTGGGATCGTCGTCCGCAAAATAGTTTTTGGGCACATCAATGGGAATCCCCTTCGCAACATCGCGCTCATACTCCGCACGCAGCGTATTGGCTGTATACTCCGGGTGCCCGGTGATAAACAGCGACCTGCCATCCCTTGCGGAGGCGATATATACGCCGCTCTCTTTTCCTTCGCAAAGAACCTCCAGCTTTGGGTGCTTTTCAATATCTTCCTTGCTCACCCCCGTATAGCGTGAATGCGGCGCCCAAAACTCGTCGTCGAACCCGCGCAGTATGGGCATATAATTTTTTGCCTTTGTATGTCGGAATATCCCAAACAGCTTTTTCTCAAGCTGGTGCTTTTCTATTCCATAGTGGTAATAAAGCCCGGCCTGCGCCGCCCAGCAAATATACATGGTGGCAAACACATTGTGCTTGCTCCATTCCATAATATCCCGAAGCTCTTTCCAGTAGGTTACTTCCTCAAATGGAATTTGCTCCACGGGCGCGCCTGTGATGATCAGCCCGTCAAAGTATTGATCCTTTACCTCGCCAAACGTCTGGTAAAACAAATCCAGATGCTCTGCGGAGGTGTTTTTGGACTGGTGCGTCGCCGGATGCAGCAGCACAACCTCAATTTGCAAAGGCGAGTTTGCAAGCAGCCGCATCAGCTGCGTCTCCGTCCTCTCCTTTGTGGGCATAATGTTTAAAATAGCGATTCGCAGCGGGCGGATATCCTGCACCGCCGCCCTCTCCAGGGGCATAACGAATATGCCCTCCCGCGCCAGCACTTGCGCTGCCGGCAAATTTTTGTTGATAACAATAGGCATAATCGCATACTCCTTTCTTCAACTTTTATATAACCAGTGTAATGCTTGTATTAAAGTATACACTGCGATTAATATTCTCGCAACGATATTCTACATAACCGGGGTTTTTCCCATAGCCCAGCTTTCCTTCATTCTCCCAAACCATTTTTTGCGGCTTCCGCAGTCTTATCAGATTATGAAAGCAGGCTTGCCGTGCAGGACTGTATTGCCTTTTCGAGCCGTAAAATGCTGTTTTTTATTCATTATTTTATTCTATTTAAATTTCTTAACCATATTCAATTTTCTTACAGTCCATATTGTGCTATACTAATAAAAAAAGAACAGTTGGGAAAAGAAATGATTAAGATACCCCTTAACGAAGCTAAGCCCGGTATGGTTC
Organism: Christensenellaceae bacterium OttesenSCG-928-K19; assembly: GCA_030266015.1. Taxonomy (GTDB): domain Bacteria; phylum Bacillota; class Clostridia; order Christensenellales; family Christensenellaceae; genus UBA5399. The sequence goes on along the minus strand of JAJDHD010000015.1, from coordinate 30,162 downwards.
TGGCAAAAGACATAAGCTCCAACGATCCCACGTTGCGTTACCTGATGCCCATAAACTCAACACTCACCGAAGCCATTATAAAGCGCCTTCGCGAATACGATGTTGAGGAGATTACCATTGTCGGCGACGATGAAAACGGCGAACACGAGATTATTATAGAAGATTTTGACCCCACGCCCCAGCCAACAATTGACGATCAACTAAAAAGCGAAGCGCTGGACAGCCTGGAAACATTCTTTCAAATGGCTGAAACTGGCGAGAGCCAACATACCGTTACCATCATTAAACATATGGATACGATTGTTGAGCAGTTGGTTGATTCTGTAGTAGACGACAAAGCGTCGTTTGTAAACATAAACGACCTCCGTAGTTATGACGAGTACACCTACCATCACTCCTTAAGCGTGGCAGTTTTGTCTACAGCAATAGGACAAAGCTTGAATTTATCAAAGAGCGACCTAAAAAACCTGGCCCGAAGCGCCATGATGCACGATATTGGCAAAACTTCCGTCCCCATTGATTTGATCAACAAGCCCAAGCGGCTGACGGATGAAGAGTTTGAAATAATAAAAACCCATTCTGCAAATGGATACAAATATCTGGAAGAAAACCAGATTGGCGACAAAATAATACGCCAGGGGGTATTGTCGCACCACGAGAAAATCGACGGGTCTGGCTATCCATTGAGGCTATCTGGCAACCGAATCCCCATATTCGGGCGCATCATTTCCATTGCCGACGTATACGACGCATTGACCTCGCACCGGCCTTACCGCACCCCCATGCCCACCGCGGATGCAATTGAATATATTATGGGCAATGTCGGCGCTCAATTCGACCTTGATATCGTAAAGGCATTTCTTGAAAAAATTGAGCTGTATCCCATTGGTACGTTCGTCAAATTATCCAACCAGGATTTAGCCGTTGTTTTGAATAACATCAATCCACTTCGTCCGGTTGTAAAAAATGTAAAGACCCGGGAGGTCATGGATTTATATAACGATTATCAGCATCTTAGCCTGACAATAATAGGCACATACAACCAGCTTCCTGCAAAAACCTGAATGGCTTTTATGTGCACTGCCTTTTCCTCAATTATTTATGATGCAGCTTTTGTTTGACGTTCCCCATAACCAATTATATAATAGGTGTACACTTTTTTCGCACGAAAAAACACGCTGCGGTTGGATAAAACCCGGCAATTGGAGGCGTATATGGGCGAGACATGGCAAGGGTTTGACGAGTTTGAGGTAGCACAACAACTCATAAAAATAAACGAGCGTAATATCACCAAGGATACCATCAGCGGCTTTGGCATGAAAGCAAAGGTTGCCGCTCTGGTGGACGATCTTAGAAGTGCGCTCTTCCCCAATATTTATGATACAAAGGTTTTAAAAGGCGAGGAGCTTACAGGCGCTGTGTGTAGTCGACTCAAAAAAGCGGCCGTACTGCTGGACTGCATGGTAGCCGAAGTGCTGGTAAACCGTTGTGAAGCACACAGGCACGGCGAAAAAGAATGTGACAAATGCCGTGGGCAAGCGCGCAGCATCACAGTACAGTTCATGTCTGGCCTTACTGCTATTGCCAAAGTGCTGGACACAGACATTCAGGCAGCCTACGACGGTGATCCCGCTGCGATGTCGCGCGAGGAGATCATGCTCGCCTACCCCGGGTTTGAAGCAGTCTTAAGCTACCGCTTTGCACATGCGTTATATAATATGCATGTGCCGCTGCTACCCCGCATGTTTACAGAACTTGCGCACAGCAGCACCGGCATAGACATCCACCCCGGTGCAACCATTGGGAATTATTTCTTTATCGACCATGGCACGGGCGTTGTCATTGGCGAAACGTGCACTATAGGCGACCACGTGAAGATTTACCAGGGCGTGACGCTGGGTGCCAAAAGCTTTGAGTTGGACGAACACGGCAATCCTGTAAAAGGCGTAAAACGCCATCCGGATATCGAGGACGATGTGATCATTTATTCGGGTGCGTCCATCCTGGGTGGGGACACGCGCATCGGCAAGGGCAGCATTATTGGCGGCAACGTGTGGTTGATGCAGTCAGTGGAACCATATTCCACCGTATACAACGCCACGCCATCCCCACTTATCAAAAACGGGGGCGCGGCAACCTGAAGCGCTAAAAATCTTATAAATCATTTATTCTTTATCTACCCTATCTTGTTTCCAGATCATTTCTGCCACAAAATAGGGTGTTTTTTATCAGTTCATTACATTTTCCTGCTATTCTTGCATAAACTTTAGCCATGTGTTTGACGATAATAAAGCTAAGGAAGAGGTTTGTTTTGCGGAAACAAAAGCCCGTTCTGCGGGTGAGAGCATATATATTAGCAGCAATAGGGATTATATTACTCATCCACATAGTCTCCATGCTGACGCTGGATCGATCGATACAGTATACCGAAACAGAGCTTGTTTCGGAAAGGCTTAGCCCCTCGCTGGACGGTTATGTGATTGCTTTTATTACGGATACCCACACCTTCCCGGAAGAAGAAGCTTGCAGCGTAGTGCGGCACATCAACGAGCGTGGAGCAGACCTGCTTTTGCTGGGCGGAGACCACGCACAGGACGGTACGGTGGGTGACTTGATGGCGATTCTAGCCGAGGCGGAGGTGACGGATGGAATCTACGGTGTGGAAGGCAACCATGATGATTTCCAGGAGTTGTTTACCGCAATGCGGCAGCATGGCATCACTCCCCTTGACAACGATGGTGTACAGCTACAGGACGGGCTTTATCTTGCGGGGGTAGCGGACCTTTGGAACCGTACCCCGGATATACGGCAGGCAACCGAAGGCGCAAGCAAAGATGACTTTGTTCTGCTTCTTTGCCACAACCCGGATGTAAACATGCAGCAAAACACAGAACGCGCCGACCTAATTCTAAGCGGACACACCCACGGCGGCCATGCGACATTGTTTGGCTTATGGGCTCCTGCCCTCACCTTGCGTGATACCATTACAAGCTATGGTCAACAATTTATGCAGGGCTGGTGCAAGGGCGCATACGGGACAGACGTTTTCGTCAGTAGGGGTGCCGGTTGGTTTAAAAACACACCGCGTGTGTTTGCCCGGCCGGAAGTTGTTTATATTACATTACGAAGCGCAACGTAAAAAACCGGCTTCCAGCGCTTGACAAATGTAAATTGTTTTGGTAGAATTACGCTTGCTATTGACGAATAAAGTGTAACAATCGAATCAAAATTTACATTTTGTACACAACAATCGCGCAGAAAAATGGTATAATATAGTTGTTAAAAGCGGGAATCCCCCATGTATAACAACAAATAATGCTGTTTACAACGGATCATTTCCGTTTATATATTACTATTATGGAACCTGTAATTCCTGCAAGGACTACGCCGGAGAGCGGCCCAGGCTGCTTGGCAGAATGAGGGTTTCAAATAAGCATGAAAGGAGAAGACGATTATGAAAAAAGAAATAAATAACAAGAAAAAGTCCGGCGTGGAAAGATTGTTTGAGATTTCCAAGAAGGACAACATTGAAAAAGCGATCATAATTGAGAATAACCATGTATATACCTATGGTTATGAACGGCTTGACGCCCACAAGGGCTGCTAATGAGCGTGAGGTAAACTTATTATGATATCAAATTGAAAAACCCGTACACTGGTGTGCGGGTTTTCTTTATTCCATAATAAATATATCCATATTTCACATCCCGCGCCACTAGTCTGTATTACCGCTATAAAATCCGCGCTTATATCGGCAGCCTATATGCTGTGTATTAAGACCAGGAGCCATAGTTTACTTCCCTGCACGTTTTTTTGCAGACAAACAAAAAAGCAGTGCCTGTGTGGGAGCACCGCTTTTTTCATTTCTTTTGTTTGGCGTGCTTATTCTCTGTTTTCTCCGAAAAAGCTACCGCAGCTTCGCGGTATCGCACCACCATTTTGTACTTTCTTTGCCTTTACAGGCATTTTCCTAACCGAGCGAGAGAGAGTCTCGAGTTACTACCTGTCCATTAGAGAGTTTGGGCTAAGTAAAAGTATAGTCATATTGTATACCCGGCCAATCACATTACCTTGACGCACCAATCACATTCCAATCACACAAAGAATTTTTTTATTCATCTTTCTGAAACAAATAAGCCCGCAAAGCCGCTCAGGCAGCCCTACAGGCTTTTTAGAAAAATCAACCCTGAATATATTTATCGATGGATTCTGCCGCTGTCTTTCCCGCGCCCATAGCCAGAATCACCGTGGCTGCGCCTGTAACCGCATCGCCACCCGCATACACACCGGGAATAGACGTTTCTCCTGTTTCCTCATTTGTGATAATGCCACCCCAGCTTTGCGTTTTCAGCTCTGGGGTCGAATTTTTAATCAGGGGGTTTGGCGACTGGCCAATTGCCACGATAACCGCATCTACATCCAGCGTATACTCGCTGCCTTCTATCACCACAGGCCGCCGCCGCCCGGAGTCATCCGGCTCGCCAAGCTCCATTTTCACGCATGTCATGCCGGTTACCGCACCCGTCTTGTCATCCCCAAGTATTTCTGTCGGGTTGGTCAATATGTGGAACTCTATGCCCTCTTCCTTGGCATGGTGCACCTCTTCCACGCGCGCAGGCATCTCCGCCTCGCTACGACGGTACACAATATACACCTCACCCGCGCCTAGCCGTTTTGCCACACGCGCCGCGTCCATCGCCACGTTGCCGCCGCCAATCACCGCCACCCTGCCGTATTTCTTCATAGGCGTGTCATATTCCGGATACAGGTAAGCGTACATCAGGTTAGACCGTGTCAAAAATTCATTTGCGGAATAAACGTCGTTGTAGTTTTCTCCGGGAATATTCATGAAGGATGGCAACCCTGCGCCACTGCCAATAAAGATGGCCTCATAACCGTCCTCTTTCAGCTCGTCTATTGTGAGTATCTTGCCAATTACCATATCCAGCTTGATCTCCACTCCCATTTCCTTCAAAACATTGATCTCAAGATCCACAATCTCTTTGGGCAACCTGAACTGTGGTATGCCGTATTTCAACACGCCACCCGCTGTGTGAAACGCCTCAAACACCGTCACCTCGTAGCCTTTTTTTGCCAGGTCGGATGCGCACGTAAGCCCTGCTGGCCCGCTGCCCACCACAGCTACCTTATGGCCGTTTTTCTCTGGTAAATCACGCACGCCAAGCTCGCCCTGGCTAATTGCAAAATCCGCCACAAAACGCTCCAGCCTGCCAATGCCGACCGGCTCGCCTTTTATGCCGCGCACGCAGGTTTTCTCACACTGGCTCTCCTGCGGGCACACACGACCGCACACTGCCGGCAGGCCATTTGTCTCTATAATCTTTTTATATCCGGCAAGAAAATTACCTTCCTTCACCTCGTGGATAAACCCCGGGATATCCACATTCACCGGGCATCCGGGCACACATGGCTTGTTTTTGCATTCCAAACAGCGGTTTGCTTCGCTCATCGCCATCTCACGCGTATATCCAAGTGCCACCTCGTCAAAGCTTTTGCTCCTGGCCTGCGCATCCAGCTCCGGCATTTTTGTTTTTTCGTTACTCATATTCCGTTCCATTATTTTTTGCCCTCCGCTTGCTTCACCAGGTTACAATCCTCCGAACGCTCCTTCATTCCGTCATACATAGACAACCGGCGCATCGCCCCGTCAAAATCTACCTCATGCCCGTCAAAATCCGGCCCGTCGATGCAGGCAAACTTTGTTTTGCCGCCCACCGTAAGCCGACAACCACCGCACATGCCTGTACCATCTATCATTACAGGATTCATGGAAACAAGCGTTTTGATGCCCTTGGGCCGCGTCAACTCGGAAACAAATTTCATCATGGGGATGGGACCAATGGCAACAACCAGGTCATAATTCACACCCTCATCCATCCTATCTTGCAACACCTTGGTTACAAACCCGTGGATGCCATAGCTGCCGTCGTCCGTCGCAATATACAGGTTGGCGCTTGCCGCTTTCATTTCCTCTTCCAGTATCACCAAATCCTTTGTACGGAAACCCGCAATCATATCCACCGAAACACCCATGCCGTGAAGCGTCTTCGCCTGGGGCAGTGCAATGGCGCACCCCAGCCCGCCGCCTATCACCGCGACTTTTTTAATGGCAGGATCAAAATGGGACGCCACACCCAGCGGCCCCACTACATCCAATATCCCATCGCCTTCATTCAACGTACCAAGATGCTCTGTGGACTTACCCACTTGAGCAAAAATAATCGTCACCGTTCCTTTGTCCCTGTCATAATCTGCAATGGTAAGTGGAAAACGCTCCCCTTTATCATGCGTCCGCAAAACCACAAACTGGCCGCTCTGCGCTTTTTTCGCAATCAGCGGCGCGTCTATCACCATTTTGACGATATTTTCCGCCAATTCCCGTTTTTCCAATATTTTAAACATGTAACGCGACCTCCTGCTTTTTAAAGAAATTGCTATACCGATTTCATATTACAATAAAACGCCCTCCACATGCAACTGAAAAACAAGCCGAAAGCTTTCTTATTTTGACAAATTGATGAACAGTATTCATGTTATCTGTAACGACACCCGCAAACACAACGCTTAACACCATTTATTTATCAAACAAATAAACCTTTTAACCGCGAAAACCGTATATGCCCTTCAATACAAACAATTTCCCACACACTGTAATACTAACGCATGTTTGCCCGGAGTTCTCACTTGCTAAAATGAACACCGTTCATGATGTTGCGTTTTCCATTTGTTTCCTATATAATATTTTTGCACGTATGATGACAGCCCGGATATCTGCATATAGAAGCCGCGGAACGGGACTGTTATATAACGCGTATCACGCAAACCATATTCACCGGGGAATTGGACTTTATGGAAAATACAATTGATAAACGCGCGCAAATGATGGGCACGGAAAAGGTTCCCGTTGCGATCTTGAAGCTGGCGGTTCCCGCTATCATCAGCATGACTGTGATGGCAATTTACAATATGGCGGATACATATTTTGTCAGCCTTGCTTCAGACAGCGACCTTGGCGTCGCCGCGGTTTCCGTGTTTTTGCCTGTTTTGCTGATTATGCAGTCCGTCGCCGTACTATTTGCCGCGGGTGGTGCAGCCTACCTCTCCCGCCTGCTGGGCGCGAAAGACCTGTGCAAGGCCGGACAAACGGCGTCCATCACCATAGCGCTTTCGTTTTTCTCCGGAATCGCCATGCTTATTTTAGGCCTGATTTTCGCAAGGCCGCTTTTATTGCTTTTGGGCGCGTCAGACGCGACGATAACAGACGCGCTTGCCTACGCCAATGTTATGTTCCTTGCCGCGCCAGCACAGCTTACCAACATGGCGTTTAACAACCTGCTGCGCGCCGAAGGCAACGCCACAAAATCCATGATTGGCATCATCATCGGCGCTGTTTTAAACATTGTACTCGACCCCATTTTCATCAGTGTGCTGGGCATGGGTGTGGAAGGCGCTGCCATTGCCACCGCCATATCGCAGTGTGTATCCTTTGTCATCCTAGGCTCCAACTACCTGCGTAAAAAGACAGTGGCACGTGTGTCCTTCAAAAAACTGCGCTTTGACAAACAGATTGTCCAATATATCCTAAAGGTGGGTGTATCCAATTTCCTGATACAGGTATTCACCGGCATCAGCTTTGCCGTTATCAATATCTTCACGAAGACTTATGGCGACGGGGCGATTGCCGCCATCGGCATTGTCAATCGCCTGCAATTCCTCGGCTTTGCCATATTGTTTGGCTTTTCACAGGGATTCCAGCCGGTAGCGGGCTATAATTTTGGCGCTAACAGATTTGACAGGTTGAAAACATCACTTAAATTCGGCATTGGCATGGCAGTGCTCATCGGGCTTGCCATCACACTTGCCTTTCGCCTGTTTGCCCCGGAATTCATAGGCATATTCACATCCGACCAAAGCGTGACACAAACAGGAATTGAGGCGCTGCAATGGTTTACCGCCGCTTTTCCGCTCACTGCTTTTTCACTGATCATCATGATGACCTACCAAGCTCTTGGAAAGGCGCTGGGTGCGCTGATACTCGCCATTTGCCGGCAGGGTGTGTGCCTCATCCCTGCCGTGTTGGTGCTTGCCAATGTGTTTGGATTTTTCGGCATCTTGATTTCGCCGCTTGTTTCTGATATCGTTTCCGGCGTTTTGGCGCTGGTGCTTGCTGTGCGTGTGTTCCGGTTTACACGGCAAAAACAACAGGCATTTGAGCGGGACGGGCTACAACCCGGAGCAGGCCGGTGAGTTTGGACATGTTAACAGGGAGGATTGCGCTATGCCTAAAGTAATTGAAAACGTAAGCCAGCGGATTATTGAAGCCGCGCTCCAAATTTACCACGAGGACGGCTTTGAGCGAATTTCTATGCGACGCATCGCCAAACTAAGCGGTCTTGCCGTTGGCACGGTATACAATCGGTTTGAGGACAAGGAAGCCCTGCTGGCACATGTGCTCGCAGGTGATATTGAGCAAATCAGGATGTCCATGATGGAAAACGTCTTTGGCAAGCCCGCCGAAGAAGCACTTTATGCCGCCATCCACACCTTCATTTCAAAAACAATGGAGGAATCGCATGATATTATACGTTGTGTGCTGGACATGCGCTCCCAGCAGGAATATGTGGAACGGATACTCGTGGGCGCGTGTGAACAGATCCGCGCGCTTTTGCAGGAGATCATCATACGCGTTTATGAAGAGCATAGCATCATGCTGCGCGAGCCGCAGGCTGCCATGCTGTCGGATATGGCACTTTCCATGATGCAGGTAGCGGCGCGCCACGGGCAGGAGGACGCAGACCTGCGCGCAACTGTGGTATATGGCATGGTGCTTGCCAATGCCAGGGACACGGATCTTTGGGCCGAGCAAACAACCGAACGCAAAAAAAGAGGACTCTTAAAAAGTAAAAAGCCCGTTATAACCGGACGGGCACACCAACTTTTTCCCACCGGCAATATTGAATAACACTGTATAAGATATTCCGTTTTTCATTTTCCATCCTATGAAGCGGCTTTTTTATGTTTCGTTTCCATGATAAAATGTTATATATAATTTGGAGAAGTATTGCCTATCTACCGAAGGGAAAGCGAGAGGAAAAAATGATCAGCAAAAAAATGGTTAAACAAATGAGCGAGCAAATGAAAAACGAGTTTTTCTCAGGGTATTATTATTTGTCTATGGCGGCATGGCTGGAAGCAAAAAACCTTTCCGGTTTTGCAAACTGGTTCCGTGTACAGGCACAGGAGGAACGCGACCACGCAATGAAAATGATGAATTATCTGGTGCGCGTGGGAGCAAAGGTAGAATTCCTTGCAATAGAAGCACCCAAGGTTGTTTTTGAAAGCCCTATGGACATATGCAAAAAGACGCTGGAGCACGAACAGCTTGTCACATCGCTGATTTATAAACTGATGGATACGGCGCAGGAAGAACGCGACTATAAGACGATCCAGTTTTTGCAATGGTATGTGGACGAGCAGGTGGAGGAGGAAGAAAACGCCTCTGGCCTGGTGGAACGGTTGAAAATGGCTGGCAGCACCGAGGGTGGACTTTTATATGTAGATAACGAAATGGCCGCAAGAGTTTACACACCTATTACGGCGGAATAATCAAAGAGACTTATAAGGCAGCGTCCTGTGGACGCTGTTTTTTTATTCCCATGGACAGGCGGCACCAACGAATAATCGATAAGATAAAATGGAGAAGGAAATGTATGCTTAAAATTAACAGCTGGATGGAGAAACTACTATCAGTGTTAAAGAACGCTTTGGCGGCAGACGAAAAATTTGTAAGCCTGTAGGGCAGCTATAGACGGGAAAAAACGGGCATTTACCCACAATATGTCATATCTTTGTGCACAGCACCCAACGCACCATGCACATGCACCATGCATCCAGAGGTATATTCTGACGGGATTATCCACTGGAGCAGCAGGGTTTTGAGCACACAGTTTTAACGGGCAGAATTGCATCCATACACAGGATGTAGTATGATTATGCCAAAAGGGGGCTGGATATATGAGAAAAAAACTGGTTTGTTTTTGTTTGGCCACGGTGTTGGTTTTATTATTTGGTTGTGCACAGACTTTTGAAAAACAGGCACCCCCACAAGAAACACAGATCTCCAGTGGCAGCGGGTCGCTGTCCACACCAACACCATCCCCTACCCCCACACCCGAACCGGAGCCTACCGCCACACCACAACCCACGCCCACACCCCATCCGGATCCGACAAGGGCAACAATCCAACTTGTGGGCGACCTGATGTGCCTGAAAGCGCAACAAAACACGGCGAGGGTGGGCGATTCCTATGATTTTACCTCCAGTTTTTCTTATGTAAAAGAATTATTTAATGATGCCGATTATGCACTGGGCAATCTGGAAACGGCAGTATCTTCCTCTTCCCCACTCACCTCGCAAATGGGCGAAACGGAAAAGCCGGTGCTAAACGCGCCAGCCGAATACCTTTCGGCATTAAAGGACGCGGGAATTGACGGCGTTTCAACAGTAAACAACCATTGCCTAGACGCAGGCACGCAGGGCATTGTTGAAACAGTGGAAGCATTGGACGCCTATGGAATCGGTTATGTGGGCACAAACGCCACGCCTGGCGCAAAGCGGTACTTGCTCACAGACATTAACGAAATCAAAGTTGCCGTGCTTGCCTATAGCGAAATATTTAACCAACGGCACCACTCGCTAACGGAAGCACAGCGCGGGTATATGATTCACGAGTATTCCGCGCAGGCTGTGGCACAGGATGTACTATCCGCAAAAGAAGAAGGCGCGGAATTTATCATTGTATACGCGCACTGGGGCAACGAAAACGATGCATCGCCCACCAGCACACAAAAAGAACACGCGCAACAAATAGCAGATGCAGGCGTTGATGTGATCATTGGCGCGCACCCGCACCGGCTGCAAGAAGCGGAGTATTTACAATCCGCAGACGGCCGTGCGGTTTTATGTTTTTATTCGCTGGGAAATTTTGTGTCCAGCATGGCACAGCAATGGCACAACGACACCATTATCCTCCAGCTTGCGCTTATAAAAGACGAAACGGGCGTATTTCTGGAGAACGCCGGGTATTATCCCTTGAGGGTGCACAATCAGTTAAATGGTGGCACGTTTGTGGTCGGCCCCGCGGATGACGCGGCGACGCAACGGATTGCCGGCGCACTGGGCAGCGCCGTTGAAATGCTGGATTAAGCCCTTTCATAGAGCTCGCTTGTTTTAAAAAAGCCTTTCTTTATTCAGCATACACGCCCAAATTTACCGGTCCCTTTTTAGATAAACCATGTCAACCAATTGCTTTCCGTCCTCAAACATCGGGTGGTCGTAGTTCTCTGTAAAAAAATTCTTTATCCTGTGCGATTCTGCAAAACCGCATGTCTTATAAAACGAAAGGGTTGCAGGGCAGTCGCCTGTTCCCACAAGCATGGTTTTACAATCGTGGTAATGGGTAAACAGAAACTCTATCAGGCCTCTCCCATAACCTTTCCGCTGGCAGCCCGGCAAAACAGCAATGTTTTTCAACTCATAAACACCCTCGGCTTCTTTGGTTATGACGCATTCCGCTTTTACGCCATTGTCATCCAACACAAACATTTCGCCCCTCTCAAGATATTTGTCTATCATACTTTCTTGTTCGTCCGCCAGCAACAACAACTCAATATAGTCTTTTTTTGCACCTGTAACTCTTCTTATCTTCATTTATCGCCTCCACAAAGTCTGGCCTTCCTGCCCTTCCCAATAGAAAGCAGGCGTATGCACCAGGTACGAACCGCAATTTCAATTATACTTTCTTAAAATTATATCATAATAGACAGTATACGATTAGTTTCCCAACCAAAAACAGCCTCCCGCAGTTTATGCGGAAGACTGTTTTTTACTGTCGTGTGGTTACACACCTTTTTTAGCGTTTTCAAGCTGCTTCAGCTCTGTCTGGTTTGTGGTCGGCACGTGACCGGCAAGTGGCATAATACGCTCGTGTACCGCATCCACAATCGTTTCCGGCTGCGGGAAGAAATAGCCTTCCAGCTCGTGCGCTGGCGTTATCCAGTTCTTTGCACCCACCACAACCGGTGGCGCATCCAGATAATCAAATGCCAGCTCGCTCACCGTTTGCGCAAAGTCCTTCAAATGCGACCCGCGCTCACATGCGTCACCCGTCACAATAATCCTGCCCGTCTTCTTTACAGATTCCAGCACCTTTTCATAGTTAAATGGCACCAGGCTGCGCGCGTCGATCACTTCAGCGGAAACGCCATATTTTTCCTCGAGTATTTTCACTGCGTCCATCACACGGTACAGCGTCGCACCTACCGACAGGATGGTGAGATCCTTACCTTCTTTTTTAATATCAGGTTCGCCCAGTTCTATCTCGTAATATTCTTCCGGCACTTCCTTTTGGAATTGCTCGCCGATGTCGTACACCCTCTGGCTTTCCAGGAAAATCACCGGGTCACTACCATTCAGCGCCGCGTTCAGCATTCCTTTTGTGTCATACGGCGTAGCAGGGAACACCACCTTGAGGCCGGGGATATGCGTACACAGCGCCGACCAATCCTGACTATGCTGAGCACCATATTTACTGCCCACGCTCATGCGCAGCACAAAAGGCATATTAAGCACGTCACCACTCATGGCCTGCCATTTGCTCATCTGGTTAAACACCTCGTCACCCGCACGGCCAATGAAGTCCATATACATCAACTCGCTCATCACCCTGCCGCCGCACAGCGCATAGCCAACGGACGTGCCCACAATAGCCGCCTCTGAGATGGGCGAATTGAAGAACCTGTGGTAGGGAATCGCCTCTGTAATTCCCTGGTACGCGCCAAACGCGCCGCCCCAGTCGCGGTTGTCTTCGCCATAGGCAATAAATGTCGGATCTTTGTAAAATCGGTCCATTGTCGCTTCAAATATCGCGTCGCGGATGTTATATGCCTTTATCTTGGAGACAGCCTTGCCGCTCTCGTCAAACGCGCTGCGCACCTTTTTCTTCAGCTTTTGCACCTGTGCGTTGTCCTCATATTTTTGCAGCACATCCGGCTTGCGCGTTGTATCCATGCTCTCTATCGCCTTGTTTGTAAACATCATATTCGCAATGGCATCCGGATCCTTGGCAAGGTCAATGCGCGGGGAGATTTCCTCGTCTTTGCCCAGCTTCACTGCCCACACCATGTCGCGGCGAATCATTTCTTCAATGTCCTTGAGTTCTTTTTGCGTCGCAATGCCCGCTTCGATCAGCTGCTTGCCAAAGTTTGTGATGGACTCACATTTTTCCCACATCGCCACTTCTTCCTTTGTGCGGTAAGAGGACGAATCGGACGGGCTGTGGCCGGAATAGCGGTATGTCACCACATCCAGCAGCACCGGGCCCTTGCGGTCTTCTATCACCTTGCGTTTGCGGCGGTATGCATCAATCATGGCAAGCGGGTTCATGCCGTCCACGCGCTCGGCGTGCATCTCTTCCGGGTTAAGCCCTGCGCCCAGGCGCGCCACTTCGCCATACCCCATCGTCTCGCCGCATGTCTGGCCGCCCATGCCATAGCTGTTGTTCCAGATATTGTAGATGATAGGCAGGCCGCCCTTGTGCTTGTCATCCCAAAGGTCGTTATATTGATCCATCGTGGCAAAGTTCATGCTCTCATACACCGGGCCGCAGCCAATCGCACCGTCGCCGATGTTGCACACCACCATGCCGTCCTTTTGGTTCACACGCTTAAAGAGCGCCGCACCCGTTGCAACGGGTCCACTGCCGCCCACAATGGCGTTGTTGGGATACACGCCAAACGGCGTAAAGAATGCGTGCATACTGCCGCCCAGGCCACGATTAAAGCCTGTCTGCCTGCCCCACGTTTCCGCTATCATGCCGTACAGCAGGAATTCCCGCGCCATGTCCTTCACTTTTTTATATTGCGTGTGTTTTTTTACCACATCATAGGTTTCACCGTCAAAGAAGTTTTCCATAATCTCCGTCAGCTTTTTATCCGGCAGCTTCTCAATGGCAGACATGCCCTTTGCCAGAATCTCGCCATGGCTGCGGTGCGAACCAAATGTGAAATCTTCAATTCCCAGCTCAAACGCTTGCCCCACATAACCCGCCTCCTGGCCGATTCCCAAATGCGCCGGGCCGGGATGGTTGTATTCTATGCCCTCATACTGGTTCGTCGTCTTAATCAGGTTGAGCATGGTCTCAAATTCACGCACCACCCACATGTCACGGTAGATGTTCATGAATTCTTTTTTGGTAAAGTTTTTCTTCTCGTCCTTCACCGTCTTCTGGTACGTATTCATGGGAATGTCCTTAAATGTGATCTTTCCCGGCTTCCTCATCTTTTTAGGATCGATGACCAAGCATTTCGTCATGATTTTTTCTCCTTTGCTTATTGATTCGTTATTTTAATTTACCGTTTCTATTTTTGCGTACAACCTGGCAGCAAATGAGCGCAGTTGCCGTTTTATAGGTTGCGTATTAGGCGATAGCGCACTTTGCGGCACGCTGCGCTTCGCGCGTATACCGAAGCATGTCGCTCAGAGTTGCCAAATCGCCTCCCGAATAATCTCGCTCACCGTGGGATGTGGGAATACCATTTTCTTAATATCCTCAATGTTCATTTCCTTTGCGACCAGCACATCCGCGCCCCAGATAATCTCCGACGCATAGTTTGTAATCATGTGCACGCCAATGAGCTTGTTCCATTTATTATCCACGATGAGCTTGCAAATACCGTCTCCGCCTTCGTTCTCAGCCACATAGCGCCCGGCAAACCGCATGGAAATCGTCTTCACCGTCACATCCAGTCCCTTTTCCTTTGCCGATTGCTCTGTTTCTCCCACACCAGCAACCTCCGGATTGGTATAGATCACCCCGGGAATGGCATTATATTTCATCCTGTCCTTCTTGCCCAGCATATTGTTTACAGCCACCTCTGCCTCGCGGTAGGCTGTGTGTGCCAGCATACTGTTGCCATTCACATCACCCGCGGCGTACACGTTGGGCTGGTTGGTCTTCATGTATTCATCCGTCACCACAGCACGGCGCTCCACCAACACACCGATATTCTCCAGGCCGATGCCCTCAGTATTGGGCGTGCGGCCGATGGAAACGAGCACCTTATCTGCCTTCACTTTTTCACTGTTGCCACCTGTTTCATATACCACGCCGTCTTTTTCTATTTTTGTCACTTTGCATCCCATTTTAAATGTGATGCCCTTCTTCTCATAATTCTTTTTGAGCAGCGCGGCAATTTCCACATCGATGGGACCGCCCACCTGCTCCAACATTTCCACCACGGTAACCGTACTTCCTGCCGAGTTGAAATAGCTTGCCATCTCCATGCCGATAACCCCGCCGCCAATGACAACGAGCTCCTTTGGCACATCCGTCACGGCGAGAATCTCGCGGTTTGTCAGCGCAAAGCCTGCCTCAAACTGTTCTTTGAGCCCATCGATAGGAGGCATGGCAGCCTCACTGCCCGTTGCAATGAGCAACCGCACGCCTTCATAGTGCTTACCATCCGCTTCCACCTCATAGCCATTGCCCTTGCGGCCTATAATAGCCGCAGGCGCTTTTATTGTCTCTACTTTAAGGCCCTTCAGCATGGCCGCCACACCGCCGGTTAGTGTTTTCACTACTTTGTCCTTGCGCTTCACGACTTTTGCGTGGTCAATGCTTGCACCGCCGCAAACAACGCCATATTTATCACCATGCTCCGCGCCATCCTTCAGCTTTGCCGTATACAAAAACGTTTTTGTGGGAATGCAACCCTCGTTTAGACACACGCCGCCCACCTCTCGTTTTTCAAAAAGAAGTACGCTCATCCCTTCATGCGCGGCGCGCTCACAGGCGAGGTATCCCGCCGGGCCGCCACCCAGAACTATCAAATCGTAAACCATTCTATTCTCCTTTAAAATCCCAATGATTTTAATTACATCACTTGTTGCGAAAAGTACTCAGGTTGTATGGATTCCAACGTTGCCGCATGCGGGGCTCACGCGGGTACCCCTGTTTTCACCTCGCCAACAGCGCCGTAAAGCCCTCCAGCGCCTTGCAAACCTCTTGCAGGAAACGCGCCGCCGGCGCGCCATCCACTGCCCTGTGGTCGTAGGTGAGTGACAAACCCATCGCTTGGTATGGCACGGCCTCGCCCTCTACCATTTTCCATTTCGTCTGTATATTGTTTACGCCCAGAATTCCCGTTTGCGGAGAGTTGATGATAGGGGTAAAACTCTCTGTGCCATAAACTCCCAGATTGGAAATTGTAAACGTGCCGCCAGACAGGTAGTCGGGTGATATTTTACCATCCTGCGCTTCTGCCGCCACTCGTTTTGCTTCCGCTGCAATTTCATTCAGCGTCATCTTATCCGCGCCAAACACCGTAGGCACCAGCAGGCCACGCGGCGTATCCACCGCCATGCCCAGGTTCACACTGTTGAAGTAGCGCATTTTGTCATCAAGGAAGTGTGCGTTCAGGTCTTTGTGGTTTTTCAGCACGCGTGATACCGCAAACATCACAATATCGTTAAGCGTAATATTTACAAGCCCCAGCGCCTCCCCATTTGCCTTAAGCGTCTTGCGGTAAGCAAGGATATCCGTTGCGTCAAAAGAAGCCGTGTGGGTAAGCTGTGCCATCCCTTGTATGGAATCATACATTGCCTTTGCAATTACCTTGCGGATATTTGCCAGCGGCACATCCTCATATTCGCCTTCCACCGCCGCCACGGGCTGCGCTGCTGCCGGGGCAGCCTGTGCTCCTTCCGCCGCAAACGCGCCTTTTTTAGAAAGCTCCAGCACATCACGCTCAATAATCCTGCCGTTGGGGCCGGTGGGCACCGCCTGCGAAAGATCAAGATTCTGGTTTTCCGCAATCCCCTTCGCACGCGGGGATATCTTCAGCCGCTCTCCTGCCTGCACACTGCCCGTCGCCACCACCGGTGCTGCTGCCACCGGTTTCGCTGCAGGCGTTTCTCCCTGCTCTGCTGCCGATTCTTCTTGTGCGCCGCCAGTTATGAATGCGGAAATATCCTCGCCTTCGCTGCCGATTACGGCAACATTTTCCAGCACAGGAACATCATCGCCTTCTTCCGCAAAGATTGCCAGCAACGTACCCGCTTCCTTCGCTTCTTCATCAAAAGAAGCCTTGTCTGTTTCATAGGAAAAAAGAAGGTCACCCGGAGTAACTTTATCTCCCACCTTTTTGTCCCATTTTGTAATAATGCAGCTTTCCACCGATTGCCCCTGCCTGGGCATAATGACCGCTACCGCCATTTGTTCGCACCTCCGAAATAATATTGTTACCATCATGGACATTTTTGTTATAATTATGCGAAAGTGTTAATTATTTTTGTTTATTTTTCTGCACATTAACATTTTCTGCACATTTTTATGTTAATTATTAACACTTTTCGTGTTCATTGTAACAAATCTATCCTTGCCTTGTCAACCTATTTTCTATGTGTTTTTTGGGTGTGCAATCGCCATTCTTTCGCGCATATGAACGCCAGCAAAAGCAATTCCCAGTTAAAGGAAAAACACGCGCCCCCGCATAGCTTGACAGCAACCGCATAAACTTTTAACATAGAGGTAGGCAACATCTCCGCCGCCACACACGCGCGGGATATATAAATAGAGAAGATGATGTTACCGGAATCACCCAAAAAGAATCAGACGCAGGCCTGATGCGCCATTAAGATGAATCGGAGCGAAATTTTGCAACCAAATGAAAAAATCATCCTGGTAATTGACGATACAGTTTCCAGAGAAAAAATGCATGTAGTGCTGGAAGAAGCGGGATACGCCGTTCTTTCCACCGCCACCGGCGAGGATGGCCTGCGGCTGGTGCAGCGGGAAAAACCGGATCTCGTGCTCCTTGACGTATTACTGCCCGAGATTGATGGCTTTGAGGTATGCCGCACACTGCGCGCATCAGAGAGTAATAACCTCATGCCCATTATCATGGTGTCTTCACAATGCACTCTGGACGACCGCCTCTGCGGCCTGGAATCCGGCGCGGACGATTACATTAACAAACCGTTTGACGACCGAGAGCTTTTAATTCGCATCAAAAACACATTTGTGCGGTTGGACCGGGTGCGCGCTGCCAATCCCCTGACGGGGCTCCCCGGTAATTTGGAAATCCAACGCGAGATTAACGGCCGGATTGCGTCAGGCGAGTTTTTTTCTGTTATTTATACGGATCTGGATAACTTCAAAGCTTTTAATGATGTATATGGGTTTGCCAAAGGCGACATGGCAATTAAAATGACTGCCGATATCCTGACTGCGCAAACAAAACTTTTTGGTAATAAAAATGATTTTGTCGGGCATATTGGCGGCGATGACTTTGTGATTGTGTCAACGCCCGACCGCGCTCCCGAAATCTGTAAAAACGCGATTGCGCAATTTGATGAAAAAATACGCACATTATTTACCGAGCAAGACGTGAAACGAGGATATATCTCCTCTGTTAACCGAAAAGGCCAAACAGAAGCATACCCTATCACCACACTTTCCATGGGCATTATTTCCAATGAAAAACGCAAACTGCAAACCCATGTGGAGGTGTCGGACATTGCATCGGAGCTTAAGTTTATATTAAAATCCTTGCCGGGCAGCAATTTCATCAAAGACCGCCGCACAAGCTTTAAAAAGCTAAGAAAGTGAGCCCTTCAGCTTTATGGAAAAGAATGACAGTATTACTATAGCAATAGACGATATTGGCAAAGACGGGCAGGGCATTGGGCGGCATAACGGAATGGCCGTATTTGTCTCTGGTGCATTGCCGGGCGAGCAGGTGCGCACAAAAATTATTAAATGCAAGAAAAATTATGCTATAGGCAGGCTAGAGGAAATCCTCTCCCCTTCCCCCATGCGTGTAAAGCCCCCTTGCAACGTATTCAAACGTTGCGGCGGCTGTACATTACAACACCTTGCTTATGCCGCACAGCTTGAGTATAAACAAAATCACGTAAAAAGCTGCCTGGAGCGTATCGGCAAGCTTGCTGATATCCCCGTGCTGTTTCCGTTGCCATCCCCTCAGGAATACCATTACCGCAACAAAGCGGCTTTTCCTGTAAAAATGCAAAACGGGCAAATCAGCATTGGATTATTCAGTGCTCATTCCCACGACGTTGTTGATGTGGACGATTGCAAGCTGCAACACCCCGATCTCGCCATCGTGTTGTCACAATTGCGTGTGTGGCTGGCAAAATACAACATCAGCATCTACAACGAGGAAACCCACGACGGCTTGCTGCGCCATGTGATATTGCGCACCGCCAAGTCAGGCGAAATCATGCTGGTTTTGGTAGTAAACGGCGAGGATATCCCGCATCTTTCAGAGCTTCAAACGTTGCTGCGCTTTGTGTTGCCACAGGTAAAGCATATTATTCTAAACCATAACCTTGAAGACACCAATGTGATTATGGGCGCCCGATGCACCACCGTTATGGGGCGTGGGTACTTTCTGGAGCAAATTTGCGGTTTAGAATTTAAAATCGGCCCCACCAGCTTTTTGCAGGTAAACCCACAGCAAACTGAGCTCTTGTATAAAAACCTTTTCCGCAAACTGGAGCTAAAACCAACCGACACTGTGCTTGACCTTTTTTGCGGCACGGGTACTATCACACTGTGTGCGGCAAAACGTGTTAAAAAGGCTTATGGTGTCGAGCTCTCTGACGAAGCCATAGCAAACGCAAACTTCAACGCACAGCTAAATGGAATTGAAAATGCTGAATTTTTTGCTGGTGACGCAACCGCCCTCGCGCCGCAAATATTGGAATTAGCCGGTCACGCGGATGCTATCATTGCAGACCCTCCGCGCAAAGGTCTTTCCGAACCGTTAATTCAAGCGATTGTTGGCGCTGGGCCAAAACGAATTGGCTATGTTTCCTGTGACCCGGCAACGTTAGCACGTGATCTTGCCTTGTTTGCCAGTCACGGATACCATGCCGGCGAAGTACAGCCTGTGGATATGTTTCCACAAACGACACATGTTGAGTGCTTAACAGTAATGTATAAGAAGTGATGTGATAAATGCCTGTATAAAGGGATTCTTGATTTTGAGCATTTTTCAAAAATGCTCTTTTTTCGAAATTGTTACTTACAGTTTTTGTAAAAATATCGTTTTTGAGAGGCAACTACACTGCGGGAACATGTCCCCAAGCAGTGTGTCAGTATTAGCACATGTCTACGTCAAATCGAACGGAGACATTTACCTGCTTTACAAGGTTCTTCTGCCTGCTTCCCTCTTTATCGCAAACGAACTCAAAGAACTCACAATAATGCTTAAACCGAAGAATTTCAAATACATCATCGTTGCTATTCTTCATCCGCAGTTCTTTTTTCGCTTCCGCTATCGCTCCTTCCTTGTCTTCCACATTCATTGGTATCCCTGTTTTAAAATAGAATGTTATTCTATGGGGATCGCTGAATCCTTTGTTGTCCGTTCCACCAATTACGATTTTGGATACAATACTCTCAAACACCTTCTCGTCAAATCCATCCAGCACATCGCCCCTGTCCAGCGCCGCTTTGATGCCATGCACACGATACTTCGCATTATCCTTATGAGATTCCCGGTCTTCCAGTTGATTAGTAGTATTGGGAACACTGTGAATTAAACTAATCTCCTCTGAAGTAAATCCTTCATATATTTTTCTATGTTTCGGAACTAATGGGGGAATAGCTGTACTTAAACATGTAGAAGTCTTGTTCGTTTTATATAAAAAATCAAAGAATATCTTAATGCTATATAGTATTGTTCGCAATCCACCCTTATATCTTGCTGATACTTTGGTCATCTGATCGCTGAACTCTGCAAGAGAAAAGTCAGATAAATCAAATATACCATCCATTTCCAATTGCAGTAAAAAACGAATAGTGTTTCTTTTGTGCAGCTTAATTGAACTTTTTGCCATCGTGCCCCCACGAGCAAGATGCTTGTCAAAGCACTCGATTAACGCAGAGAATGCACTAGTCAATTGTTTTTGGGAATATGGCGACAATCTTTCCCATTCAAATCTCCCGGTTTTTTTGAATGTTATGATTTCGACCGCTGTTTTTCGTACCGTTTGAAATATTCTATAAGGTACAATTTTCCTTTCATATTCATTTCTCGTTTGTAATACAACAGAATTGATGATTTTTTCC
This sequence comes from Christensenellaceae bacterium OttesenSCG-928-K19, assembly GCA_030266015.1. Taxonomy (GTDB): domain Bacteria; phylum Bacillota; class Clostridia; order Christensenellales; family Christensenellaceae; genus UBA5399. Next base: position 8,987 of record JAJDHD010000015.1, on the reverse strand, counting down.
GAGACTTGGGTGACTCCCTTATCTATATGATTTTGCAGTATTCGATCAAAGGCTTCCGTGTAATTTATAACAGTAAATTCGCTGAATTTCATCTGATTCATACGTTGCTTAATATGAAATACTATGCCAAAAATATTGTTCGAATCAGCTATTGCCTCCTGCGACGGACGCTGTCTCAATGGACTCTTAAGCGACTCCCATTGTTTGCATCTTGGCATTTCAAGAGTATGATTGCTATGGTAGAATTTCAGCAGTTCTCCACCACGATGTGTGTTTTGCCATTTCCACAAAGGAATGCGACCCTTTTCGTATTCAGTCCGCATACGTGTTATGTACTCATCTACAATTTTGGCAGAATAATATAGCCTGCTTGTTCGTTCACAATAGCGAACGACCCCGCCAAACTTTGTAACCCTGTATACTTTAAGTTTTTGTTGTGTCGCGCCATCTTTCTCCATTTGCGTAAGCGCACATTCCATCAATTGCCGAATACTTATTTTACACATGTTCTCACCTCGCGGAAATATAGTCAGATATTTCTATCTGCTGTATCTATTATAGTGCGTAAGCGACAATGAGGCTGATTGGCAAAACAACTTTCTTCGTTTACTCTAAAAAACAATTAAAAACCCTGATCCTGTCAGGGTTTTAATGAAATTACTATTAAGACATTATTTCTCGTCATTCGTATCTTCAGATACTTCAATTTCTTCAGCAACAGCGTCATCTTCAGTTTCCTCAATGATCTCCATGTCACAGCATCCGCCTTTTTTCTTCTTGTCAAAAAGTCCCATAATCCAAAACCTCCTAAATATTATAATAGTGCGTTAAACAGCCATCCAGTTATTGTAGCCACAGAGAATATTGCAACTACGAAAACTATCATCATCTTTTTTTTGAAAATAGATGCAAGCAAAGATATTTCGGGTATACTCGCACCCGCGCCGCCGATGATAAGGGCGATCATAGTACCTAAACCTACGCCTTTTCCGATCAGGATACTGGCAATAGGTATCATCGTTTCCGTTCGGATATACATCGGTATACCAATAAGTGCAGCTATTGGAACAGCAATCCAATTGTTAGAGCCTGCGAATTGGCCTAGCAGATCTTCGGGAACAAATTCGTAGATGAATGCGCCAATACCCGCTCCAATCAGCAGGTAGGGAAGAACTCCTTTCAGAAGGCCCCACGCATCTTTTAGCGACAGCTTTATTGCCTGCCAGTGTCTTTGGCCGAGCGATCCCTGCAAATCCTTGAACGCAACATCATCCTCGCTGCCTCCTTTTATCCTCACATTCTTGACCTGATTCTGGAATCCTAGCTTGTCAAGAACCAAACCCATAACTACTGCAAATAAGAATGTGAATACGCTGTAAACCAATGTTGCCTGCCACCCGAAGAACGATAACATCAATATGATAATCGCTGGATTCAGGATGGGGGATGTAAATAAGAACGAGATCGCGCCGGAAAAGGGTGCGCCACTTTTGAACAGTCCGACCAATATCGGCACGGTTGAGCAGGAACAAAACGGTGTCACCGCGCCCAACGCTGCACCGAGCACACTGTTCAAACCTTTGCGTTTTGTCGTAAGTAAACGCTGAATGCGGTCTTTGGATATATAGATTTGCAGCATGGCAACCAAAAAGCTGATGCCGATGAATAGCAACAGAAGCTCACCAAACAGAAATCCAAATTGTCCCAGCACTCCTAGAACTCTATCTGTAATTGTCATTTGAAATCATCTCCTCATTACATATTGTTTTAATGATAAGATGGTTTCGTTAGTCCATTCTACATCGGAATTTTCGCTTGCATCCACCACACATTACATTCATACCTCCCAATCGTTCTTATCTATCCAGATCAGAGTCTATGCAACAGCAATTAACTCCTTCAGTTTTTCACCCTTCAAATCTTCGGCGCTCCACGGTATCAATGCAAAGCAACCTCTAGCGTGTTTGTCAATTTGGTTGATCCACTCTATTTCATTACCTGCTTTGGCTTTGAGCATCTTGTTTGTGGTCTGCGTCCCAAATAGCGATGAATTGATTACCCACCACTTACTTTTCAATCCAGCCCGGTGCAAATCTTCCTCCAGCCTCGACGCCTCATAATAGGGTGTCGCCTCGGCAAGCGTCACAATAATTACTTCTGTTTCCGGGCCGCGTAAACGCGGCAACAGCTTTTGTACGGATTCCGGCGATTCGCCATGTGTGCGTTCCACTTCCTTATGATAGCTCTGTGTGGAATCAAGCAATAGCAGTGTATGGCCGGTAGGGGCGGTATCAATCACAACGATCTGATCATCGGCTTTGTCCACAATCTCGGCAAACGCCCTGAAAACTGCTATCTCCTGTGTGCAGGGCGAACGCAAATCTTCCTCTATATATGCAAGGTCATCACCTGACATTGTTTCCCGCGCTTTGGAAAGCACTGTTTCCTTATACTTTTCCAACTCTAATTGTTCGTCAATATGGCTCATCGTGATACCATCTTGCTCACTTATCACATATTTCAGGTGGGCGGCGGGATCAGTCGTTGCAAGGTGTACTCTTGCCCCTTTTTCAGCAAGCCCCATAGCAATTGCGGCGGCAATCGTTGTTTTGCCAACGCCGCCTTTTCCCATAGTGAATATGACCTTTTTATTGTTTGTATAGAGATCATCAACAACATCTGAAAGCCCAGAAATATCCTTTGCATTTACTGTTGCCGTACTTCCAATAAAATCATCTTTAACAAGGAAATTACGCAAGTTTTCAATCCCTGTAATATTGTATGCGCGTAGCGGTATCATAGTTGTATGCAAATCAGCGATACCTACTGGCAATTCTTTTAGCGCTGATTGTTGTTTCATGAAAAGCGCATCGGAAATTGTATCGTCGTGAGTTTCCAGTACGCCGTTGATCACAAGCATTTGGTTTTTCACACCAATGTCTTGCAATTCCACCGATGCGCGTTCTGCCTCTTTGAGAGGGGATATCTCCGGGCGTGATACCAAAACCAATGTGGTAAGGTCGCCATCAGCAAGGGTATCCACCGCCATCCTGTACACTTCCTTCTTTTCCTCCAGCCCGGAAAGCTGCCCCAGGCAGGACGCGCCATGTTGATTTGTATTGATGAAGTCAGTCCACGCGGAAGGAAGTTGCAGCATTCTAAGCGTATGGCCTGTGGGCGCGGTATCAAACAAAATGTAGTCGTACTCCGTTTGTGTCTTTTTATCAGTGATAAAGTGTGAAAACTCATTAAATGCAGCAATTTCTACTGTGCAGGAGCCGGACAACTGTTCTTCCATGTTTGCAAGCACAGAATCCGGCAGTTTACCACGGTAAGGTGCGATTACACTTTCCTTATATTCATTCGCCGCCTGTACCGGATCAAGATTCGCAACCATCAGGCCGTCCACGCCTTTGATCGGTGTCGGTTCATTCGTCAGTTCGGTAGAAAATACATCCTGCAAATTGGATGCGGGATCGGTGCTGACAAGCAAAACCTTCTTGCCGTCATCGGCCATCGCAATTGCCGTCGCACAAGCAACCGACGTTTTTCCAACACCGCCTTTTCCTGTGTAGAACACATACTTACTCTGTATATCTCTTTTTGGTTCAAATCTATTCATGGTTTTTCCTTTCATTTATGTCAAGCCAACGCTCCAATTCTCGAATCGTCGGATATTCTTCAATTTTTACAAGCTCCCCGTTAAGAACCGTTGCGGGAAGCAGCTCCGTTCCGCCATACGCCAAAAGCCCATATACATTTCCACACCGGCGGAACGGTTCTTTATCTTCCTCGTACACATATCTGATAATGTGCAAGCGTAATTCTTCACATTTCTCTAAGCAGTGCCCGAATCGCTTGCACTTGGCCGGAAAATCCTCACAAAAAGTACGCTTTTCATATAACTCAAGTATATTTTCAGCAACACCCTTCGCTGGATTCGCCACCGCAGCATCCCGCCGTCTGTTCTGTGGCTGGCTCACCACAGCAGCCGCCACTTTCCTGTTTGTTTTCATTCTCCGATTCCTCCAGCATTGTAAGAGGGACGTTCAGCCATTCGGAAATCTCTGCATTTGTCGGGTAAGCCGCCGTCTTTTTTATCTGCCCGTCAATCAAGGTGATGGGAAGAATCTCAACGCCTTTATCCATCATCATCTTATTGATATCCGCGTTATCCACAAATTCTTGCGGGTTGTTCGTCAGATTATAATGTAGGCTGTGTAATATCAAATTTTTCTTGAATAACGCAGGCACAAAGCTCCCCATCGGAAAGCATTTGAACAATTTGCAACCTTGTGGGTTCTGCAAGTGCTTTCAAAATGGCAATGTAATCTATTTTTCCCCGTTTCATATATACCTCACATAGATTTTTATCTATGGATAGTATAGATCACAGATAGAGGGCTGTCAATCTATCTGATATAAGTCATATTTCACTTGAGCGGATTGTTATTCCGATGTCTTAACAATATGGCAGCATTCTTGTACACTTTATGTCAGAACATCGGAATAACAAAACAATCGGCATAAGTAGCGCACATAACGATTCTCCTTGCAATCTAAGCAGTGTAAATATAGTAGCATACTTATTGATACATTACATTCGGTAAACGCATCTTCATATATTCACCGGACTCCGGTAACTTGTTTTCTTCTAGTTGCTTGCAAGTACATATCGCTCTTTCACCAAACCGTTCCCGAATATTGAAAAATGTGGTCTCCAATCTCTCCTGCTTTTCTTTCTTTTCAATATCCTCAAACAAATCCATTTGCACGGAATCGTCATTCACCAAGTTGCTCAAATATATGGTGAACGACCGGATGGGAATATACCAATGATATTGATGAATCAGGTACATCACCTTTCGATGGATTTCCACCCAGCTATGTGTCGGATTCTCAAACTTGCACTTATACGCACAGCCAGTATTCGCGCCATTGATGATATTCCGAAGGTAAATTGCGATCTCCTTAGCCATCTTCCCATTTTTTCGCAGTTTCGCTGATATATGCTGCGACAGGTATACTGCAACTTTATTCACATCATCGTTATTCATAAGGTCAAGTTTACACGTAGTCCCTTTGCTAACCGATTTAATCGGCGGCACGTAATCAACATGGCTCACGCGAAATCTTTCTGTGCCATTCGCAGCCATCCACATTTTTTGACCATTTACACCCAGCCATTGTTTTATTAGTGCAGGATTCGCTCGGGCGAGATCGCCGATAGTTCTAATCCCATGATACCGTAATGTCTTATGACGCGATGAACCTATATATATCAGTTCTCTCGTCTCAAGTGGCCACACCAGTTCTTTATAATTATCGTCATTGATCCAAATGATTTCACTTGGCCCGCCTAGGTCTGAGCCGAGCTTCGCCCAAGTCTTTGTTTTTGCAACTCCAATAGAAAGCGTCAAACCCAACTCTCGCAAAAATTCATCTCTGATACGTCCTGCCAACATCACACCATCGCCGCCATAGTATGCCGCGGCATCAGAACAATCCGCCCAATTTTCGTCATATCCAAACGGCTCTATGAGGTCTGTATACCGTTTTAAGATTTCTTTTGCACGACCGGAAAACCATATGTAATCATCCATATCCGGCGGCACAACCTGCAAATCTGGACACAAGAGCTTTGCCTGCCAGATTGGCATACCTGTTTTCACGCCCTTTGCTTTTGCTAAAGGACATTTTGTGAGCGCGATTCCATGACGGTCTTCTTTGCTCCCGCAAACAGCAAGCGGAACCCCTCGCAGTTCAGGATGCCTTAATAGAGCGACTTGCGCAAAATAATAGTTGAAATCCAGATGGAATATCCATCTATTCTTCATTTTTGTTTTCCTCCCCTCTTGACAAGCTCTCATAAAAGCATTATCATTTGGTTTACGAGGAAAACACCGTAATGTGATTATATCATAATCAGTAGACCAAAATAAGTCAAGGGCGAGTGTATAATGAAATTATCAGAGAAAATTGCTTCAGCAAGAAAAGACGCGGGAAAATCCCAGGCGCAAGTTGCAAAAGAAATTGGCATCAGCCTCCGAACATATCAAGGTTATGAAGGTGGCGAAATGGAGCCAAAAACAGATAAACGAAAAAAGCTGGAGATTGCCCTTGGCAAACCTGCCGGTTATTTCATGGGCATCGCGACTCTGGATTCAAAACAGCAGATGGAATATATTTTATCACAAACACAGGCATTATTAGCAGGTGGCGCTCTTAGTGAGGAAGATAAAGAAGCCTTTATGCAGGAATTAATTGAAATAAGCAAGGATTCCAGCGATAGGAAGCTGGCAGAGAAAAGGTGATCGCCTTATGAGTTTCATTTACAGCGAAGTACAAAAACTGAAGGAAAAGTATCTTACAAATGATCCTTTCGACATCATGCGACAGGAAGGCATTATTGTTCGTCATTGTTATGAATTCACGCATTTAAAAGGATATTATTGCCTGTCTAATGGATTTCGTTATGCCGGTATCAATGGCAATCTTGAGAAACAGATGCGTAAAGTAGTAGGCGGGCATGAATTAGGCCATGACATCCTGCATCGACATATTGCTGAATCCGGCCCGCTGCACGACGTGTTCTTATACAGCGCGGCATCCGGTATAGAAAGAGAAGCAAATGATTTCTCGGCAAATCTTCTAATTTCCGATGATGAAATCATGGAGCATGTGGAAAGTGGCTTTGACTATTATGGATTAAGCAGTATATTGGGCTATCCGCTAGAGATTATCCAGATTAAACTTAACGATATGCGGCTGCGAGGATATAAGTTGAATATATCGGATATTCCCGACAGCCAATTCTTGAAATGATGGGAAACGCATTAAAAATACCTGTTGAAGTGAATTTGAATTGGAAAGTGCCTGATGCCGATGAGAGTATGCGTCCTAATTACCAGCGCATTGATCCGAACTACCTTATCTTTGAAGATGGGCAGAAGTTTGAATTCCAGGTAGTCGGACGCGGCAATGGCGCAAATCGGCGCGCGGGCATCTCCGGGTTTGAGTATAAGATTCGGGTATATAATGATGTTGGCACCTATAGCGATACCTATTTGTATTTTGAAGGCAAAGATTTATATGATCCAAAAGCCGCTTGGTATGTTGTACGGCGGCAAGCGGGACAATCATAAACATAAGACGAGGAGAAACTGCAATGAAGTTTAATGAGACTACTATACGGATTTTGGTACGAAAAGATTATGGTGCGTGTTTTGATTTTTACACCGAAAAAATAGGCTTAGTCGCTGTTTGGGGAGATAGAAACGGCCCATATACCTCTTTTGCAGTTAAGGAAGATGCCCCGCCATGCTTTGCAATATTTTCCGGAGCAAATATGTCTGACTTTCCGGGATATGTGCAGCCCAGTGGGGTTAGTCAGCCTGATACCGTCGTAGCGGTAATTCCCACCGAAGATTTAGACGGCGACTACCAAAAGTTGAAATCGTCCGGAGTAGAATTTTTAAGCGAACCCCGCTTGATGGAGGGCTGGGGGATGCGTTGCACCTATTTCAGAGACCCCGAAGGCAATCTGTTTGAATTGAACGATGCTAGTACTATATAATTTATCAGTTGTTTTATTTAGCCAACAGACATATAATGGGAAATGCAAATAAAACGCTGGAGGATTATCTAATGAACAAAACGGAATTGGTTGGAGCGGTTGCTTCAAAAGCAGGAATATCCAAAAAAGACGCTGGTGCCGCTGTCGATGCAATGATCGAAGAAGTCATTGGGGCAGTAAAAAAAGGCGACAAGGTGCAACTTGTAGGGTTTGGCACATTTGAGCGCCGGGAGCGCGCTGCGAGAACGGGCATCAACCCGCAGACAAAGCAGCAAATCAAAATTGCCGCTTCCAAGGTGCCGGCTTTCAAGGTCGGAAAAGCGTTCAAAGATGCTGTGAAATAAAAAAAGTTGGGCGGTCGCAATGACCGCCCTTTGCTTTATACATGCGGTCTCGCCGCATAAAGCAATTTCCATTTAGAAGTTTCCCATAAGCTTCCCACGACAACGCGCCCTTTTCCAAAGCTGGCTTCACATACTTGCCCATTGCCCAAATAGATGCCGACGTGATGTACTTCATCGGTTCTTCCGCAGTGACAAGTTGTTTTTTGCCAGAAAATGATATCCCCCGGTTGAAGTGCATCCAAACTCACCAGCTTATTATTTGCTTTGCAGAATTCTGCCTGTGTAACAGACACGTCGGGGATATCCACCCCTGCATCTCTATAAGGGCATTTATTGTTATCATTCCAAGACTAGGCATACAATCGATTAGCACATAGTCATAGTTGCCTTTGATATCTTCCAATCCATTGCGAAGAGTTAATTCCCTGCTCATAGCCGTTACAAGCATCATTTCCATTGCCGATAACTCTAGATCCGAAGGAATGAGATCTATTCCTTCTTCGTGATAAATGACTACATCAGCGCTATTCAGTGGTTCCTCGTTCATTGCGGATTTCATCAAGGAATTGAGTGTGCCCTCATACTTGTCTTGCATCCCAAGACAGGTGGTAAGGTCGCCCTGTGGATCGGCATCCACAAGTAGAACTTTATTTCCTTCCTGTGCTAGTCCGACTCCCAAATTCATGGTCGTTGTCGTTTTCCCAACACCGCCTTTTTGATTGGCGATGGCTATTATCTTTGTCAATTGCGTTCCCTCCTTTAAAAAAAAGAGCGATGCAAATATTATCTGCTCGCTCTAATTAGACTTTGATTATATTTTTGCATGTTAAATAAGAGTATGATTACTCTGATTTACAGGATGCTGTCTTGTATATAATAGTGGTTAAAATGAAAAAAGCCCATGATTTCTACAAATCATAGACCCTTCTCGAAAAATTGAATCCGGCAGCTACCTTATCTCCCGGGCCGTCTCCAGCCAAGTACATCGGGCGTTTAGAGGCTTAACTTCTGTGTTCGGAATGGGAACAGGTGGATCCCTCTAGCTATCGCCACCGGAAATGGTTTAG
>JAJDHD010000014.1 GCA_030266015.1 Christensenellaceae bacterium OttesenSCG-928-K19 | reverse complement strand
CCACAGCCACACGCGCGTCGCCTTCCCCAAGAATTTCTTTTATCGTTCCCTGCCCAAAGCGCCCGTGCTCTACCACCGTGCCCACATGGAAATCCCCTGATACTTTTTTGGGCTGCGGCTTTTTGGCCTGCATACCGCCAGAGAACAGGCTTTTTGTTTCCTCGCCCTTTGGCAATTCCGTTTGTTTTTTAACTACGCTCACATCCTCCAGAAGCGCCGCGTCTATCTCATCTATAAACCGCGACCGCGTACTGGGCTGCGTTCGCCCATAAAGGGAGCGCACCTGCGTGTTCAGCAAAAACAGCCTTTTTTTTGCACGTGTTACCGCCACATAGCACAGCCGCCGCTCCTCCTCCAGATTATCTTCCTCCAGCGCGCGCTGGCTGGGGAAAACAGTTTCGTCCATGCCCGCGACATAGACCACATCAAACTCCAGCCCCTTTGCCGCGTGCATCGTCATCAGCGTTACGCCACCCTGCTCGTCCATGCTGTCAAGATCGGTAATCAGCGTCACATTCTGCAAGAATTCCTCCAGCGGCTGCTCCGCCTGCCCTTCCTGCGGATAAGACGAGTTAATCAACTCCTCTACATTCTCTATGCGCATCTGCGCCTCGGGCGTGCCTTCATCCACCAGCATACGCTTGTAGCCCGTTCCTTCAAACACCCGCTCTATCACCTCGTGCACAGGCATCTCCTCATAACCTTCGCACACCGAATCGTAGACCTCTAGAAACTCTTTCGATTTCTTAATCAGCGCTTTATCTTTCACAAGGCCTTCCGCATTCCGCATCACTTCCAGGATGGGAATGCCGTTTTCGTTCGCAAGATTTCTAAGCTCTGTTATTTTCGCGTCGCCAATGCCGCGCCGGGGCACATTGATGATCCTGAGAAGCTGGATGTCGGCCGCCGGGTTTGCCACAAGGTTGAGATATGCCACAATGTCCTTTATTTCCTTGCGCTCATAAAAACTTTGCCCGCCATATACTCTGTACGGGATGGCATACATGCGCAGCCGTTCCTCCAGCACCCTTGCCAGCGTGTGCATACGGTACAGCACCGCCATGTCCGAATATTTCACGCCCTGCTGCGCCATCTGCTGGATGTCCCGCGCAATGCGCGACGCCTCGTCGCCTTCGTTCTGCGCAGTAAATAGTACTGGCTTTTCTCCGCTTTGTATATCACTCCACAGCGTTTTGCCCTTGCGACCCTCGTTGTTGCGAATAATACAGTTTGCCACATCCAGTATGCGCTTGTCTGAACGATAATTCTGCTCCAGGCGGATCACAACAGCGCCCTGAAAATCTTTTTCAAATTCAAGTATATTGCGAATGTTCGCGCCGCGGAACGCGTAAATAGACTGGTCGTCGTCACCCACCACAAAAAGATTGCCGCTGCCCTGCGCCAGTATATGCACCAGCTCATATTGCACCATGTTTGTGTCCTGATACTCGTCCACAAGGATATATCGAAACTTTTTTTGATAATACTCCCGCGCCTCATCATCTGTTTCCAGCAAAAGCAGCGTGTTTAAAAGCAGGTCGTCAAAATCCATGGCGTTTTGAATCTTCATCTGCGCTTCATAACGGTCAAATATCTCATCCGCGTAATCAGAAACAAACGGATTCATTTCATCCGCATATTCGCCAAAATTTTTAGCCCTGCTGCCATTTTTATATTTGCTAATCAGGTTTTTGAAGTAACGCTCGTTATAGGCTTTGTCGTCCTTCAACCCAAATTCCTCTATGATGTTTTTTAACACGCGCTGCGTATCCAGTGTATCATAGATCAGGAAATTGGATGTGTAGCCTATTTTATCCGCATAACGGCGCAGCATACGCACGCACATGGCATGGAATGTGCTCACCCACATATCCCGGATGTCAAATTCCACCGTGTCCGCTATGCGCTCGCGCATTTCTGCTGCCGCTTTGTTTGTAAATGTGATGGCAAGAATCTCCCACGGCCTTGCCTTGCCGCTTTCCAACAGATGCGCCACGCGCTGCGTAAGCACCCTCGTTTTGCCACTGCCCGCGCCCGCAAGCACCAGCACCGCGCCTTCTGTGGTATCCACCGCCATTTGTTGCTCTTTATTTAATTGCAAGCCATTTCTCCCATCATTTCTTCAGTCGTTCAATCACAATCCCATAGCCGCCCATGCCATAATGCAGGCAACGATTCACACGCGAAATTGTCGCAGTGGATGCGCCCGTTTCCTCCGCAATAGCATGTGTCGTCTTTTTGCCATTCAACATGTTTGCCACCTTAAACCGCTGTGCTATCGCGTTCAGCTCATTCACCGTGCAAAGGTCTTCAAAAAACTGATAACACTCCTGCTCTGTCTTCAGCGTCATAATCCCTTCAAACAATGCATCCAGCTCTTTTGATTTCAATTTGGACTGCTCCATGCCTTGCCCCTCGCTTCCGCATCCGTATTTTTAATCATACACTGTAAATATTTTACCATATTACCATGCGAATATAAAGGATATGCGGTAAAATTAATATAAAACACTTGCCCATTTCTTTCGCTTTTTGTTGTATACATAAAACAGGCTAGCGGGAAAAGCAGAGTAATGACAGCGGCACAACAGTATGGTTGTACGAAGACAATATATGTGCAGGGCGATCACTCCACCCGGCAACCTGCCTCCAGTGTTACAAAATGCGTCCGCTGATCTATAAAGGCGCAAAGCTAAGCTACCAACACATATAAAAAACCAGCCACTGTGTGCAGCCGGTTTTTTGTATGCATCTAACGACTATGTCACTCAAAAATATTCTTGTAAAGCTTCACCACATCATTGCCCATCAGCGCCAACACCACTTGCTCGCCCTTTGTGTTACGCGCGTCCGTAGGCACTGTATCACTGACAATTTTACTTATATCGCCTGATTTTTGCACCGAGGTGACTTTGGAAATCTCCTCTAGCAACAGCGCCCCGGCAACCATATTACCCACCTGCGGCGTAAGGTTATACGCCTTCAGCCCTTTGCCATTCCTGCCTTGTTCTTCAAACTCGGCAAGCGGCGTTTGCTTTGCATATCCCTTTTCCGTCATTAGCATTACTTTCGCTTCTTTTTCGTTGTTTATCTGCGCCGCAAATACCACCTGCGCCTTGGGCGGCAGCTTGATGGCACCCACTCCCTTGCCGCTCCTGCCCATCACAGAGATTTCGGTTTTTTTGAAATTAATGGACATGCCGGCCGACGTAACAAACAGCATATTAGGCGTTTCCTTGTTATCCGGCCGGGCATAGATCAGCTTGTCATTCGGCTTTAGCCCGCACGCCATGATCTTTGATTTCTTCACGTCAAATTCGCTCATCTGTGTAGCCTTTACAAGCCCACTCTCCGTGGCAAAATACATAAGCCCGGCAACAAAATCATCTTTGGTGATAATAGTCAGTATTTCTTCTCCCTGTTCAATCCCTGTCATCAGCGCATTCAATGATTTTCCCGCTTCCTTGATGCGCGCCTCAGGCACAGTGGTTACAGGTAGCAGGTATAGGTTACCAGTATTGGTGAAAACATAGAGCTTTTGCGCCGTATTGGTGGAAACGAGCAAGGCAGGCTTGTGCTTTTCTTCAATCTCGTTTGCCTCCAGCCCCTTTTGCAGTGCCTTTTGCGTCATGCGCTTCAGGTTGCCGCCGCGTGACAACACCACCGTGCAGTCTTCGGATACGACAAATTCACTCTCGTCCACTTCAATTTCCGCTTCTTCCATGCCAAGGATTTCCGACCTTCGTTTGTCTGCGTATTTATCCTTCACGGCAACAAGCTCATCCTTTACTACCTGTGCGAGTTTTTCCTCCGAATCAAGTATGGAGCGCAGGTATTTGATAAGCGCAACTACTTCCTTATATTCATTTTCCAGCGTTTCCACTTCCAAGTGCGTAAGCCGTGCCAGCCGCATATCAAGGATCGCCTGCGCCTGCACACCCGTGAGCTCAAACTCCTTCATCAGGTTTTTCTTTGCTTCGTCCACCGTGTTTGCCGCGCGAATGATTTTAATAACCTTGTCAATATTCTTTACGGCGATAATAAGGCCAAGCAAAATGTGCTCGCGCTTTTCGGCTTTTTCCAGATCATACTGCGTGCGCCGCGTCACAATGTTCTTTTGATGGCGGATGTAGTAATCCAATATTTGCAGCAACCCAAGCTGCTTGGGCGCGCCATCCGCAATCACCATCATGTTGATGCCAAATGTTGTCTGCAAATCAGAGTACTTATACAGTAAATTAAGTATCTTTTGCGCGTCATGCCCTTTTTTGATATCGATGACGGCACGCATCCCCTCCCTGTCAGACTCATCGCGAATATCATCAATCGCGCCAAAAATCTCTTTTTTCGCCTCACTGATAGAGAATATCTTTTCCAGCAGGCCGGATTTTTTTGTTTCATACGGCATTTCTGTAACCACAATACTTGTTTTGCCGTTTTTTTGTTTTTCCAGATGCGCCTTGGCACGCACCTGTATCTTGCCGCGGCCTGTCTCATACGCCTGCAGCAGCCCCTCGCCCGCCAGCACATAGCCGCCCGTGGGAAAGTCCGGTGCCTTGATATATTTCATCACCGATTTCAGCGTACAATCCGGATTATCAATCCTGTGCACCACGCCATTCACCACTTCGTTTAAATTATGTGGCGGCACATTGGTGGCAAGCCCCACGGCTATACCCGAAGCCCCGTTCACCAGCAGGTTGGGGTAACGTGAGGGCAGCATGTCCGGTTCGTTTTCCGTGTCGTCAAAGTTTGGCCGGAAGGGTACTGTGTCTTTATCGAGATCGCGCAGCATTTCCAACGCCAGCGGCGACATACGCGCCTCTGTATAACGCATGGCGGCAGCCGGGTCACCATCAATAGAGCCAAAATTGCCGTGCCCATCCACCAATGGCATGCGCATGGAGAAATCCTGCGCCATACGCACCATCGCGTCATATACACTGGTGTCACCGTGTGGGTGGTATTTGCCCAGGCAATCGCCCACAATACGCGCCGCTTTTTTATACGGCTTATCCGGCGTGATGCCCAGCTCGTGCAGTGTGTACAAAATACGCCGCTGTACTGGCTTCAAGCCATCTTCCACACGCGGCAATGCACGCTCCAGCGTCACATACTCCGCATATGTCATGAAGGAGGTATGCATCACCTCGTCGAGGGCGGTATCTATGATATGCTCATTGTAATCCACCTGTTTAGTCTTGCTCATATTTAGGCACCTCGAAGTTATCTTTCTTGTTGAAATTTGCGTGCTCGCTAATGTATTGCTTTCTCGGCTCCACATTGTCGCCCATCAACGTGCTCACCATTTCCTCTACCTCGGCAAGATCGTCTATCGTAACGCGCACAAGTGAGCGCCTTGCCGGGTCCATCGTCGTCTCCCAAAGCTGCTCCGGATTCATCTCGCCCAGACCTTTATACCGCTGCACCCCCGCGCCTTTGCCCAGCTCGCCCTTCGCTTTTTCCAGTTGTTTTTCGTTGTAGGCATAAAGAATTTTCTTTCCTTTTGAAATTTTATAAAGCGGCGGGCGGCCGATGTAAAGATGCCCATCCAGCACCAATTCCTTGAAATAACGGTAAAAGAATGTGATCAGGATTGCGCGGATGTGCCCGCCGTCCTGGTCTGCATCAGATAAAATGACCACCTTGTCATATTTCAGGCTATTGAGATCAAACGTATCATCGAACCCCGCGCCCAGCGCTGTGATGATAGAACGGAACTCTTCATTTGCCATCACCTGGTCAATGCGCTTTTTTTCCACATTGAGTGGCTTGCCCCGCAGCGGCAAAATACCTTGGAACCGCCTGTCGCGGCCCTGCTTTGCACTGCCCCCCGCGCTGTCGCCCTCCACAAGGAACAACTCGTTGCGCTTGGGGTCGCGCCCTGTGCAGGCAGCCAGCTTGCCAATAAGCGGCGTGCTTTCCAGTTTGCTTTTGGTACGCTCCATTTTTTTCGCCTTGCGGGCCGCCTCGCGCACACGCGCGGATGCGACTGCTTTTTCCAATATTTTTGTACCAACCTGCGTATTGTTGAGGTCTGCCAGGTAAGCAGTAAGCTGCTCACTCACAATGGCCTCCACCGCCACACGCGCTTCATTATTGCCAAGCTTTGTTTTTGTCTGCCCCTCAAACTGCACATTTTTCATTTTGATATTGATGACGGCGCAAAGCCCCTCGCGAAAGTCTTCTCCCGCAAGATTTGAGTCTTTCTCTTTGAGGATATTCATGCTCCTGGCATATTCGTTCAGCACCTTTGTAAGCGCTGCTTTAAAGCCTGTTTCGTGCATTCCACCTTCCGTTGTCGGTATATTATTCACATAAGAAAAAATATTTTCCGCATAGCTTCCGTTATATTGCATGGCAATATCCACAAGGATGTCATTGCGGCTGCCGTCTATTACAATCGGCGCTTCGTGCAGCGGCGATTTGTCCCGATTGAGATACAATACAAAATCAACAATGCCACCATTAAACTGATATGTAGAGGTTTGGGGGCGTCCACGCTCCATCTGGCGCTCGTCTCTGAGCTCAATCTTCAGCCCCTTGGTTAAAAAGGCCAGCTCCCTCAAGCGGCGCTTGACCGTGTCATACTTCATCTCTATTTCATCAAAAACAGTGTCGTCTGGCAGGAACGTCACTTTTGTGCCGTGCTTTCTCGTCTCGCCAATTTCCTTTAAGGGCGCAATCGGTTTACCCACCTGCATCTTGCCTTTTATGTCTGCTTTAGTGTCATATTCCTGAAAGTAGATTTTGCCTCCCTGGTAGACTTCAACTTTCAGCCATTTGGAGAGCGCATTCACTACAGATGCGCCCACACCGTGCAGACCGCCCGAATATGCATAATTTTCATTGTTGAACTTGCCACCCGCATGAAGCTGCGTGAATACGACCTCTACGCCAGATATCTTTAGCTCATGATGCGGCCCCGTGGGTATGCCGCGTCCATTGTCCTCCACCGTGACAGAATTATCCTGATGCAGTGTCACGCTCACCTTGTCCGCAAATCCATTCGCTGCCTCGTCAATTGCGTTGTCCACAACCTCCCACAGCAAATGATGCAGGCCTCTTAAGCTGGTGGTACCAATGTACATACCCGGACGCCGCCGAACGGCGTCCAGCCCCTCCAGCACCTCGATATCGTCAGCCGTATAAGATTTGACCATAGTTTCCTCCAACCGCAGCTTTTGGCAGCCTCAGCCGCGCACCACGTTTCCCTTTTTCAATCTATCAAAAACCACAGAAAAATTCCAGCACAAGCAAGCCCCTATGCTGAAATCACCACAGCTCATAGCACACCACACAAAATGCTAGATGTTGTGTCCGCAATCAGTATACCACACCATCTAGCATTTTTGGTATCATTTTTTTGATTTTGCAAAACAAAAACCAAATCGCTGCTTTTTACGCTGTTTCAGGTTGCCCGGGGAGGCTCAGATGCAAAAAACACCTCGTCATGTGGCCAACGTTGAATCCTGAATTCGCCGAGATCACCAGACTATATGCTATGCCTTCCCAGACAGCTTGCAGATTATTTTATCCCAATATCTTTGCGGTAGTGTGCACCGTCAAAGTGAATTTTCTCCACATTGGCATACGCCTTTTCCCGCGCCGCCGGAATATCTTCGCCACGCGCTGTCACGCCCAGCACACGTCCGCCGTTTGTGTAATATGTTCCATTTTCTTTTTTCGTACCTGCGTGGAACACCACAACATCACCATCCACATCATCAAGCCCGGCAATCTCGATTCCTTTATCATAGCTGCCCGGATAACCGCCGGACGCCATCACAACACACACCGCGCTGCCCGGTTCCCATTCCAGTGTTATTTCATCCAGTTCCCCATCAATTACCGCGTCGATGATGTCCAACAGGTCGTTTTTCATCATCAAAAAGACTGACTGGCATTCCGGATCGCCCAGTCGCGCATTGTATTCCAGTACCTTGGGGCCTTCATCCGTCAACATCAGCCCGAAGAAAATAACGCCTTTAAACGGCCTTCCCTCTGCATTGAGCGCGTCCACCGTCTTTTGGAAGACCTCTTTTTCGCAAAACGTACGCACTTCATCCGTATACTTAGGCGTGGGCGCAAACGTGCCCATGCCTCCCGTGTTTTTTCCTTCATCATTGTCATACGCACGCTTGTGATCCTGCGCGGAAAGCATAGGTAGGATGGTCTTTCCATCGCAAAACGCCAGCACAGAAACCTCCGGCCCCACCATGAATTCCTCTATGACCACACGGCTGCCCGCATCGCCAAATTTTTTGTCCACCATAATCTCTTGCACTGCCGCTTCCGCTTCAGCAAGCGTATTGCATATAAGCACGCCCTTGCCCAGCGCCAGCCCGTCCGCTTTCACCACAATCGGCATTTTCGCGGTCTCTAAATACGCAAGCGCATCCGCTTCATTATCAAACACTTCAAACGCCGCCGTGGGAATGCCGTATTTTTTCATCAGCCATTTGGAATATGCCTTGGAGCCTTCGATCTCCGCCGCGTCCTTGGACGGCCCAAACGCACGAATTCCCTCTGCGGCGAGCGCATCCACCATACCAAGTGCCAGCGGGTCATCCGGGGCAACAAACACCAAATCCATGGCATTGTCCTTCGCCCACTCCACCATTTTTTTTATTTCTGTCGCGCCAATGTCCACACAGGTCGCGATATCGGAAATGCCGCCGTTGCCAGGCGCGCAATATAGCTCCGGCGCCTCTTTTCCTTGCTTCAGCTTCCACGCAATGGCATGCTCCCTACCGCCGCCGCCTACAATCAATACTTTCTTCAAACGTTATTTCTCCTTCTATCCCTTTACCAGTATTTTGCTTACTTCCGCAATATATAGCGTGTGAAAGTCCTTTTCCGGATACCATTGACCAATAAGCCCGTTGTCAAGGAAGCTGCCTTCCGCCATCTCCTGCGCATACAGTGTCTTCGCTATAATTACCGTGTCCGACTCCTCAAAATATGGTACGCCGTCCGCATAGGCCAGTGTTAGCCCGCTTTTTTGGATTTTATCCTCATCCCGCCCGGAAACAGAACCCAAATACCCCATTGTTTTGCGGTATTTATCCGGAGGTGGAAAGCACAGAGAGAACGCCCCGGCTGTATCCACAAACTCTTTGGTATAGCGCGACGGGCGGATAACGGCATATACAACATCCTTGCCCCACATAAAGCCCATGCCGCCCCATTGGGCTGTCATGGTGTTTGCTTTTTCACCATTTTCCGCCGCAATCAGCATCCAATCTGCGCCAATCATGGAAAAAGGATTGCCTTTGAATTCGTTTGTCGCAATTTCTTTTAACATATTGTTCTCCATTTTCTCAATGCTTGAAATGCCTGATTCCGGTAAACACCATCGCAATGCCATATTCATCACATTTCTTTATGGAATCCTCGTCTCGCACACTGCCACCCGGCTGTATAATAGCCGTGATACCTGCCTTGGCGCACTCCTCCACGCAATCGTCAAACGGGAAAAACGCGTCCGACGCAAGAACAGCACCCTTTACTTCCTCGCCGCTGCGCTCAATCGCCATTTGTGTAGACCAGATGCGGTTGGTCTGCCCCGGCCCAATGCCCAGTGTTGCCAAATCCTTTGCAATGGCAATACCGTTTGATTTCACGTGTTTGACCACCTTAAATGCAAATTCCATCGTTTCCAGTTCTTCTTCTGTGGGCTGGCGCTTCGTCACCACCTTCAGCTCACCATCCAGCAGCTTGCGATTAACATCCTGCACCAGCATACCGCCCAGCACCTTTTTGGCGTCGAACGCGCTTTCGGGCAGCGGCGCGGAAATATCCGGCAAACGGAGAACCCGCAGATTTTTCTTTTGGCACAGGATTTCAAGCGCTTCTTTGGTATACGACGGCGCAATCACAATCTCCAAAAAGATACGGCTCATCTCTTCCGCCGTCTTTTCATCTACCTCGGCGTTCACCGCCACAATACCGCCAAAAATGGAAACCGGGTCGCTCTCGTATGCTTTCATATAAGCCTCATGCACCGTCTGTGCGCTGCCCACACCGCACGGGTTGGCATGCTTCACCGCCACCACCGTGGTGTCGTCAAACTCACGCAATGTATCCAGCGCGCCTGCCGCGTCGTTGATATTATTAAACGAAAGCTCTTTGCCGTTGAGCTGCTCGGCGTTTGCCAAGCTGCCTGGCACACTGAGCGGCTCGCGGTAGAATGCCGCATCCTGGTGCGGGTTTTCGCCATAGCGCATCCCCTGCTGCTTTTCCAGCGTAATGGTCAGCTTCTCCGGCAATCCCTGCTGGCCCGTCTTAGCGCGCAGGTAGTTTGCGATGAGCGCGTCATACGCCGCAGTATTCTCAAACACCTTTGCCGCAAGGTAGAATTTTGTGTTTTTAGACACTTCCCCATCCTTTTGCAGCTCTGTGACCACCGTATCATAATCCGCCGCGTCCACAACCACGGCAACATCCTGCCAGTTCTTGGCCGCCGCGCGCAGCATGGTCGGCCCGCCTATATCAATATTTTCAATAGCGTCTTCCAGCGTCACATCCGGCTTGCTGACCGTTTGCTTAAACGGGTACAAATTCACCGCCACCACATCGATGGTGTCCACGCCCAGCTCACTGAGTTGTTTCATGTGCTCCGGGTTGCCACGCATAGCGAGTATACCCGCGTGGATTTTAGGATGTAGTGTTTTCACCCTGCCATCCAGACATTCCGGGAAACCGGTGATGTCGGATACGTTTGTCACCTGCACACCCGCTTCGGTAAGCGTACGCTGCGTGCCCCCCGTGGATAGAATATCAAACCCCAGTTCCACAAGTTTTTTTGCAAACTCCACCACGCCCGTTTTGTCAAACACACTGATAAACGCCTTTTTAGCCATTTCTTTTCTCCTTTTATATATCCAATTTATAATTCGGAATTACTCGGTAATCCTCACTTTTTTTCCCTCAACCTGCAGCCTACCCTCCGCCATTAGCGCCACTGCCTTGGGCAGCATTTCATGTTCTTTTTTCAGCACGCGTATAGCCAGGCTTTCCACTGTATCATCCACCAGCACCGGCACTGTTTCCTGCATGATAATAGGACCGGTATCCGCCGTTTCATCCACAAAGTGTATCGTCGCGCCCGAAAGCTTGACCCCCGACTCCAGCACAGCATTGTGCACATGATGCCCGTAATACCCCATGCCACAAAAGCTGGGGATCAATGCCGGGTGGATATTGATAATCTTATTGGGAAATACTTTTATCGTCTCCGGCCCAATAATGCTCAAATACCCTGCCAGCACGGCAAAGTCGGCCTCCGCTTCTACCAACGCATCCCGTACCGCAATATCAAACGATTCGTTATCCGTAAAATCCTTTTTGCACACAACCTTCACCGGGATGCCCGCTTTTTCTGCGCGTTCTATGGCATAGATATCCGGCTTTCCTGCAATCAGGCAACAAATCTCCGCCTTGATTTGCCCTTTTTTTACAGCGTCAATCAGCGACTGAAAATCTGTGCCGCCGCCAGATGCCAACACGGCAAATTTTTTTACTCCCATAGCTTTACACCGCCGTCGCCTTTTGTCACTTTACCGATCGCCCATGCTTTCTCACCATTCTCCCGCAACAGATTCAGGGCATTATCTACCTCATATGGCGGCACGATCACCACCATGCCAATGCCCATGTTGAATGTACCGTATGCATCCTTCTCGGAAAGCTGCGCATCTTCCATAATCTTGTCAAAGACTTTGGGTATCTCCCACGAGCCGAGGTGTATCTCTGCCATCTTGCCATTAGGCAGTGTGCGCGGGATGTTTTCATAAAAACCTCCGCCTGTTACATGCGCAATCCCTTCCACCTCCACATTATCAATCAGCATTTGTACTGATTTCACATAAATTTTTGTGGGCGCAAGCAATAAATCGCCAAGGCTGTCTCCATCCACTTTTGTGGTCAAAAGCGATTCGTCCATCTTATACAGCTTACGCACCAGCGAAAACCCATTGGAGTGTACACCGGAGGAGCCAAGCCCAATAATCACATCGCCCTCGGTTATCTTGCTGCCATTGATAATTTTATCCTTATTCACAATACCCACGGCAAATCCCGCAAGGTCATATTCCCCCGCGTCATAAAACCCAGGCATTTCGGCCGTCTCGCCGCCGATGAGCGCGCAACCGGCCTGTAGGCAGCCATCTGCAATACCCTTGACGATATCCGCCGCAACGCCGGGTATCAGCTCTCCCGTCGCAATGTAGTCCAGGAAAAACAATGGCTTTGCCCCATGGCACACCACGTCATTCACACACATGGCAACGCAATCTATCCCCACCGTGTCGTTCTTTTGCATGGCAAACGCCGCCTTCAGCTTTGTGCCCACGCCATCCGTCCCCGCCACCAGCACATTGCCGTCGCCAAGGTCATACATGCCGCCAAACGAGCCAAGATCTGTAATCACGTTGCTGTCAAACGTTCTCTTCACATGCTCCTTCATCAGCTTCACCGCCTCGTAGCCGCGCTCCACGTCTACCCCGGCGTCCTTATAAGTAACTCCCATCGATACACCTCTGTATTCATTTTATAGTTAAATCTATTGATTCCGTTTCGCCGGGCGCCCTTCCAGCCCCATGCTCCATTTCTCCATCACGGCACGGCCGGCTCAGCTTCCCATCAGCCGGTGCAATATCTCCTGATATGCATCCTCCACATTTCCAAGGTCCTGGCGGAAACGGTCTTTGTCCAGCTTTTTGCCCGTTTTACTGTCCCAAAAACGGCAGGTATCCGGTGAAATCTCATCCGCCAAAATGATATCCCCATGAAACCGGCCAAACTCCAACTTAAAGTCAATCAATTCAATATCAAACTGTTTCAGGTATTCCGTCATGACTTCATTCACTTTAAATGAATATTCCGCAATTTTTTTGAGTTCCTCCGGCGTGGCAAGCTCCATGGCATATACATGGTAATCGTTAATCATCGGATCACCCAGTTCATCATTCTTATAGCTGTATTCCAGCACAGCCTTTTTCAGCTTTGTACCCTCGGGAATACCCAGCCGTTTTGTTAGGCTACCTGCCGCAATATTGCGCACAATCACTTCTACCGGCACAATGGAAACACTTTTAACCACCGTTTCCCGATCTGAAATCTCCTCCACAAAATGCGTAGGGATGCCTCTTTTCTCCAGCATTTTAAACATATGGTTGGATACTTTATTGTTCACCACACCCTTACCCACGATCGTCCCCTTCTTCAGTCCATTGAAGGCGGTTGCGTCGTCTTTATAGTCTACGATCACATAATCCGGGTGATCCGTTTTAAATACTCTTTTTGCCTTGCCCTCATATAGCTGTTCGCCTTTTTGCATATAATTTGCTCCTGTCACTTCCCGCCAAATTGATGCGTGCCTCTTTTTGCGTGTTATTTCCCCAGTTCCTTTTGCAGTTCCCCGTCCGCTTCCAGCACCTTCAGCTCCATATCTATTTTGAATTTCGCCAATTTTTCCTGCAATTCACTATATTTGAGTGACAGCATCTGCACCGCCAGCAGCGCTGCGTTCATGGCACCGTTTATTGCCACCGTCGCCACAGGTATTCCATCCGGCATCTGCACTGTGGAAAGCAGTGAATCCATCCCATCCATTGTAGATGATTTGATGGGCAGCCCAATGACCGGCAATGTACTGTGCCCGGCTATCACTCCCGCAAGGTGCGCCGCTTTACCCGCTGCAGCTATAATCACTTCAATTCCTTTTTCTTTGGCGGTTTTTGCATATTCCGCCGCAATCTCCGGCGTTCTGTGCGCCGACATCACACGCACCTCCGCCTCCACGCCAAAGTCCCGTAATGTCATCAATGCTTTTTCCAACACAGGGTAGTCACTCTTTGAACCCATGATCACCGCAACCTTCATTTGATTTCCTCCAAATTATTTATTACAGCTTCCCCTATGGCAAGTGCCGGAAACTGCTATACATCATATCTTGTTGTGCCTGCGTTGCGCTTTGCTTCCAGCTGATTCGCAGCAAGGCATACCGATTGAAATGACCGGCCGGATACACCAGCCGGCCACATAACCGCCACAAGCCACCCTGTCACCGGTTAGCCAATCACAATTGCCCGCATCACATAATAGATGATAAAGACAATCACAATACCCCACATAATACCGCCGATCTCTCTGGCTTTTTTCGTAAACACCTTGCAGATTACATAGGTAAAGAAGCCGAATGCGATTCCATCTGTGATAGACGATGTGAACGCCATCATCAGTATTGTCATAAACGCCGGGGCAGCCTCCGCAAAGTTATCCCAATCTATTTTCTTGAGCGGGCTCATCATCAATATCCCCACAACGATAAGCGCTGGGGCTGTCGCCGTGCTGGGAATAATCCCCGCTATGGGGGCAAAGATCAGCGCCAGCACAAACAATATGGCAACAACAACGGAGGTAAGGCCTGTACGCCCACCTTCGTTTACACCAGCTACACTTTCCACATATGTGGTAACAGTGGATGTACCAAACGCTGCACCCACCGCCGTAGCAATCGCGTCTGCCATCATGGCCTGGTTTGCCTTGGGCAGGTTGCCGTCTTTGTCCAAATACCCGGCTTTTTCCGCCGTTCCAATGATCGTACCCATTGTGTCGAACATGTCAATCATCAAAAAGGCCAAAATAACTGTGATGAAGGAGATTACTTCTGTAATCATATTTTGGTTACCTGGGAACATTGCCGTGAAGTCCATTTTCATAAACGTCCCCGCCATGGAAATCGACTGGTCACCCATTACAAGGTTTAAGATAAGGAATATAACTGTCGCCGCGAGGGAGACCCCCGCCAATATACCCGCTACTTTCTTTTTGGTAACTCCCCACACAATCACAAACAGCACCAGCAGGGCAAACATGATAAAACCGGTGATGGCCAGCGGCGTCAGCGTCACGCCGGATAATGCCGTAATGGTACTTCCCGTGCCATCCGGCATCACAATACCTATCACCGCAGAGATTACAATGCCAATCAGTATTGCACCTTTTACTTTCAATACCATCAGGATAATCGTTAATATAATGCCAATCAGCGTATGAATCAGCAGTGGGTTCGCAAAGCTGCCAATGAAAAACCCTGACTCCGATATAGACAGCATGGAGCCATTTTTGAGGCCGATAGAAGCAATAAACAGCCCTATGCCCGCGCCAATCGCATATTTCAGTGACCGCGGCACAGCGTTTAAAATCGCGCCACGTGCACCAGAAAGTGTAATAACAATAAAAATGATACCGGAAATAAACACCGCGGCAAGCGCGCCTTCCCATTGCCATGCCATGGAGAAGCACACCGTGTAAACAAAAAAGGCATTTAATCCCATGCCGGGCGCCTGCGCAAACGGGTAATTACTCATAAGCCCGATAAGCAGTGTGCCAATTGCCGCCGCCAGGCAGGTTGCCACTGTAACACTACCATAATCCATGCCGGTTTCCGCCAGCATATTCGGGTTCACAAAAATAATATACGCCATTGTGAAAAATGTTGTAAAACCCGCGATTACTTCTGTTCGAAAATTCGTCTTGTTGTCGCTCAGTTTAAAAAACTTTTCCATAATACACCTCCAACAAATTTGTAACTCAGCCTGCGGGTTTCTTCTTTTACCAAAAAACCGCAGGCCAACCCCGCAAAGCACAGCCGAGCGCACATTTTTTATCCTGGTTCCCCGTCCACATGATGTGGCGCTGACGCAGGTTAAATAACAAAAAGCGCTACATATGCTGTTTTTGCAGCTTGCCGCCAACCCATGCCATTATGATAACGTATTGATAAAAAAAGCGCAAGGAAAATCCGAATCGAATCGCCACACCAGAATAAACATTCGCACATATACGAACATTCATTCGTTCAGCCGTCCTCTAAATACTGCCTGCCGCTAAAAAAGCGCATACTCTACACCGCTCTATTCCTTGCCGCACGGTAAATCATTACCCAGCTTCACCGTCAAATGTTGAAAAAAGCCGTCACAAGAGCTATAATTATTGGGTGCGCCTTATCATTGGGCGTTAAAAACAGGCAGGAGGCACGCATGGAGTTTTTTTCAAGCATTACCACCACTGGAATCGCAGGTATTGTATTGCTGGTTTGCGGGGCGCTTATCACGTTCCTTTCATCCAAAATATCGGCGCGAATGCAAGGACCCCATGCCAATTTTATTACAAAATGCGTCGGGCTTGCCATTGTGGTAGCCGGCTTTATATTGATTATGGCATTCTAAGTTTAATTATAGTTGGAGGATTCTTTTTTATGGCCAAGGAACTGAGCAAAACATATGACCCAAAGCAAACAGAAGACCGGATCTATAAACATTGGATGGAGAAGGGCTACTTTCACGCGGAGGTGGATGAGAATAAAAAACCTTTTACCATCGTTATTCCTCCACCTAATATCACCGGTCAGCTTCACATGGGACACGCGCTCGACAATATGATTCAAGATGCGCTCATCCGCACCAAGCGGATGCAAGGCTACGCCGCCCTGTGGATGCCGGGCATGGATCACGCCAGCATTGCCACCGAAGTGAAAATAGTGGACGCGATGGCAGAAGAAGGGCTTACCAAGGAAGAAATAGGCCGCGAGGCCTTTCTCACACGCGCCTGGGCGTGGAAAGATCAATACGGCGGGCGTATTTCCGAACAGCTAAAAAAGCTTGGCTCTTCCCTTGACTGGGAGCGCGAGCGCTTTACTATGGACGAAGGATGCAACCGGGCTGTGCGGGTTGCCTTCAAGAAGCTATACGACAAAGGCCTCATTTACCAGGGCGACCGCATCATCAACTGGTGCCCAAGCTGCCTCACCGCCCTGTCCGATGCCGAGGTGGAATATGAGGAACGGGATTCCCACCTGTGGCACATCCGTTATCCTGCCGAAGACGGCGGCAAGGGCATAGTGGTTGCCACCACGCGGCCGGAAACCATGCTGGGTGATACCGCAGTGGCTGTAAACCCAAAGGACGAACGCTATAAGGATTTAATTGGCAAAAATGTCATATTGCCACTGATGAACCGCAAAATCCCGGTAATTGCCGACGAGTATGTGGATATGGAATTCGGCACCGGCGCGGTAAAAATCACGCCGGCACATGATCCTAACGACTATGAGGTTGGCAAACGGCACAACCTGCCCATGCCCCGCATCATGGACGACGCAGGCATTATCAACAATAACGGCGGCGACTATGCCGGCCTTGACCGCAATGAAGCACGCAACCAGATCG
The DNA here is from genome assembly GCA_030266015.1 of Christensenellaceae bacterium OttesenSCG-928-K19. Classification (GTDB taxonomy): domain Bacteria; phylum Bacillota; class Clostridia; order Christensenellales; family Christensenellaceae; genus UBA5399. Next base: position 38,935 of record JAJDHD010000014.1, on the reverse strand, counting down.
TCGCGGATTTAAAGGACGAGGGGCTGCTTGCCGAAACGGAAGACCATGTCCACAATGTTGGGCATTGCTACCGCTGCAACACCACCATTGAGCCTATTATCTCCAAGCAATGGTTTGTAAAAATGAAGGAACTGGCAAAACCCGCCATAGAAGCCGTGGAGGACGGGCGGATCAAATTTGTGCCCGAGCGTTTTGCCAAAATTTACTTTAATTGGATGTACAATATCCGCGACTGGTGTATCTCCCGCCAGCTTTGGTGGGGACACCGCATCCCCGCCTACACCTGCAATGATTGTGGTAAAACGGTGGTGGAAATTGACGCACCCACCGCTTGCGACTGTGGCTGCACCGTTTTCACACAGGATGAGGATGTGCTCGATACCTGGTTTTCTTCCGGCTTGTGGCCTTTTTCCACATTGGGCTGGCCGGACGAAACGCCTGAGCTGAAATTCTTCTACCCCACCGACGTATTGGTGACGGGCTACGACATCATTTTCTTCTGGGTGGCGCGTATGATTGTATTTGGCATGGAAATGATGGGCGACGTGCCCTTCCGCTATGTCAACATTCACGGCATCGTGCGCGACGAACAGGGGCGCAAGATGTCCAAGTCCCTGGACAACGGCGTAGACCCGCTGGAAGTGATAGACGAATATGGCGCAGACGCACTGCGGTTTTCACTTGCTATGGGCGTTAGCCCGGGCAACGACATGCGGTTTTATACAAAGAAAGTGGAGGCCGCCCGTAATTTTGCCAATAAAATATGGAACGCTTCACGCTTTGTGCTGATGAACAGTGATGGCAAAACTGGCACAATAGACGAATCCAAGCTGGATATTGCAGATAAATGGATCATTTCCGGCCTAAACACCGCAATCACCGAGATTACACAAAACATGGATGACATGGAACTTGGGCTTGCCACGCAGCGTATCTACGACTTCACATGGAGTGAACTTTGCGACTGGTACATTGAGATGGCAAAACCACGCCTGTATGGCGAAGACACACAGGTAAAGGAATCAACCATAAACGTGCTTGTCTATGTGCTCAAAAACACATTGAAGCTGCTGCATCCGTTTATGCCCTTCCTCACAGAGGAGATTTACACCTCTCTGCCCGGTGCAGATGAAACCATTATGCTTTCCAGTTGGCCGAAAGTAGAGTTTGCCGGGTTAGAGCAGGACGCAAAGCAAATGGCCGACGTGATGGAGCTGATCCGCGCCATCAGGGGCCAGCGCGCGGACATGAACGTACCCCCCAGCGTGCGCACAACGCTGACCATATTAGCACAAAATGAAAACGCCATAAAAGCGTGCGAGGAATACATCAAAAAGCTGGCTTACGCAGATGAAGTGGTACTTATTTCTAATCAAAATGACATCCCCGAGAACAGTGTTTCCGTTGTCTGCCCTGTAGGCGAAGCCTTCCTGCCCTTAAGCGAGTTGATCGACATTGGCAAGGAAACGGAGCGGCTGCAAAAAGAACTGAAGCAAACCGAGCAGGAGATTGCGCGCGCACAAGGCAAGCTGAATAATAAAGGGTTTACCGACAAAGCCCCCGAATCGCTTGTGCAGGAAGAAAAGGAAAAACTGCAAATGCACACTGAGATGAAACAAAAGCTTGCCGAACGGCTGGAATATTTAGAAAGTATAAAATAGACTATGGAATATATCCACCTTGCCGGCACAAACGCAAAAGGCTCCACAGCGCAGTATTTGGCGGACATCCTGTCCATCCATCACCGCTGCGGGCTTTTTACGTCGCCGCACATCCTTTCCCCGCTGGAGCGTTTCCGCATCAACGGCAAAGAGATGGAGCCGCAGGATTATGATGCGTACATGAAGCTGGAGCGCCGTGACGCAGGCGAACACTTTTTTGGCGTATGGGCGCGCATTGCGCTCCAATGGTTTGCGGACAACGAAGTGGAATACGCCGTAATCGAAACCGGGCTGGGCGGGCGCAAGGATCAGACAAACGTCATCGATTCCCATATTCAGGTCATTACCCCCATCAGCTTTGACCACACCAAAGAACTGGGCGACACCATACAAAAGATCGCGCGGGAGAAGTGTGGCATTATCACATGGGGCGGCACAGTCATTTGCCACCCGCAACAAAGAGAAGCGATGGACGTCATCAAAAAGACATGTGAACGGCTGAACGCACAATTGATTGTGCTGGACGAAAAATCAATACGCATACACAGCGCAGACACCGGCGGCCAGGTTTTTGACTTCCGATATCAATCCCTGTATATGAAGGACGCGTATATCAGCGCCGTTTCCCCCGTACAGGTACAAAACGCCTGCGTCGCCGCCATTGCGGCATACGAGTTGGGCATCCCTGCTGATGATATTTTGCAGGGGTTAAAACAGGCTTACATTCCCGCACGCACGCAATATGTGGACGGCGTGCTGATAGATTCGGCGCACAATCCCGCCGCCATGCGCGTTCTTGCGGACACGGTAAAACGGTATTTTAGCAAAAAGAATATTACCGCATTGTGTGCTGTGATGGAGGACAAAGATGTCCCCGCCATAGCGCAGGAAATAAAGACTTTTGCAAACCAAATTGTATGCACACGGGCAGAAAAAAACCGCGGGCTTACTTCAAGGGAATTCGCGCAGTATTTTGACAACGCGCAGCCCATGGAAGACCCTTCCTATGCGTTTGACTATGCCCTGGAGCTTTCACAACAAAAAAGAGGCATACTTGTGGTATGCGGCTCTTTTTACCTTGTGCCTTACGCCATGAATAAGTTGGGGCTTTCGGTGGAGATACCGCCTTCTCAATAGATACGGCTGTCCTCCTCGCCGTTCCACATATCGGCATTTGATCCCATCAATTCCTTTAATCTTTCGGTAAGCGCAGACAACTCCTCCACCATCCTTGGATTGGGGTCAACCTCCAGTGCTTTCTCATTTTGCTGCAATTCCATGGGCGTGGATGCGCCCGTAAGCACGCTGGCAACTCCCGGCTGCTTCAACAGCCACGCAATGGATGTTGCCGGCATGGAAAGACCATTGTCTCTGCAATAAGATGTGATGGCACGAATTGCTTTAAACAGCTCCTGTTCCCTTTCCTTGCTGCGGAAAAACCCAACCACTTTCAGGTTTTCCGGCACCTGCTCCGTCTGCTGGTATCTGCCTGTCAATAGCCCCTGTGCAAGTGTGCTGTAGCAAACAATACCAATACCATGTTTTTGGGTTTCCTGTAAAATACCAAACTCGACTGCGCGCAAAAGCAGATTATAGGGCAATTGATGCAGCACTATCTTATCTATCATGCCAATCTCTTCCACCTTGCGCAGCGACTGTACGCCAAAATTACTCAGGCCCAGATACCGCACCTTGCCCTGCTTTTGCATTTTTTCCATTGCGCCAAATGTTTCTTCAAAAGGAACCTCCCTGCTGGCAAAATGCGGCGACAGGATGTCAACATAATCTGTTTTCAGCAGCTTCAAACTCAGCTCCAGGCTGCGTGCCATGTCGGCCTCGTGCAGCTTATCTAAATATATTTTTTCTGAAATAATAAACTTGCCACGCCTGCCCGCCATTGCCCTACCCAAAAATTCATCCGAGCCGCCACCGCCATAGGATTCTGCCGTATCAAACAAGTTAATACCCATATCAAGCGCCGCATCCACAGCAGAAAACGCCAGCTTTTCATCCGGCGATGCGCCCCAGTAGCTATCGCCTCCCAGCGCCCAGCTTCCCATTGCCATCTGTGATATTTCCAGGTCTGCATTTGCCGGCTTATAATAATTCATGTGCTCCCCTTCTTTCATTTGCTTCATTCTGCTACATAAATACCCAAAACAAAAAAGCCCAATCAGCTTTTTGCCAAAGGGCTTTTCATCAGTTTACCGTTTTTTGTGCCGATAATTATTTAAACTTTACCGCCGTGCCATAAGCGATTACCTCGGCAGCGCCATCCATAATATGGGACGAGGCAAACCGAACGTTTACAATTGCGTCCGCACCCATGCCTTCCGCATCCGCAATCATACGGTTAATGGCAATTTCACGCGCTTCCGTCAACATTTCTGTATAGCCTTTTATCTCCCCGCCCACGAGGTTTTTCATGCCCGCCATAAAATCCCTGCCAAAATTCTTTGCCTGCACCGTGTTACCCTTTACAAGGCTGATCACGTCATATTCCTTGCCCGAAATCTGCTCTACATTTACTAAAATCATTTTGTTTTCCTCCCTCATGAGTTTTTTTTAGTGTACCATGTTCTCCACCGTATGACAATGCCAGGCTGCCCTGGCTCCACCTCCACACTTTTCTTTTTTTGTTTTGTTCAGCCTTCCTACTGTTTATATTAAACCGAAAACATCATTGCCAAGGAGATTGCTATGACAGAAACAATTACCGTAAAAAGGAAAGATCTTACCGTTGATGCGGACGCTGAACAAGAGGCATTGCGCAGCAATATCCTCTCCTGCGTTACCCTGCACATTGAGCTAGGCGAAACCAACAATGATAAAATCATGCTGGTTTTAGAAGCCAACCACGCATCCCAGATCCACAAGGCAAAGCAATGCATTAAAGAGTTGGGGTTTTCGCTTTATTAAGCTGCTTTCTTTATTACCAACGCAATCTTGTCCTTTTCAAGAACTTATGTGGTGTTCTTGCAATTGTTCATAATTTATTATCTTTTTTTCGTTTACCCTTCACATATCCTGTGTATGTTATAGATAACGCTACGGCGATTAAAATAGATATAGGCTTAGAGGTAGAAAGCCAATGAAACACTGTTAGAAATCCCTGATACTATGTGTCAGGGATTTCGCTTTGTTTCAGCACCTAGCCTTGACCCTAAAAAGGGAGTTCACTTCTGAAATTAGCGATTATGGTAAAATATGTAAAAACAGGGGCGGGAACATGAAGGCAAAACAGTATAGTGAAGAACAAATTTCGTTTGCGTTAAAGCAGGCGGAATTTGGCACTCCAGTAGAAGATGTATGCCGAAATTGGGATATCAGCGAACAAACATTTTATCATTGGAAAAAGAAATATGCAGGGGTTGGGCCGCGAGAGCTTAGACTGTTGCGCCAGCTTGAGGAGGAAGACAACAAGCTAAAGAAACTTGTAGCGGAATTGAGTCTGGATAAATCGTTGTTACAGGAGACACTGGCAAAGAAATGGTAAAATGGTCGATAGAAATATATAAGATTAGCGAACGACGGGCCTGTGCGGTATTAGGCATTTATCGGTCATCTTTGTGATGCCAGCCAACGCGGGATAAGCAGGAATATTTGAGAAAGTAAATTCGCGAACTGGTAGCGATCAGGGTACGCTATGGATATCTGCGCATCCATGTTTTGTTGCAGCATGAAGGGTGGCAAATCAACCATAAACGGGTATATCGGCTGTATCGAGGCGAGGGATTGCATCTGGAGCGCAAAAGTCGATACAAGAAGAAATATGGAGCGAGGGTTCCGCCGAAAGCAGAGGCAGCAGCACAAAATGAATGCTGGAGCATAGACTTTGTATCGGATCAACTGTATAATGGGAAGAGATTTCGAGCGCTGACCGTTTTAGACGTGTATACACGGGAGTGTTCGGCGATTTATGCAGATCAGAGTATCCGCGGCGAACATGTGGCGTATTTACTTAACGCAATCGCATTGGAGCGTGGGCTGCCTAAGCGGATCAAGGCAGACAATGACCCGGAGTTCATATCGCGTGCACTGGATGCATGGGCATACTTCAATGGAGTCAAGCTGAACTATTCCCGGCCAGGGACAATGCTCATATAGAGTCGCCCAACTGTAGTTTCCGGGACGGATGCCTGAATGTACACATTGGTTTATGTCCCTGGATGATGCCCGAGAAAAAATAGACCGCTGGAGAAAGGACTATAATGAATGACGTCCTCACAGCGAACTAACATACCAAACGTCTGCCGAATTTGCTAGAAACCATGCGGATTTGGCTTAATAATTTTAGTCAGGAAACTGACCTTCGGGGCGAACCAATTCAGAGGCAAGGTCAAAACAACCCAGCGCGTTCCAAGGTGCAAATAAAGCGGCGGGAGCGAGAAAAATCATCTGCGTGAGCAAAGGTGGAGCCTGTATTTATGGTCGTAAAAGGTCAGTTCAAATACCGAAAGACGCGCTACAAATGCCAAGCAAAGCAAGATGCGAAGCTACATATGATATTTGCGTTGGCAAATTTGTATTTTGCAGATAAAAAGTACGGATTGACAGTCTGATATAGGCCACGATTGAAGACCGATACCCGATAGTTGCCTAATGCCGGGGTGCCAGAACTTAAGCTCAACGGAACTTTCTTTGAAAAATCCTAATTAGCCTGTGGTGCCTTAAGTCATTATCGTCAACGAACTCATCCCATTAGGAACAACCTTCCTGCAGCATATTAAATAATAAAAAATTGTTATTCATAATTAAATATGATATTCTTTTCTAAGAATGTTTGATGGGAGGTATTCTGTGTTATTTTCAAGCTTGATTTTTTTATTTGCCTTTCTGCCCGCTGTTCTGTTTTTATATTTTGTTGTTTTTCGAAAGCGTAAAGCGCGTAATATCCTTTTGCTTCTCGCAAGTCTCTTTTTTTATGCATGGGGCGAACCCAAGTTTGTGTTTGTTATGGTTCTTTCGATTTTTGTAAATTATGGCCTAGGATTGCTTGTTCATAGGGCAAATGGAGTAAAAAAGAAGGAGCGAGCTGTCATTGTATTGACAGTCATTTTGAATTTATCTTTATTGGTATACTGCAAATATTTGGATTTTGCCATAATCAACATAAACTTCTTGCTTGGTACGGATATCGCATTGCGAAATGTTGTCCTGCCAATCGGGATATCGTTTTTCACGTTTCAGGCCATGAGTTATGTATTTGATGTGCACCGGGGAAAAGGAAAAGTACAGAAAAACCCCTTGAACGTCGCGCTATACATATCGTTTTTTCCACAGTTGATTGCTGGCCCCATTGTGCGGTATGAAACAATAGCGGAACAAATTGATGACCGTAAAGAGAGCATGATGCTTTTTTCAGAAGGAACGAAACGGTTTATCATCGGGCTTGCCAAGAAAGTATTGCTCGCGAATTCGTTGGCTTTAGTTGCGGATAAAGCGTTTGATATGCCCGAATATTCTGGGTTGTCTTCCGGCTTTGCATTGCTTGGTGCGATCACATATACCTTGCAAATTTATTATGATTTTAGCGGGTATTCAGATATGGCGATCGGTCTGGGAAAAATGTTTGGATTCCAGTTTTTAGAGAATTTTAATTATCCTTATGTCTCAAATTCCATTTCAGAATTCTGGCGGCGGTGGCATATCTCGCTCAGTACATGGTTCAGGGATTATGTATATTTCCCATTGGGTGGGTCGCGTGTTTCATCAAAGGGGCGGTTGGTATTCAATCTCTTTGTGGTGTGGACCTTAACCGGCATATGGCATGGTGCAAGCTGGAACTTTGTTTTGTGGGGATTGTTGTATTTTGCTTTTATCACGTTTGAAAAACTTACTGGCATACCAAATCGTTTTAAAAATAAAGGAGCAAAAGCAGCATACCGTATTTTTACGTTGGTGATTGTTGTTTTTGGATGGATCCTTTTCCGCGCGGTTGGGATGGACGGAGTGACCGGCTATTTCGAATCGTTATTCCACCTTAACGGAAACGCGTTGTGTGACTCCCAAACACTGCTATATCTGCGGGAAAATATTTTCATCTTAGTTATGGCGGTTATATTTGCGTTTCCGATCGCGCCCAAAATACGTAGTCAGTTGGATCGTGCGCTTGTTTCCCACAAACGGCTGGTTGGAATTGACGTAATGTATTATATAGTTTTGATTTTGCTGTTTTTGGTTTGTGTATCCTATCTTGTGAAAGGATCGTATAATCCATTTATTTATTTCAATTTCTAAAAAATATGAGGTGACGGCAATGAATGAAAAAACAGATATAGTAGTGGTGACAAAAACAACAAAGGTATTTGTAGTTGTTTTTTTAGTTTTGTTGTTTGTTATTTCTGTGGCAAACTTTGTAGTAGCCCGCCCGAATGTAAAGGCCGCAATTGAGGACTCGGAATACCGATTTACGAAGGAATCTATTAACAAGGTTGAAGCGGCATATGACGCAAATGTTTACAAAAAACAGGAGTGGATATCCCTATATGGCGGGGCACAAAGGGTTATGTTGAAATATGAAGTCGGAAATTTTGATGTAGTGAAAGATGAGGAAGGATTCCTACATCTAACGGAATTAATTACTTTAAAAAGCGAGGAAGAATTGATAGCGCATGCTGAAAATTTGCATCAGGTATATGAATATGCACTGGCGTCAGGAAGTGAGTTTCTCTATGTGCAAGCGCCAGCAGATGTTGTGGAAGGGAAAACGGTCTTCCCGGTGGGGATGGACGACTACTATCCTATAAATGATATACTCGACTCATTCTTGGGGCACGTAGAAAATGAAAACATCCCATATATTGATACGCGGAAATTGTACACAGATTTTTCATTGGAAGAAATATTTTATAAAACAGATCACCATTGGGCTTTCCCCGCCTGTTTTCGAGCATATCAGGAAATTATTGATGTTCTAAACACAGAATATGATATGAACCTAGATACCGAATATATCTATAGGGATATCAATAACTACAAAGCTCTCACCTATCCGCAAAGCATGCTGGGTTCTACGGGCGTGCGGGTAGGGCCACTCTATACAGGCAAAGATGATGTTATTGTATATATCCCTAATTATGAAACCAACTTTACCACCATCAATTATGATGGGAAGAATAACCACATTGATCGGAAGGTGAACTGGGAACGGTCAGGTAGTTTTGCGGAAGCGTTTATCAGTTTTACACTATTAGATAATCCTCACTATAGTAATAAATATAATGCATTTATGCATGCGACGGGCACGGAAGCTAGAATAAAAAACCATAGGAGTAATAATGATACAAAATGCCTTATTATTGCAGATTCTTTTATGCGTCAGATGCTGCCCTATTTGAGCCAATGTTTTTCCGAAACAGCGTGGATTGACGGAAGAGCATATCGATATAGAGGTAGCGTGGCGGATTATATAGATGAATTTGATCCGGATATTGTGATTGTGATGACCCATGGCGATGGCGTTTATTCAAATGTGATGTTAGAGGGCTATTAAGAATGCAGCAAAGCAAAAGCGATCCCCGCCAAGTAAAAACAGACAGTTGCGCTAACTATCTCTGAAACCCACCACGCCGTTATTGTCTCTCTTAGAAGTCAGGACCACCCGCTCAACGAGTGGTTTAATACTACTAAAGATACTATTGCAATTTGCCTATAAAACGAAAATAAATATCAATCTGTTGCTTACGCTGTCCATCAGAGTGCTCTGCTTGGTGGACAACAATTTTTTCTATGAGTTCGTGTACTATTACCCTGTCAAATTCCTTCGTATGAATGTACTGCGTGATTAGTTCCATAAACTCACTTATAGTAGTGTTTTCCTGTTCAGCTTCAGCAATAGCCACAATCAAGTTTTCTAGTCTGGCTGTCAGGCTTTCGCGTTCTTGCTTATAGCCGCTTATCATATCGGTGGCCAGCCCCCAGAATCTTGTCCGCAAATAGAGTGAGAGTCTTAGGCGCAATCTTGTAGTGTCTGCGGAGCAGGTGGTTTGTATCCAATAGAGCTATGTGGCCTGATAGTATTATAGGTTTCCGCCCACTTTTTGGTCAACACCTGCGCCTCAAACATTGTATCGAAAATCTCAGCATCCAGAAACTCGTCCCGCATTTTGGAATTGAAGCTCTCACAGTATCCATTCTCCCAGGGACTTCCCGGCTCAATATACAGCGTTGCGACATTGACATCCCGAAGCCACTCCTGGATATGCGTTGCGGTAAACTCGCTGCCGTTGTCGCTCCGGAGGTATTCCGGGCAGCCATGCTGCACAAACAACCCTGAGAGAGTCTCGATGACATCCATGTATCGCCAGTTCCGCCTGGGGATGCTGGCAAGACATTCACGCGTGTATTCATCTATGATGTTCAGCCATTTTATCTGCCGCCCATTAGATAGTCTGTCGAATACAAAATCATAACTCCACACATGATTTTTATGCTCTGCCCGTAATCGAACACAACTGCCATCATTTAGCCATAATCTGCGCCTTTTGGGTTGTTCTTTAGTCCCTGTTCCCTCCAAATGCGCTCCACACGTTTATGGTTGATAACATACCCTTGTAATCGTAACCCTATTTGTGGTTCTATTCTATGGGGTAAGGCCAGTTTGTAGATTATATGCAGGATTAGTATCAAAGTAGAATCGTAGGTATTAAGGAGATTACTACAGTTAAAACATATGATGGATACATTCAAAAACATATTCTTCCTTTTTTCAAGCCACTTGATTTGACCGTTCCACAAGTGTCTATTGACCATATTCAAGCCTTTATAAATCAGCAACATAAATCAGGATTAGAATCGAATTTATATCAATGATAATAGGGTGCGTGTGTATAAGCCAACAGAAAAAGGTCCCAAAAATTCTGAAAGTCGAGCTCATATGCCTTTGTTGCCAGAAATGAAAGCCTTTTTACTGAAACTGCGTAGTCAACAGGAGAAAAACAAACAGGAGTTTGGTTCAAAGTATCATGAAAACGGCTATATCTGTAAACATCGTGACGGAAGACCTTTTGAGTTCAGCTATGTAAATCGCAAGCTGCAAGAGATACTTAAACAAAATAACATGACTATCGTAACGCTACACGGCTTAAGGCATAGTACTGCTACATTACTTGCAAAGCTTGGGTTTTCTGACTTAGAGATACAAGCTTGGCTACGACACAAAGATATAAGGTCTACTATCCACTATACACATAATTCCGCTGACAGAAGAATTAACCCCGGCAAAGGAATAAGCGATTATTTTAATGACAGAGGCGAAGATAATAAATCTTAGAACTAATCTTAGAAGTGTGGTTTTAGGGGATTTAGACCACAAAAGGAAAAACCCCCTAACCTGCATGGTTAAAGGATTTTTTGCTGGTGGAGCATACCGGGGTCGAACCGGTGGCCTCTTGAATGCCATTCAAGCGCGATACCAACTTCGCCAATGCCCCATACGCTTTGATATAGTAACATAAAACACAAGGTTTATCAAGATTTTGTTGGGACAGTTTTTCATTTTTTTATAGCAAAAGCCCGCAAAGCGTTTTGCCCTGCGAGCTATCTGCCAATGTTTTAATATGCACGCGCAAAATACATCATTTTCGTTGCTGGTTTGCCGCAATGCACGCAAACATCTGAAATCTGCTCCTGTTCAAACGGCATACAGCGCGTGGTTACACCTGTTTGCTCTTTGATCTCCAACTCACACTGCTCATCACCGCACCACATCGCTTTTACAAACCCCTTGCCATTTTCAATGTGATCCATAAACGCATCCCAGTCCGAGGCTTCAAATGTATGTTCTTCCCGGAAAGCACGTGCTTTTTCCAGCATATTTCGCTGTATTTCCTCAAGTAAGCCCTTCACTGTGTCCGCAATGCCGTCGAGCGGCTTGCTCTCTTTTTCAAATGTGTCCCGCCGGAATGCCATGCAAACGCCTGCCTCAATATCTCGCGGGCCAATTTCAATCCGCACAGGCACACCTTTCAACTCCCATTCGTTAAACTTCCAGCCTGGGCTTTGATCTCGGTCGTCAAGGTCTACGCGAATTCCGGCCGCCTTAAGCTGGTCAAATAATTCCTGCGCCTTTTCCAGCACGCCCGGCTTGTGCGCCGCCACCGGCACAATGACGCATTGTGTGGGTGCCACCTTGGGCGGCAGCTTAAGCCCCCTCTCATCGCCATGCACCATAATCAGCCCACCAATCATGCGTGTGGAACTGCCCCATGATGTCTGCCATACATATTTAAGCTGGTTATCACGGTCAAGGAACTGGATGTCAAATCCTTTGGCAAAATTCTGGCCAAGGTTGTGCGACGTCCCCATTTGCAGCGCTTTGCCATCCAGCATAAGCGCCTCCATCGTATATGTGTGCACTGCCCCGGCAAATTTCTCCTTCTCGCTTTTCCTGCCGGAAATCACAGGAATAGCCAGCACATTTTCCGCAAAATCAACATACACACCAAGCATACGTTTTGTTTCTTCCTCTGCCTCCTCTTGCGTGGCGTGTACCGTGTGCCCCTCCTGCCACAGAAATTCGGATGTGCGCAGGAATGGGCGTGTGCTTTTTTCCCACCGCAGCACATTGCACCACTGGTTTAGCAGCACGGGCAGGTCGCGATAGCTCTGCACCCACTTTGCATACATAGAGCAAAAAATCGTCTCGGAGGTCGGGCGGATGGCCAGCGGCTCGGCAAGCTCTTCTTCGCCGCCCTTTGTGACCCATGCCACCTCGGGTGCAAACCCTTCCACATGTTCTGCTTCTTTCTCCAGCAGATGCTTGGGAATGAGAAGCGGAAAATACGCATTCTTATGGCCGGTTGCCTTAAAGCGGTCATCCATCTCACGCTGCATCAGCTCCCAAATGCCATACCCATACGCTTTTATGACCATGGCGCCCTTCACCTCGGAATAATCCACCATGTCGGTCATTTTGATCACATCCGTATACCAACGCGAAAAATCCTCGCTCTGCGGCGTGATATGTTCTACAAATCCTTCTTTTTGTTTTGCCATAACTTTTTCTTAATCCTTCTCTTAAAAAACAAATGGTATGCACTGCGGCATACCAAATTATCATATCATTTTTGAAGCTTGTTTTCAACCCTTCATCACAGGCAGAATAAATGTATCCTCCCCTGTATGTAACAGGTTTATTTCCGTTTCATATACGCTTTCCAATGTATCCTTTGTCACAACCGCCCGCGGTGCGCCAGTCGCAAACATCCCCCCCTGCTTCATCAAAGCGATAGAATCGCAATAATGGTAAGCCAGGTTCAGGTCGTGCAGCACGCAAACACACAAAAGACCGTGCCCCGTCACCAGTTCCCTTACTGTGTTGAGTATCCCCACCTGATGCTTGATATCAAGATTAGAAACCGGCTCGTCCAGAAGCAGTATACTGCTCTGCTGTGTGAGGGCACGCGCAATAATCATACGCTGCCACTCGCCACCTGAAAGACCCATGATCGACCGTGATTCCAATTGGCCGATCCCAGCCCTGTTGATGCAATCCCGTGCAAGGGCAATATCTTCCGGAGTATCCGACTCAAACGACTTTTTGTGCGGATTCCTGCCCATCAGCACCACTTCCAGCACGGTAAAGTCATAATCAAGCGCATAATTCTGCGGCACAAGCGCCATTTTCTGTGCGCGCGTTTTTATATCAATTTGAGAAATCGGCATGTTGTCCAGCAGCACCTGCCCCTCATCCGGCTTTATATAACCGGAAATCACGCGAAGCAGTGTCGTTTTTCCCGCGCCATTAGGGCCGATCAACCCCAGCATACCCGACTCCCCTTTCAGGGATACATCGCGCAATATCTGCGTATCGTCAATACGGAAGGATATATTTTTTACTTCTATGCCCATCTATGCTCCTCCCCCACCGCATCATACTGTTCTCCTGCCACGCCGCAGCAGGAAGATGAAGAAAGGTACGCCTATGATTGCCGTGATAATGCCTACAGGAAGCTCCTGCCCCTTCAAAACCACGCGCGCCACAATATCACAGGCCAACAAAAACACACCACCGCCCGCGAAGCACAGCGGCATCAGTTTTTTATTGTCCGGCCCCACCACCAGCCGCAACAAATGCGGGATCATCAGACCCACAAATCCGATAATACCGCTGATCGCCACCGCCGTCGCCGTGAGCAGCGCTGTCAGAATCAGCAGGTTTCTGCGCGTTTTGTGTGTATCCACACCCAGGCTCTGCGACACCTCGTCGCCGTTCAGCATAATATTGAGCGGCTTGGAATACGTCATCAGCAAGCAGGAACACACAATGATAACCGGCATAGCAATATACAACTTTGTCCAATTCATGGCAGAAAGCGAACCCATATTCCACATAACCACCTGATCCATCTTGTCCCGGTTCAAAAGCATGAGAAGATAAACCAATGCTGTTAAAAGCGCACTGATGGCAAAACCGGATAACAGCAGTGAGAAGGTGGATACCTTTCCCCGGATATGGGAAATAGAATACACCATAAACATCGCCCCCAATGCACACACAAAGGAGAGCGCTGTGATCATTCCCGTTCCTTGCAGTGAAGTTTTTGAAAAGAACACCATAGCAAGCGTTGCCCCCAGTGACGCGCCCGAGGAAATACCCAGCACAAACGGGTCTGCCATGGGATTTTTAAACACGCCCTGCAGCGCGCACCCGGAAATTGCCAACGCCGCCCCCACAAAGAACGCGCCTATCGCACGGGGTAGCCTGATGTTGAGAAAAATGTTTTGCATGGTGTCCGACGCCGTCCCGTTCAATATCTGAAGAAACTCCGGGATGGACACGCCCGAGCTGCCAATAAAAAAAGCGCACACAAACGCGGCGATTCCACCCACTATGAGTGCAATCAACAGCCATCCATTTTTTGTGCGTTGTTTAAGCATTGCTATTTTCCTTTGTAAAAAACCAGCGCCCGGAACAAACCGGACGCTGGAGCTAATCCATCATTTACCCGTTCAAAATATCACTCAGTGTTTTGATCGCATCAATAATGCGCGGCCCCGGCCGTGAGAATACGTCAGCGCTGATCTCGTGCACGTTGCCCTCTGCCACTGCAGTCAAGTCACTATAACCCGTCTGGTCTTCAATAGGATCCACGGCACCCATGCTGGAATCCGTCAGAATAATGTCCGGGTCTGCCGCCACAAGGTCTTCCACAGGGTATTCCACCCAGGTGGGAAGCGATTCGTCATCCGGCACGGGCGTTCCACCCGCAATCTTTATCATATCATAGATAAAGCTGCCCGGGCCGCTTGTCCAGTTACCTGCGTCTCCATAGCTCATCGCATAGTATACGGTCTTTGCTTCCTCCGGTTGGTTTGCCTGCGCGTCGGCAATCGCCTGCGCCAGCTCGTCCGCAAGCGCCTGCGCCGCTTCCTCTTCGCCAACCAGCTTGCCAATCAACTCAAAAGAATACGGGATATCCTCCAGGCTGGTGGCATCCACAAGCACCACAGGCACCCCCAGGTCTTCCAGCTGGTCAATCGCGTCCTGCTGCAATTTGTCGGACATCAACACAACATCCGGCTCCAGCGCCACAACCTTTTCCACATCAGGCCCGTTAAAATCGCCCACAACTTCTACATCCTGCACGCTTTCCGGGTAGTTGGAATATTCATCCCTGCCCACAAGGCGGTCTTCCGCACCCAGCGCGCAAATAATTTCTGTTCCGGAAGGCGATACAGAAACGATTTTGTCTGCCTTAAGCCCCTCAATAGAGCCATTACCAAAAACATCCACATCGCCGCTTGTTTCCTCTTCGGCCCCTTCCGTCGGCTCTGCCGAGGCTTCTTCCGCCGGTTCTTCAGATGCTTCCTCTTCGTCTCCACCCACTGCTTCTTCCAGCTCCGCAGCAGCAGACGCCAACTCGTCAATATCGACCTCGTCCGCCCCTTGTGTGCCGGCGCAGGCTACCAGCCCAACACACAAAACTGCCGCAAGTACCACCATTAAAATTCTCTTCATTTCTTTCCATTCCTCCATACTTTGACTTTGATTTCGTAAAACATAAATAAAAACACCTTACTTCCCTGCGGTCAGTAAGGTATCTGTTGGAATATCCTTCTTCCCCCCGGAGAGAATCATTTGCACCGGCCCATCCCAAATCGCACAAAGGATTGACCATGCAAGGCAGGTTTACCGGCTGTACTTCATCGCACCTTTGTGGACGCCTTCCCGGGTTGCGTTACCCAGTGGCTTTTTGTCCTGTGCTCCATCTCACGGTAGCGGGGGCTGCGGCGGCTGATCCGCCTTCCCTATTATCGCGGCAAACAGCATATTTGTTGTTTACACGCGCACCTTGCATTTTGCCATATTTCTTATTATACTGATTTTGAATTGTGACTGCACATGGCAGGCACAAGCAAAATCTACCGAACCACGATATCGTTTACGGTTCTTTGTTAGGGTAGCACAAAACATATAGAATTACAACAAAAATTATCTTGAATAATTATTCATCGTATTGTATAATTATGAAAAAACAACTGGAAGGATGAACGATTATGGTCAATGTTGGCGTGATAGGCGCAACCGGATATGTGGGAGAGGAGCTGCTGCGGCTTTTACATGCACACAATCAAGTGAATGTCACCTGTGCCGTATCAAAGAACTTCGCAGGCAAAAACATGGGCGATGTCTATTCCAATTTTGCCGTGGCGGATGATATCCCCCTTTCCTCAGGAGACTATGCCTCCATTGGCAAGGCAAATGATTTTGTATTTTTATGCCTGCCCCACGGACAATCCATTCAAGCCGCTCCAAAATTAATGGATGCGGGTGCGCGGGTGATAGACCTTTCCGGTGATTTCCGCTATGAAGACACCGCCATCTATGAGGAATGGTATGGTATGACGCATACGGAAAAAGAAAAAAACGACGAAGCAGTATATGGCCTGCCTGAATACTTTTTTGAAGCTATCAAAAACGCCCGGTTGCTGGCAAACCCGGGCTGCTACACGACCACGAGCATACTTGCGTTGGCACCGCTGCTGCAAAACAGATTGATTGAAAAAAACGGCATTGTAATCGACGCGAAATCCGGCGTGTCCGGCGCAGGGCGCAAGGAGCAGCTTGCCTTCTCATATTGCGAAACTGCGGACAATTTTAAAGCATATTCCGTAATAAAGCACCGGCATACGTCCGAGATTGAAGAGCAGCTTTTCAGGCTTTGTGGCAATGAAATCACACTGCTGTTCACGCCGCACCTGCTCCCCGTAAAGCGGGGCATACTCGCCACAATTTATGCACAGCTTGCACCAGGCGTAGATGCAGAGAAAATTGCGACTGCCTATAAAAAAGCATATGAGAAAAAACCTTTCGCACACATATTGCCTACAGGCGCACTGCCTGAGCTAAAGCAGGTGGTCGGCTCCAATAATTGCGTGATTGGGTTTGACATCTCCGAGCGGACAGGACGCGTCGTAATTGTTTCCTGCACGGATAACCTGATCAAAGGCGCGGCAGGCCAGGCAATCCAAAACTTTAATATCATGAACGGCTTTGACGAAGCCCATGCGCTCCCGCGGGTAGCGTGGTATCTATAAGGAGATTATGATGAGCAACGACAACTATACTAACGAAAACAAAATGAAGCAATACCAATATAAAGCAAGTATGCTGATAGAGGCGCTTCCCTACATCCAGCGCTTGTCCGGCAAAACCGTGGTGATAAAATACGGCGGCGCTGCCATGCAAAACGACGACTTGACACGCAAGATTTTAGAGGACGTAACACTGCTGAAATTTGTAGGCATGAATCCCATACTGGTACACGGCGGCGGCCCGGACATCAACAGAACTCTCGCCGCGCTTGACGTGGAGCCACACTTCATCGACGGCCTGCGCGTGACAGATGACCAGACTATGGAAGTGGTGCAAATGGTGCTTGCCGGCAAAATCAACAAGGAGATCGTCGCCAAGCTAAACGGCATGGGCGCGTCCGCCATTGGCCTGTGTGGCATAGACGGAAATATCATAAAAGCGGAAAAAGCGCCGGTGAAGAACGGCGTGGATCTTGGCAACGTGGGCAAAATCAATTCCATCAACACTACGCTTTTAAACACATTGTCACATGACCAGTATATTCCCGTTATCGCGCCCATTGGCGTGGGCGCAAACGGCGAAAGC
This sequence comes from Christensenellaceae bacterium OttesenSCG-928-K19, assembly GCA_030266015.1. Taxonomy (GTDB): domain Bacteria; phylum Bacillota; class Clostridia; order Christensenellales; family Christensenellaceae; genus UBA5399. The sequence continues at coordinate 21,148 of JAJDHD010000014.1, read as the reverse complement.
TATAACATTAACGCAGACACCGCCGCAGGAGCAATTGCCGCTGCGCTGAAAGCTGAAAAGCTGGTGTTTTTGACAGACACAGACGGCGTGCGAACTGTTCCAGACGACCCAGACACCCTGCTTTATGTCGCATCCAGAAATGATATCATCAACATGATTGAGGACGGCAAAATTGTGGGCGGTATGCTCCCCAAGGTGAAAAGCTGCTTGAAAGCGCTTGACGAGGGTGTGAAGCGCACGCATATATTAAACGGGACTATCCCCCACCCCATTATTCTGGAAATCTTTACAGATTCCGGCATCGGTACAATGGTAACCGGGTAACTGAAGCAACGGGAGGTGCATCATGGATTTGAAGCAAATAAAACAACTTGATCAACAATACTATATGCCCGTGTTTGGCGAACGTTTGCCCGTGTGCTTTACGCATGGGGAGGGCGCAACACTGTTTGATACGGACGGCAAGAAATATACCGACTTTCTCGCGGGCATCGCGGTAAATGCACTTGGCTATTCGGATGAAGGTTTTATCAAAACAGTGCAGGCACAGGCGGCGCAGCTTATTCACACCAGCAATTATTTCTATAACGAGCCGCAGGCATTGCTTGCTGAAGCATTATGCAAAAAATCCGGAATGGACAGGGTATTCTTTGCCAACAGCGGTGCAGAGGCAAATGAGTGCGCTATTAAGCTGGCAAAAATGCGCGCTTATAAAAAAGGAATGAAAACCGCAAACTTTGTGGCGCTGAAAAACAGCTTTCACGGACGTACGCTTGCCACACTTTCCGCGACCGGGCAGGATAAATTTCACCAGCCATTTGAGCCTTGCACCTATAACTGGACTTATGTTGCAGCCAATGATCAGAGCGGCATGAAGGATGCCATTAACGCGGATACCTGTGCCGTGATGATAGAATTAATCCAGGGCGAAGGCGGCGTGCACCCGCTTGATGCTGAATTTATTGACCTAATTGAAGATTTGTGCAACAAAAATGACGCGCTGTTGATCGTAGACGAAATCCAAACAGGCATGGGACGCACAGGGAAATTCCTCGGCTGCCAACAGGCAGAAGGCGTTCACGCGGATATTATAACAATGGCAAAAGCGCTGGGCGGCGGCATCCCAATCGGCGCATGCCTTGCAAAGGAAAAAGTCGCTTCTGCTTTCTCCCCCGGTGACCACGGCTCTACATTCGGCGGTGGGCAATTGGCGTGTGCAGCAGCGTTGTATACTGTAAAACGGATAGATGACAAAATGCTCTATCACATCACCGACCTTGGGAATTACTTCAAGACAGTGCTTGTCGCGCTGAAGGACCGGCTGCCACATGCCGTAGCGGACGTGCGCGGCCTGGGGTTGATGTTGGGATTGGAGTTAACCGAATCGTTCAGCGCCACGAAAATACGCTCGACATTGCTGGAAGAAGGCTTTATTGTGGGTACGGCTGGTGCAAACACCCTGCGGTTTGTCCCCCCATATATAATCACCAAGCCAGATATCGACGAGCTGGTATTTGCGCTGGTAAAACTACTGCAATAACACCTGACAGGCCAACAAAATTGTTGGCCTGTTTTTATGATGGAAGGTCTTGCGGTTGCAAAAGTAATCCGGGCATAGGTCTATGCGGTTCCCTTCCCGCCAGACACACATTTCAGGAATTACAGTTTTGGTATGACACGGGAAGCAAGGAGCACATACCCACCTTTATCAAAAAGGATAAATTTGCCCTGACTCTTAACACTCTTATGCCAAGCAGAAAGTGGACTGCGGCTTTACAACATGGTACACCACTTGGGGTTTTCGCGTCTTGCATCACATCCATAGATACGGTAAAATCTATGTTAGCAGTGTCGCAAACGAACGCTGCTCTTGTCCTCCTTTCACAGGATGAGTAGTATAAATATGCCAAAAGGAATATCATTGCATGGAATTGATAGAACTGAAGAAAGCGACTGAACAGGATGCACCGGACGTACTTGCCATTACCCAAAAAGCGTTTGCCCTTTATGCCAAGGAGGTGCGCAAGCGTGAAAAAATTGCCGCGCTCTATGAAACGCTGGACGACGTGCTGTTTGACATCCGCAACAAATATGTTTATATTGCCAAAATTGACGGCGAAACAGTGGGCAGCGTGCGCTTTCACGTGATGCGTAATAACATCGCTTATCTCAGCCGTTTTTCCATGTTGCCAGATGTACAGAACCTGGGCATCGGCGGCCTACTGCTGGAGAAGGTAAAGCTGGAATGCGTTGCCCTCGGTGTGAGGGCTATTACACTGCACACCGCGTCCAAAATGCGTTCTACAGTGGCCTTCTATCTAAAAAACGGATACTACATCCACTCCATTTCCAGAGACAGCGACTATATCCGCGCCTTCATGGTGAATGAACTTGTTGAGATGGACGAAATGTTTGATTATGAAGCCGCTGTGGCACATTGACACCCCTTCCTTTTTCTGGGATAATAAAGCATACATTATTCTACAAACAAGAATAATAAGAGAGGTATTGTTATGGTTTCCCTTATCTTTGGCTTGATCGCACTGGCGTGCAATATACTTTCCTTGCTCCCTGCCCTCATCCCGAATGTGAGCACAGGGTTTCTTTCGTTTATCGGCTTTGTTCTTGCCATTGTGGCAGTAGCCACGGGTAACAATATTTTAAAATCGGACCGGACAGATAAAAACGCGCGCGCCGGCAAAGCGATTGGAACCGTTTGTATTGTGCTTGCGGTGCTTGCCATCATTTTCTATATTGTAATGACGTTTGGCCTTGTTGCATGCGGCTTGATTGCAATCTCTTAATACAGGAAAACGACTCCTATGGCTATATTAATCGTCGCAATTCTCTCCCTCGTTTTGGATACGCTAACCTATATTCCGGTATTGAACTGGTTTAGCCTGATTGGCTTTGCGTTTGGTATCGCTGCATGGGTTATGGGGCGAAAGATGCTGCAAACAAATACCTCCGACAAAATCGCACGCCCCGCCATGATACTTGGCATTATTGGTACATTTGCCGGACTTACCGGCATCATACTATCCTTTGTAATCGGCAGCGTTTTGTACAGCACATTTGTAGTTTTCTAAATATTCAAGCACCCTTTGGGATGTTTTTTCTCATGCCGATTTATCGTTTTTCAATAAATTTTTATTGACTTTCCTTACACTCCATATTATAATTCTCTCAGGTTAATTTATATGGACGGAGGTTTTTCATGAAATCCAAAGCGTATATTACCGCAATGGTATTTAACATAATTATTATCATCGGAATGTTTGTCATTTGCGGTTTGCTAATTGCACTCCCTTTTGTCACCGGATATATTGCCGGCCGGTTTGGCCCGCTCACCCCATCCATGATATTTTTTTATGTAGGCGGCGCGCTGGGGCTGTGGTTTTTGACTTTGCTGCGTAAGCTTGTGTGGAGTGTATGTGAGGGCAACCCATTCACACAACAAAACGGAAGGCTTTTAAACCAACTTTCCTGGCCCATCCTGCTTTTAATGGCAGATTTCATTTTCATTTTTTGCTTCTGGCCATCCATTTCAAAGGTGCTGTGCATCGGCCTTTTGCTGCTTGGCTTCTTCAGTGCGCGCGTGCTTGCTTTTCTGTTGAAGCGTGCGGCAGAATACCGCGAAGAAGTGGACTTGACGGTATAGGGAGGAGCATGAAATGGCAATCATCGTGAACCTGGATGTAATGATGGCAAAGCGCAAGATGAGTCTGAACGAGCTTTCCGGCAAGGTGGATATTTCGCTTGCCAACCTTTCTATACTTAAAAACAATAAATGCCGCGCCGTGCGTTTTTCCACATTAAACGCATTGTGCAAGGCTTTGGATTGCCAGCCGGCTGATTTACTGGAATATGCACCCGATCCCCCAGGCATGGAAGAAGATACAAAATAGATAAATATTTTACATTGATCAAAGTGATATAACCGACAGCTTTTACCTTGGATTCCACGACAATACTTTAAGGGCCTTTCTTTTCGCTATATTGAAATATTCCAGCCATACATAATTATGCAATAATCCATGCGTGAATGTGACATTTACACCCTGCATTCCTGAAGGCTCAATAGATAAATGCTGCTAAATTTCAACTGATTATGATATCCTATACATTTTTTCATCATTTTTAGCCATAGAAAAAAGGATGCCCACTTGGAGCATCCTTCTTATAACTGTTCTTAGGAAAAGCGAACCGGGTTGATCTTGATTCCAGGACCCATTGTAGAGGCGATTACCACGCTTTTCAGGTAAGTACCTTTTGCAGCAGATGGCTTAGCCTTAACAATCGCTTCCATAATTGCCTTCAGGTTGTCATCCAGCTTAGCTTGTTCAAAGCTTTTTTTGCCAATGGGAACATGGATGATTGCTGTTTTATCCAGCCTATATTCCACTTTACCAGCTTTGATATCTGAAATCGCCTTTGCCACTTCCATTGTTACCGTACCTGATTTCGGGTTGGGCATAAGGCCCTTGGGGCCGAGCACCTTACCCAGACGGCCAACAAGGCCCATCATATCCGGCGTCGCAACAATGATATCAAAGTCAAACCAATTTTCTTTTTGGATTTTTTCGATCATCTCTTCCGCGCCTACAAAATCTGCACCTGCGTCTTCCGCTTCCTTTGCTTTTTCACCCTTTGCAACAACAAGCACACGTACCGTCTTGCCTGTTCCATGCGGCAAAACCACTGCACCCCTTACCTGCTGGTCTGCATGGCGCGGGTCTACACCCAGCTTTACGGAAAGCTCAATCGTCTCATCAAATTTCGCTTTTGCCGTTTCCAGACAAAGCTTTACTGCTTCTTCCGGATCATACAGGTTCTGTTTATCATATGCTTTTACGCTATCCAGATAATTTTTTCCATGCTTCATGATGTCAGCCCTCCACTTCTACGCCCATGCTGCGCGCCGTGCCCGCGATCATACTGACCGCCGCATCCAGGCTTGCCGCATTGAGGTCAGGCATTTTTGTGTTTGCGATTTCTTCCAATTGTGCACGAGTAATCTTGCCCACTTTATTTTTGTTTGGCACACCGGATGCTTTCTCCAGCTTAAGCGCTTTTTTTATAAGCACTGGCGCCGGGGGCGTTTTTGTAATGAATGTAAACGAACGGTCTGCATATACCGTAATAACTACAGGAATGATAAGCCCCGCCTGTTGCGCTGTTTTTTCATTAAACGCTTTACAAAAATCCATGATGTTGACGCCATGCTGACCAAGCGCCGGACCTACCGGCGGCGCGGGCGTCGCTTTGCCTGCGGGTATCTGTAGCTTGATATACCCTTCAATCTTCTTTGCCATTTTCAACTTCCTACTTTCTTATATGATGTGGTAGTAGCGATGCCAAAGGCACCTCCCACTCCGTGACTACTTTACATACAATTACGAGCCATTGCCTATATGCGTTTCACCTGCACAAAGTCCAACTCCACCGACGTATCTCGTCCAAACATGGACACAAGCACACGAACCTTTTGTCGCTCGGTGTTGACTTCTTCCACAAGCCCAATGAAGCTCTCCAGCGGCCCAGACGTCACAATGACGTTGTTGCCTACCTCCACATCCAGATTGATGCGAACATCCTCAATCCCCATAGAACGCACTTCCGCATCCGAAAGCGGAATGGGCTTGCTGGACGGGCCAACGAATCCCGTTACGCCGCGCGTGTTACGCACCACATACCACGATTCATCCGTAAGGAACATTTTAACCATTACATAACCGGGATACATCTTGCGGGAAACATGGCGTTTTTTGCCATTTTTAATCTCCACAGATTCTTCCATCGGCACCTTAACATCAATAATTGTGTCCTGCAGGTTATGGTTTTCTATCGTTTTTAAAAGGTTATCCATCACCTTGTTTTCGTAACCGGAATAAGTATAAACGACATACCAGTAAGGCTTATCTGTCCTTTCCTGCTTAATAAACGTTTGCTTATCCACCACCGCAGATACATCTGGCTGCTCGCCATCCTGCGCTTCGGTCTCTTCTGTTTTATTTGCTTCGGCAGCGGGCTGCACCTCTGCCGCCTCTGCCCCTGCCAATTGTTCCTCTGTTTCCGGAACAATGTTTTCATTCAGTTCTTTTTCCATTCTATCCATCCTAACTTTGCAGGAAATTTTGGAAGAGTGTGCCCAGACCCGCATCGATACCATAAACAATCACTGTGAAAATAACAATAAAAACAATAACCATCAGCGTTGTTTTAAAGAGCTCCTCTTTGGTTGGCCAGGTTACTTTTTTTACCTCACCCCACACATCCTTAAAGAAGCGGATCAGGCTGCGCTTTTGTTTTTTGTTTTTTTGTTTGGCAATTTTCTTTTGCTCTGCAAGCTGGCGCTCTTTGTCCTTGCCAAGTAATTTGGTCTTAGCCATGATACTTCCACCTTTTCGTTATTTTGTTTCCTTATGGACCGTATGCTTTTTGCAGAATTTGCAGTATTTCGAAAGCTCTACCCTGTCCGGGTCGTTCTTTTTATTCTTCATTGTGTCATAATTTCTCTGTTTGCACTCTGTGCACGCAAGCGTGATCTTTGTACGCATTTTCTTTCATCCTCCGGTTTTTAGACAATCTAAAAAAAGGCACTCTCTGCCTTTTCTGCGAGTTACCTTAAAAGATTATCACAAAAGCCCTCTGCTGTCAAGGAAAATACAGGATTCCTTCACAAAAAACGGCCTTCTTTCTCTCAATGGGAAACACTACCTTTCTTCCCCTTCTCTACATCCATTTCTTTTATCCGGCGCGGCCACTGTGGGCCGCGCCGCTCTTTCCTTATAGTCCTTCGCAGTATGCGTTATGCAGTCTGGCGTGCTTTTTTGAATGCCACCAAAGCCATCACAGATGCCGCCAACATAATCACAATTGCCATGCTTGAGTTTGTGCTGCTATCCGCTGTTTTAGGGGAAGTGCTAGCAATTTTAGCCGCTTCTGCCGGCTTCACGCCTTTTTGTACCAGCGCAATGTAGATAGACCATGTATCCAAATCATCCACATCAAAATACCAGTAACCACCAGCTTCGTCATACTTAATATCTTCGATGATCTCATAGCCAACTTCAAAGAAACGTGCAATGTTGACTAAATCCTGTTTTGTCCATGTCGGCTCATAAATACGCATTTGACCGGGAATCGGCGTTGTACTGTCTATTACTAAAGTGCCAACATCTTTTATTTCATCATATTTGGGCAGGTCGGGAAGGGTCGGATCGATAGCCTTGTCAGCCTCTACAAAGTCCAGCACATCTTCTTCTGTAATTCCCTCACCATTGCCAGAAAGATCCGTATCATCAAAGTAGAGATCTTCCTCCGGGATTTCTTCGTCACTCCAAATTTCTACTTCTTCAATGGACTCCAACGGTTCTTCCGCCGCCATGCTTACCGTCGCAAATGCGAACACCAACACAAGCGCCAATACAATTCCTACAACCTTTTTCATAGTTTCCATCTCCCTTTATAAATTTTATTTTTTGCCGTTTCCGGCATATTGCCTTTATTTTTGCCGCCGTTCCAAAATCTCTGGATCTAAAATCAAAAGTTCAACCTTCTTCCGGCGGAATAAATTTTGCGTATACCACATACCGGTTTTCCCCCTCGCCTGTTACACAGGTTGATAGCGCCACTATGGTATCATCCACCGTCACATCGTCCATATCAATGTATGCATCCTCCGTGCCCTCCAGCGCCCTGATTTCATCCAGATGTTTGCGTTTTACAGCCGCCTTTTTAAAATCCTGGTTGCCCAGCAAGTGCGCATCATCACGCTTGAATGCCGCAAACACCTCATAGTTTAGCTGCCCTTCGGGTGTATAAATGCGAATTTGCCCATGTTCATAGAAAAAATCTTCTTCTTCAAACTTATGCAGATCGGCAAACATGCTGCCATCCTTCATGTTGTGACCATAAATCACAGTAAAAGGGTCATTTAAATCCGCATTGTTCCTAATATCAATATAGATCGCCCCATAGGCGCTTTCCTCACGGTAAAAATCATGTGTCAGGTAATAATCGTTAATCAGGGAGGATAACAGTGGATAATCGATTGTCGTCCCGCCAACCTCCAGCCAGCCGATCACATCCGGATTTTCCTCCAACAGCCTGTCAAAACCGACATTACGCTCATTCTGGCGCCGGGGCAACGGTGTAGGCTCTGCCTGCTCACCACCCTTTTGAACCACCGTCGGTTCCGGGGTAGCCGTTGGCTGCGGTGTGGGCGTGCTTTCGGGCATGGCCGCTACCTCCGCTGCCAATGCTGCCAATTCTTCCTGGCGCTGCTGCTCACCCTGCGCTTTGCCAAGGCTCCATCCGCACACAAATACTACAACAAGACAGGCCGCAGCAATGCAACCCCACAAAACAGACTTTTTTACAGTTTTCTTTGTCTTGTCCCCATTGTTTAATTCCGTGGATTTTGTTTGTTCTTCGCCTGATTCTTTCATACATGCCCCGGAAATCTTGAAAGTGTACTTTTTCCTTTATAAAACTTATTATCTTTCTATTTGCTATAATCCTATCATATCACTTCTTTTCCACCAATGCAACTGCAACTTTTAAGCTTAGCGAAGCCAATATTAACAAGCAACACTTGACATAATAGCCTACTTCAAAATTTTTTCTATACTATATTTGGGCCTGCGCTTGGATTCCATATAGGTTTTACCCACATATTCCCCTATTACTCCGATCGCCATTAGTTGCAGGCCGCCAAGCAACCATATCGACATCATGGTGCTTGTCCAGCCGGAAACCGTCTGCCCTGTCACGTTCACAACCAACGAATATATGAGCACCACAAGCGAAATCAGAAAAATGATCGCCCCCACCACTGTGATAATGCGAATAGGTTTAACAGAGAAGGAGGTAACACCGTCAAACGCAAACGCCAGCATCTTTTTGAGTGGATACTTTGATTCTCCTGCAAAACGCTCACCGCGCTCGTATTCCACGGTTGCTGTTTTGTATCCAATTTGCGGCACAATCCCCCGCAAGAACAAGTTCACTTCCTGATATTCTGAAAGCGCTTCTAATGCCCTGCGGGACATCAGGCGGTAATCCGCATGGTTATAAACCAATTCCACACCAAAGAATTTCATTAGCTTGTAAAACCCCTGCGCCGAGGATCGCTTGAATCCAGTATCCGCTCTACGGTTACATCGCACACCATAAACAATATCGCATCCTGCGTCAAATTTTTCCACAAACTTATCTATTACTTCTATGTCATCCTGCAAATCAGCATCCATGGAGATGGCACAATCGCAATACTCCTTTGCGATCATCAGCCCAGCTAAAAGCGCATTTTGATGGCCTCTGTTGCGGGAAAGCTTGACCCCCATCACACTGGGATAACAGGCATTGAACGTATTGATAAGCTCCCATGTATTGTCGCTGGATCCATCGTCAACAAATAAAATCTTGCTTTCCGGAGAAATACGCGCTCCGTCCACCATGCGTTTAAGCTTTCCTGTAAGGCGTTTAGCCGTTTCTGCCAGCACCTCTTGTTCGTTATAGCATGGCACCACGATGTACAAAACCGTTTCGATCATCTTGCCTTCTCCTTGGTTGTATTCTTCCTTCATTCTACCACCATTGCCCACAAGCCCGCAACACACAAAAAGACCGCCCCTTTAGGGACGGCCTTTATCATTTCTGTTGATGCTATCGGGTTTTCTTACTCTATAACGCCTGTTACAACGCCAGAGCCTACCGTGCGGCCACCCTCGCGAATAGCGAAACGCAAGCCTTCTTCAATAGCAATCGGTGTGATCAGCTTAATCTCCATCTGGATGTTATCCCCAGGCATTACCATCTCTGTGCCGCCGGGAAGCTCTATCACGCCCGTCACGTCTGTTGTCCTGAAATAGAACTGCGGACGGTATCCGTTGAAGAACGGTGTGTGCCTGCCGCCCTCTTCCTTCGTCAGCACGTATACCTCGCCGTTGAAGTGCGTATGAGGATTGATGCTGCCCGGCTTGCTTAGAACCTGGCCGCGCTCGATCTCATCCCTCTGCACGCCGCGCAGCAACAGACCAATGTTGTCACCCGCAATCGCTTCGTCAAGAAGCTTGCGGAACATTTCCACGCCTGTTACCACAACCTTGCGGCGTTCTTCCGTCAGGCCTACCAGCTCCACTTCTTCCTGCACCTTGATTGTGCCACGCTCCACACGACCTGTCGCCACCGTGCCGCGCCCCGTGATGGAGAACACGTCCTCCACAGGCATCAGGAACGGTTTGTCCGACGCACGCTCCGGCTCCGGAATGTAGCTGTCTACCGCATCCATCAGCTCAAAGATGCATTTGCAATCCGGGTCTTCCTTCACGTCATCCTTCTCAAGCGCTGCTTCAAGCGCCTTCAGCGCGCTACCCTGTACAATCGGGATATCGTCGCCCGGGAAGTCGTACTGGCTCAGCAGCTCCCGTACTTCCATCTCTACCAATTCAAGCAGCTCAGGATCGTCCACCTGGTCTGTTTTATTCATAAACACGATGATGTAATCCACGCCCACCTGGTTTGCCAGCAGGATATGCTCGCGTGTCTGAGGCATCGGGCCATCTGCCGCCGATACCACCAGGATTGCGCCGTCCATCTGCGCTGCGCCCGTGATCATGTTCTTTACATAGTCCGCGTGACCTGGGCAGTCCACGTGTGCATAGTGACGCTTGTCCGTCTCATACTCCACGTGTGATGTGTTGATTGTAATTCCACGCTCTTTTTCTTCCGGCGCTTTGTCGATTTCATCATACTTTGTCGCTTCCGCCTGGCCATACTTTGCCAGCACTGTCGTGATCGCCGCCGTCAGTGTTGTTTTGCCGTGGTCTACGTGACCGATCGTTCCGATGTTTACATGCGGCTTGTTTCTTTCAAACTTTCCCTTCGCCATTGGTTCTGTACTCCTTTTATCTCTTAATAATTCTTCGTTATACTATTCTCCAATAAAAACGCACATGTTTTTATTTCGCGCCTTTGGCGTGAGGTTCATTGCGCTTTTGCGTCATGAACCGGATAAGCCATCTAATACGAAATCCTGTAAAATGGCTAGCCATTTTACACCCGCAATTCTTGCGGGAACAGAAACGTGGTTTTTCTCACTTCCTGTTAGATATTAGTATTATTTTGACGCGCCCGTCAATTTCTCCACCATGCTCTTGGGCACAGGCTCGTAATGGTCAAACTGCATGGTGAACGTGCCGCGCCCCTGCGTTCTGGACCGAAGGTCCGTCGCATAGCCAAACATCTCGGAAAGCGGTACCATAGCACGGATCACCTGCCCGCCGCCACGGATTTCCGTACCTTCAATACGGCCGCGCCTTGAATTTACGTTACCCATAACATCGCCGAGGTAATCCTCTGGCACAACAACTTCCACCTTCATGATAGGCTCAAGCAATATCGACTTTGCTTTTTCAAACGCTTCCTTAATCGCCATGGATCCAGCAATCTTAAACGCCATTTCCGAAGAGTCCACCTCATGGTACGAGCCGTCAACCAGCGTTACCTTGAAATCTACCACTTCATATCCGCCTACAAGGCCGCTCTTTGCCGCCTCTTGGATACCCTGGTCTACCGCCGGAATGTATTCCCTGGGGATTGCTCCGCCGACAATTTTGTTCTCAAAGCTATAGCCTTCACCCGCCTGCACCGGCTCCACATGAATTTTCACATGGCCGTACTGGCCTTTACCGCCCGACTGGCGCACATATTTGCCTTCCACATCCGCAGGTCTTGTAATCGTTTCACGATAGGATACCTGTGGTTTACCCACAGCCGCTTCTACTTTAAACTCGCGCAGCATCCTGTCCACGATAATTTCCAGATGCAGCTCACCCATACCCGCGATAATCGTCTGCCCCGTCTCCTCATCAGTATAAGCACGGAATGTCGGGTCTTCTTCCGAAAGTTTTTGCAGGGCGGTAGACATCTTCTCTTGGCCTGCCTTTGTCTTTGGCTCTATCGCAACATTGATAACCGGATCCGGGAACACCATGGATTCCAGCACCACCTGCTGTTTGTCGTCGCAAAGCGTATCGCCTGTGCCCACGTCTTTAAAGCCTACCGCAGCAGCGATATCGCCTGCGGATACCTCGTCCACTTCTTCCCTGTGGTTAGCGTGCATACGCAGAATACGCCCAATCCTCTCACGCTTGCCCTTTGTAGAATTATATACATAAGAGCCGCTCTTCAGCTTGCCCGAATAAACACGGAAAAATGCCAACTTGCCAACAAACGGATCTGCCATAATCTTGAACGCAAGCGCCGCAAACGGACCATTCACATCCGCAGGACGCTCCACTTCCTCATCCGTGCCCGGCTTATGGCCTATGATGGGCGGAATATCTACAGGAGATGGCATCAGTTCCACAATTTTGTCCAAAAGCGGTTGTACACCCTTGTTTCTGTAAGCACTGCCGCAGCACACCGGAATAACGCTGCCCGCAATTGTGCCTTTCCTAAGTGTTTCTATTGCCTCGTCCTTTTCAATCGCATCTCCGGCAAAATACTTTTCCATGATTGTTTCATCATGATCCGCAAGCGCTTCCACAAGCTTTTCTCGATATTCTTCCGCTATTTCCTTCATGTCGTCCGGAATTTCGGTCACATCAAATTTTGTGCCTGTCTCGTCGCCGCTTTCATAAATGATTGCTTTCATTTCAATCAAATCAATAATGCCGCGAAACGTATCTTCCACACCAATCGGCAGCTGGATCGGGACAGCATTTGCGCCTAAACGCTCTTTGATCATGTCCACCACATTATAAAAATCTGCGCCCATAATATCCATCTTATTTACAAACGCCATCCGCGGCACACCATAGCCTTCTGCCTGGCGCCATACCGTTTCAGACTGCGGTTCCACACCGCCCTTGGCACAAAACACCGCCACCGCACCGTCCAGCACGCGAAGCGAACGCTCTACCTCAACAGTAAAATCCACGTGCCCGGGGGTGTCAATAATGTTGATCTGGCACTCTTTCCATTGGGTGGTCGTTGCAGCAGACGTGATTGTAATGCCACGCTCCTGCTCCTGCTCCATCCAGTCCATCACAGCATTGCCATCGTGCGTATCACCGATTTTGTATGTCCTGCCCGTATAGTACAGGATACGCTCGCTCACGGTTGTCTTACCTGCGTCGATATGTGCCATGATTCCTATGTTCCTGATTTTTTCCAGGGGAAACCTCTCTGTCATCTGTCCTCTTTCCTTTACTTAAAACTTTATCATTCCGGGCTTTTGCCCGGTCTTGTACAGCGTTACTGCCGCAAACACTGCAATTATGCATTTCTTTCAATACATGCCGCCGTGTGTTCGCAACATTCTTTTTTTACGGCAAAAAGGGCGTAATTGCCCTTTTTGCCGTTTTGTCACTAAACTTATTATCGCACATTTCATTCCAAATATTATGCTAATTTACACAATATTCGAAATCAGAATCGCTTTTACCACCTGTAGTGCGCAAACGCCCTGTTGGCCTCGGCCATCTTGTGCATATCCTCACGCTTTTTCACACTTGCGCCAGTGCTGTTTACGGCATCCATAATCTCATTCGCAAGTCTTTGGCTCATTGTGCGTTCCCCACGTTTTTTAGAGAACATAACAAGCCAGCGTATTGCCAGCGTTTGCCGGCGCTCCGGGCGAACCTCCATGGGAACCTGGTAGGTCGCACCACCTACACGGCGTGCCTTTACCTCCAGCACAGGCATAATGTTTTCCATCGCCTGGTCAAATACTTCCCCGGCCTCTTTTCCCGTCTTTTCTTTTATCTGCTCAAACGCATCATAACAGATCCGCTGTGCTGTGCCCCTTTTGCCATCTACCATAATCTGGTTGATGAGCTTGGTTACCACAACACTGTTATACATGGGATCCGCGATTATTTCACGCTTTGGTACACCACCACGTCTTGGCATGGGTGAATCTCCTTTCTCACATTACACGGCATAATGCCGCATCTTTATATGAAGCAATCTAAAGACAGCTTTATTTCTTAGGCATTTTTGCGCCATAGCAAGAACGTGACTGCCGCCTGTCCGCAACACCGGCAGTATCAAGCGCACCACGCACAATATGATACCTTACACCGGGCAGGTCTTTTACCCTACCGCCCCTGATCAGAACAACGCTATGCTCCTGCAGGTTATGGCCAATTCCCGGTATATACGCAGTACCTTCCATGCCGTTTACAAGACGAACCCTGGCAATCTTACGAAGCGCAGAGTTTGGCTTTTTAGGCGTCATAGTCCTTACTGCAAGGCAAACACCCCTCTTTTGGGGACATTGTTTTAAAATAGGTGAATTCGATTTGCTTGTTTGCGATTTTCTACCCTGTTTCACCAGTTGGTTAATGGTAGGCATATACGCACCTTCCTTTCAATATCTGTAGCTTTCTTATTATCTATATCCTCAAATCCTTCTCAACCCTGTGAAGGACTCATTTTTTAAGTATCCCGGCACATGCCGCTCCCACCTCAATGCCGCAGGTTTCCCCCAGCTTATCCATGGATTCCACAGCGGCAATCTTTACATGGCCGCCCGGCACTGCCGTGCTTATTTTTTCCTTAAGATGCACTTCCGCATCATCTGCCACAAACACACAAACAACATTGTCTGCTTCCAGCTCCCGTAAAAGCTGCTTTAAGCCAACTACTTTATTTTGTGCATTTTTCAGCTCATCCAGCATGTCCATTCCGCCTCTAAGCGCTGCTACAATTTCCCAAGTTGATTCGCTGTAAAAAACACGCGCCTAAATATGATACCATTCAGATATTCATATTGTCAAGGGGGAAATCATCATCCTGACTATACTGTGCTTTTTCCTGTTCGGCGCCATCCTGCCCGGCCCTGCGCAACCTGCTATAAGCCTTCTTTTTAGAGAAGGAAATCCTGGGCATACCGTTGCCGCTCATCTGGAAAAAGAACCAGCCACGTGATAAAAGCTTGGCAATCATCGGCACTTCCGAAAGATCCAGCTTCACCCTATCCGCGTTTCGTTTCAAGTAGGCCATCGAGGCGTTTTTACCCACATAATAGCCCGCTACAATAATCAGCACAAAGAAAATCGCGGGCAACAGTATGAACAAATCCGCCATTTTTTCCGAAATCCCGGGGATCATCAACAGAATGATGCCAATAACAACACCCAGTAAAATAGATGCAACCTGTATCACATCAGGCATACGCATCACTTTTCTGCATCGCGGGCAAACAGAAAACTGCAACGAAAGCAGCGACCCAACAGGCGTGCGTACTTTTTTGCCCAGCCCAAAAAACATACCTTTTTCAAAATATGGTTCGGGATGCGCCATTTCCACAACCGCATAGCCATCGGCCTCGTGCACCTCGTCCTTGCAAAACTGGCAGTCTTCCGCCTGATGAGTTTCGTCTATGTCTTGCGGGAGCAATGACAGCGTTTCTTCCCACCGGCCTTTTGCATCCTGCTTCTGGTCCGCCGTTTTCAGCGTTCTGATGTAACACTTGTCACAGCCGCCCTTTTCCACCAACCAATAGCAAAGGTTACTTCTGGAAATGGGACAGTCACTGTCCACTTCAGGCTCAATATTGTTTTTCAACTCTTCGCTCATTCACAATTCCTTCTGGCTGACAATCTGACCAATCAAATAGTATAAAGCAGGGCGGCAACCAGCAAGGCTGCCGCACCCGCAAAAACTCATTACAGTTCAATATCGTCTATTTCCATATCCATCTGGCTTGCGATACCGTCGTTTACCACGTTGGAAATAACGTCAATGTTCTTATACCGTTTCATGCCCGTTCCGGCAGGAATCAGCTTACCAATAATGATATTCTCCTTCAGCCCCAGCAGCGGGTCAACCTTGCCTTTGATAGCCGCTTCCGTAAGCACCCGCGTCGTCTCTTGGAATGACGCCGCCGAAAGGAAACTGTTTGTGGAAAGCGAAGCCTTTGTGATACCCAACAGCACACGCGAGGCCGTCGCAGGCTCCTTGCCCTCACGAATCAGGTTTTCGTTTTCTTTGTCAAACCTGAAGATGTCTACCAGTTCACCGGGCAACATGGAAGAATCGCCCGAGTCTTCAATCTTACATTTTTTAAGCATCTGACGCACAATAATCTCCAAATGCTTATCGGAAATTTCCACGCCCTGCATGCGGTAAACGGACTGCACCTCGCGCAGCAGATATTCCTGCACACCCTTAATACCCTTGATCTTCAATATATCATTGGGGTTCACCGGGCCGCCTGTAAGCGAATCGCCCGCTTCCACCACGTCGCCATCAAACACCTTCATGCGCGATCCATACGGGATCGTATAGGTTTTGGCTTCGCCGCCTTCGTTGGCAATGGAAATCTCTCGCTTCTTGCGTGAATCGTTTATTGTCGCCGTACCCGCAATCTCAGATATAATCGCGTTACGCTTGGGCTTGCGCGCCTCAAACAGCTCTTCTACACGCGGAAGACCCTGCGTGATGTCGTCACCGGCTACGCCGCCCGCATGGAAGGTACGCATGGTAAGCTGCGTTCCCGGCTCACCAATGGATTGTGCCGCAATAACGCCCACGGCTTCGCCAATATCCACCGGGTTGCCCGTCGCCATGTTGGCGCCGTAGCATTTTGCGCACACGCCATATTCGCTCTTACAGGAGAATACCGAGCGCACCATAACTTCCTTCACGCCCGCCTTTGTAATCTTCTCTGCTATCTCGTTCGTAATCATCTCGTTTGCACCAATGATCACATTGCCTTCGCCATCCTGCACCTCTGCCGAGGTATACCTGCCGCGGATCCTGTCCTCCATCGGCTCAATGACTTCCTTGCCATTCATCAGGTCGCGCATGGGAATACCCTGTACCTGCTCGCCAAGGTTCTCAAAGCAATCGATCTCGCGAATGATAACATTATGTGACACGTCCACAAGGCGGCGTGTCAAGTAACCGGAGTCCGCCGTTCTAAGCGCCGTATCGGCAAGGCCTTTACGCGCACCATGTGTGGAGATAAAGAATTCCAACACGGTCAGCCCCTCGCGGAAGTTCGCGCGGATGGGGATAGGGATAATTTTACCGTTCGGGTCGGCCATCAGGCCACGCATACCCGCCAACTGCCTAATCTGGTTTGTGGAGCCACGCGCGCCCGAGTTCGCCATCATGTAGATGGGATTGAACTTGTCAAGGCTCTTCATCAGTTCGCTCGTCACCTTGTTTGTGGTATCTTCCCACACGCGGATAGCATTGTCTTCCTGCTCACGCTCAGTCACAAGGCCTCTTCGGTATTGCTTCTCAATATCAACAACAGCTTCTTCCGCTTCCTGGATGTACTGCTTTTTCTTTTTCGGAATCTTGATATCCGAAACGGAAACTGTAACAGCACCCACAGTGGAATAATGGAACCCCTGTTTTTTGATTTCGTCCAACACATAAGAAGTACGCGTGGGGCCCAGCTTGGCAAAGCAAAGGTCTACCACTTTGCCGATCTGCTTTTTATCAACCACCACGTCCACTTCAAATTTAAGCTCGTTTTCCGGAATAGAGCGATCCATAAAACCAAGATCCTGCGGAATCGCCTCATTAAAGAGAATGCGTCCGGGCGACGTTTCTATCATGCCCGTCTTCATCTCGCCGTTCACTTCTTTTGTCACTCGGACATTCACCTTCGCCTGCAATTCCACATTGCCGGTGTTATACGCCAGCACAGCTTCCTCCGGTGAAGCAAAGTAACTGCCCTCGCCTTTTGCGCCTTCCCGAATAATAGTCATATAATAAGAACCGATAACCATATCCTGCGTGGGAGACACAACCGGTCGGCCGTCCTGCGGCTTCAAAATATTGTTTGCCGCCAGCATGAGGAATCTTGCCTCTGCCTGCGCCTCTACGGAAAGCGGCACGTGCACAGCCATCTGGTCTCCGTCAAAGTCAGCATTGTATGCCGTACAGGCAAGCGGGTGCAGCTTCAAGGCGCGCCCCTCCACCAGCACTGGCTCAAATGCCTGTATGCCCAATCTATGCAGCGTGGGCGCACGGTTCAAAAGCACCGGATGCCCCTTGATTACTTCTTCCAGCACATCCCATACCTCAGGGCGCACTTTTTCCACCATGCGCTTGGCAGATTTGATGTTGTGGGCAAAGCCCTCTTCCACCAGCTTTTTCATCACAAATGGTTTGAACAACTCCAGCGCCATTTCCTTGGGCAGGCCACACTGGTACATTTTCAACTCCGGCCCAACCACAATAACTGAACGGCCGGAATAGTCCACGCGCTTGCCAAGAAGGTTCTGGCGGAAACGCCCCTGCTTGCCCCGCAGCATGTCCGAAAGTGACTTTAACGGGCGGTTGCCCGGGCCAGTTACCGGCCTGCCGCGCCTGCCGTTATCAATAAGCGCATCCACAGCCTCCTGCAACATACGCTTCTCATTTCTCACAATAATATCCGGCGCGCGAAGCTGAAGCAGCCGGCTAAGGCGGTTGTTCCTGTTAATCACACGGCGATACAAGTCATTCAAATCAGACGTGGCAAACCTACCACCATCAAGCTGCACCATTGGGCGAAGTTCGGGCGGGATTACAGGCACAACATCCATGATAATCCATTCCGGTTTATTGCCCGATTGGCGGAATGCTTCCACCACCTCCAGGCGTTTGATAGCGCGCACACGCTTCTGGCCTGTAGAGGTTTTCAGCTCTTCACGAAGCTCTTTGCTGCCCGCCTCCAGGTCTACCTGCTTCAGCAATATCTTAACCGCTTCTGCGCCCATCCCAGCAGAGAATGCATCCTCGCCAAAACGACTTTGCGCTTCACGGTATTCCTTATCTGTCAAAAGCTGCTTGTATTCCAAGCCTGTCTCGCCCGGATCGGTCACCACAAACGCCGCAAAATACAGCACTTTTTCCAGTGACCTTGGCGACATGTCAAGCAACAGCCCCATACGTGAGGGGATACCCTTGAAATACCAGATATGCGACACCGGCGCAGCCAGCTCTATGTGGCCCATTCTCTCGCGGCGCACCTTCGCGCGCGTCACTTCCACGCCACACTTGTCGCACACGATTCCTTTGTAACGGATACGCTTATACCGCCCGCAATAGCATTCCCAGTCCTTGGTCGGCCCAAAAATACGCTCGCAAAACAGTCCGTCTTTCTCCGGCTTCAGCGTACGGTAGTTAATGGTTTCCGGTTTTTTCACCTCGCCATGCGACCATTCCCGGATTTTCTCCGGCGACGCCAGCCCGATCTGTATGGAATCAAATGTGTTGAGTTCAAACAAAGTAAACTCCACTCCTCTCTTCATTAGCGCAATATGCGCTGAGCAAAACTTTTTATCTACCACGGCATATTGCCGTTAAATTATCAGTTGCACTACTCCGGCTTACATATCGTCATTATCATCAATGCTTATTTCCACGCCGAGGTCTTTGCCGATGTCAATCTCATCGTCATCTTCTTCCGCTTCGTCCGGAAGCAGGTCTGCGTCGTCCAGCTTGATGTCAGAAACGTCGATATCGTCCACCTCAATATTGTCAAAGTCAATCTCTTCGTCATCGTCCATGCCAATATCAGGCAAGTCAAGCTCGTCGATAGAAAGGTCGTCAATACCTTCAATCACCATGTCGCCCGAATCAAACTCCTGATCATCCGGAACGTCTTCCACACCGGCGATATTGATATCAATGCCCAGTCCGTCGTCCTCGTCAGCTTCCTTAATCCTGATCTCGCCACGATCCTCGGAAAGAACCTTGATGTCAAGCCCCAGACTCTGCATTTCCTTTATCAGCACCTTAAACGACTCAGGCACGCCCGGCTCGGGGATATTTTCTCCCTTAACGATAGCCTCGTACGTCTTCACGCGGCCTACCACGTCGTCCGACTTCACCGTGAGTATCTCTTGCAGTGTATTGGATGCGCCGTATGCTTCCAGCGCCCAAACTTCCATCTCACCAAAGCGCTGCCCGCCAAACTGCGCTTTACCACCCAGAGGCTGCTGCGTCACGAGCGAGTACGGGCCTGTGGAACGCGCATGGATCTTGTCATCCACCAAATGGTGCAGCTTTAATATATACATATAGCCGACCGTTACGCGGTTTTCAAACGGTTCACCACTGCGCCCGTCATAAAGGACAGTCTTTCCATCCTCCGAAAGCCCGCTTTTTTTCAATAGTTCTTCAATATCCTCCTCCGAAGCGCCATCGAATACCGGCGTGGCAATCTCAAAGCCAAGCGACCTCGCCGCCATGCCAAGATGCACCTCCAGCACCTGCCCGATATTCATACGGGAGGGTACTCCGAGCGGGTTCAATACGATATCCAGCGGCGTACCGTCCGGAAGGAACGGCATATCTTCCATGGGCAATATACGTGATATAACACCCTTGTTTCCATGGCGCCCCGCCATTTTGTCGCCAACGGATATCTTCCGTTTTTGTGCAATATAGACACGCACCAGCTTGTTTACACCGGCCGTGAGTTCGTCTTTGTTTTCGCGTGTGAATTCCTTCACGTCCACAATGATGCCGCCTTCGCCATGCGGTACACGCAGCGATGTATCACGCACCTCGCGCGCTTTTTCGCCAAAGATGGCACGCAGCAGGCGTTCTTCCGCAGTCAGCTCGGTTTCGCCCTTGGGCGTTACCTTACCAACCAGTATATCACCGCTCCGCACTTCCGCACCCACGCGGATCACGCCATTCGCGTCAAGATCCTTGAGTGCGTCCTCGCCCACATTGGGAATGTCGCGAGTGATTTCCTCCGGCCCCAGCTTGGTATCGCGCGCTTCCGCCTCGTATTCCTCAATGTGAATAGAGGTCAGCACATCGTCTTTCACAAGGCGCTCAGAGATTAGCATAGCATCCTCGTAATTATAGCCTTCCCATGTCATAAAGCCCACAAGAAGGTTTTTACCAAGCGCCATCTCACCTTTATCGGTGGAAGGCCCGTCCGCAATCACCTGCCCCTGTTCCACGCGCTGTCCTTTATAGACAATAGGTAGCTGGTTGATACACGTGCCCTGATTGGAGCGGGCGAACTTAATCAGCCTGTATTCGTGGTCAAGCCCGTCGTCTTCCTTCACCACAATCTTGTTGGCGCTTACCTCAGCAACTTCCCCTGCTTTTTCCGCAATCACCAGCACGCCGGAGTCATATGCCGCCTTATATTCCATGCCCGTGCCAA
>JAJDHD010000013.1 GCA_030266015.1 Christensenellaceae bacterium OttesenSCG-928-K19 | reverse complement strand
TAGACGAAGGCACCTTCAAGGAATTTAACAAAAACCTCATTGGTAAAGATCCGCTGGAATTTCCCGGTTATGCGGAAAAGCTGGACGGTATGCGCAAAAATACCGGCCTTAGCGAGGCGATCGTTACCGGCGAATGCGAAATTGGCAAGCAACCGTGCGTTATCGCTGTGATGGACGGTTTCTTTATGATGGGTTCCATGGGCGCGGCGCTGGGCGAAAAATTTGCGCTTGCTGTGGAACGTGCCATAAAAAAGAAGCTGCCGTTGATTGCGTTTACCGTATCGGGCGGCGCAAGGATGCAGGAAGGGCTTGTCTCCCTGATGCAAATGAGTAAAACAGCTGCTGTGCTTGGCAAAATGGATGAAACCGGCTTGCCCTATATTGTGGTGCTGACCGACCCCACAACAGGCGGCGTGACAGCAAGCTTTGGTATGCTGGGCGATGTCACCATTTCCGAGCCAAACGCGGTGATAGGGTTTGCGGGCAGGCGTGTGATAGAGCAGACTGTAAAACAGGTGCTGCCGCAAACATTCCAGCGCGCGGAGTTTTTGCAGGAAAAGGGATTTGTGGATATTATCGCAAAACGCAGTGAGTTGCCTTCCCTTTTGGCAAACCTCATTAAAATGCATATGGGAGGGAGCGGGTCATGAGTAAAAAAAGCGCATGGGAGATTGTGCAGATCGCCCGTGATTTCAAGCGCCCCACCACGCAATATTTTATAGAAAATATCTTTACGGACTTTATAGAGATGCACGGCGATAAATTTTTTGCGGACGATGCGGCCATCATTGGCGGTGTGGGTATGCTGGATGATATCCCCGTTACCGTTGTAGGGCAGGAAAAAGGCGTCAACCTTTCGGAAAAAGCGCAGCGCAACTTTGGCAGTGCCAACCCGGAGGGCTACCGTAAAACCTTGCGGCTGATGAAACAGGCGGAGAAATTCCACCGCCCGGTTATCTGCATTGTGGACACACAGGGTGCGTTTTGTGGCATTGGCGCGGAAGAACGTGGCATGGGCGAAGCGCTCGCGCGCAATCTCCGCGAGCTTTCCCGACTGAAAACGCCTGTGGTGTGCGTGCTTATTGGCGAAGGTGGCAGCGGCGGCGCCATTGCGCTTGCTGTGTCCGACCGGATTGCCATGCTGGAGAACGCGGTTTATTCCATACTGTCTCCGGAAGGCTTTTCCAGCATTTTGTGGAAGGATTCCTCCCGTGCCTCCGAGGCGGCAGAGCTGATGCGCATGACAGCGGATGAGGTGCACAAAATGGGACTGATTGATACTGTAATCGCAGAGCCGGAGGACGGCGCAACGGCAGACGACGGTGGCAAAACAGCGCGGAAAGTAAAAAAATACATCAAGGACTGCCTTTCGGAATTAATGCCCCTGTCCACAGACAAGCTGCTGGACGAGCGGTATAACAGAATACGCGCGTTTGGCCAGGACTATATCCAGAAAAAAGGAAAATAGGAAGTTTTTATTCTCAAAACGTTTAAGCATTGCACGGGATGCAGTGCTTTTTTTATTGCGCAAAACAGAAAGATATATACCGCCCAGCTATCCATACCGGGCACACCTGCCGGAATATGCCATTGTGTCACTGCGCTTAACCTATATTCAGAAGTTCCAGAGGCTACAGGCCAAGTTATCCGCCCCGAAGAAAAGAGGCCGCAACTAGCCACGCAGCCCCTCTAAGTAAAATCAGTTTGGTATATAAGATTATTTTGAATGTGTATGTGTACAATCCACTTTGCCGCAACTGCTGCAGGCATCGGCCGATTCTGCGGTGCCCATGCCACCCGCGGCACCAGAGCATCCGTACCCGTCACATCCGACACAACCGCCCCGCTTATGATCCTTCACAATCTTGCGTATGGCAAAGAACAAAACAAGCCCTACCGCGGCAATGATAATAATATTTGCTGCCATAACCTGTTACGCCCCCAATTTTCCAATATCGTTGTATTTCTTTTTATTTCGCACAGACGATATGATAACACCTACAATAATAACTACCAACAGGATGCCAAGAATCCACAGCGAAATGTCGCCTCCCGCCACAAGGTCGCTTTCCGAAGCTTCTTCCAAAATGCCGGAATCAAGCGTCTGCATGGCTGTGGCTGGCGTTCCGGCCAAGACCGCGCCGCCAATCAGGTTCACCAGCATTGCCAGCACATAGGCCAGGCCTGTCTGGTATAAAACAGCAATCCATGTCCATTTTGCATTGCCAAACTCGCGCCGCATTGCGCCGATTGCCGCAAAGCATGGAGCGGACAGCAGTGTGAAAATCATGAACGCAAACGCTGTTACCTGAGAGAACATGACGACTGTCGCTTCGCTTGCCATTGTGAGCGTCGCCACCACAACTTCCTTTGCCACCAGGCCGGTCAATGCCGATACAGGGCCTACCCAGCTATCGCCAAAGCCCAGCGGGATGAATATGTAGCGGATACCGTTGCCAATGTGCGCCAATATGCTCTGGTCAATACCCTCCAGCCCAACAAATTCCATGCCGGGGGTAAAGCTTTGCAAAAACCAGATCGCCGCACATGCCACGAAAATGATGGTGCCGGCACGGATGATAAAGGACCTGCCCTTTTCCCACATATGTATGAGCACTCCTTTTGCGCGGGGTGCTTTATATTCCGGCAGCTCCATTACAAACGGGGCAGGATCGCCCTTGAATGCTTTTGTCCGTTTTAAGAAAACACCGGAGACAATAACAACCAGAATGCCGATGATGTACATAGACGGGCCAACCCAGGAGGCTGAGGGGAACAACAGTGCCGCAAACATTGCGATAATGGGCACCTTTGCGCCGCAAGGAATAAACGGCGTCAGCATAACCGTCATGCGCCTGTCCCGCTCGTTCTCAATCGTACGAGACGCCATGATACCGGGAACAGAGCAGCCCGTGCCAATCAGCATGGGGATAAAGGATTTGCCCGACAAGCCGAAGCGGCGGAAAATCCTGTCCATGATAAATGCGACACGCGCCATATAACCGCTGTCTTCCAAGATAGAGAGGAAAAGGAACAATATCATAAGCTGTGGCACAAAGACAATAATCGACCCAATTCCGCCTATAATGCCATCCACAACCAATGATACTGCCCAAGGGGATGCACTGGCAGCTTCCATTCCGGCTGCCGCGCTTTCGCCCAACCATTCAAAGAACATTTCCACCCAGCCTATTGTCCAGTCGCCAACAGTGGTGATGGAAACATAATAAACGATCCACATGATTCCGAAGAAGATAGGCAGCGCCAGCCACTTATTTGTAACAATACGGTCAATCTTGTCAGAGATGGTGTATTTTTCCCGGTTTTTCTTTGTGTAAACAGGCTTGATAATACTTGTGATATAAGCATAACGTTCGCTTGTGATAATGCTTTCAGATTCGTCGTCCTGCAATTCTTCACACTCAGCCACAATGGATTCGACCTGCTGCATCTGCCCTGCGTCCGGCTTGATATCCAGCTTTTCGTCACGCTCAAAAAGCTTGACCGCATACCAGCGCAGGCTCTCTGCAGGCACCATACCGTCAATCACTTTTTCAATTTTTTTAACAGCCGACTCCACATCCCCGCCAAACGGCTGGCTCTTTTGCTGCACATTGTCCTTTGCGGCAACCTCCAGCACTGTATTCACTAGGTTTTCAATACCTTTACCGCGCATGGCGGATGTTTCCACGACAGGGCAGCCCAGCTCTTCTGCAAGCTTCTTTGCGTTGATTTTGTCGCCACGGTTAATCACGACATCCATCATGTTAAGCGCTACCACCACGGGGATTCCCGTTTCCAAAAGCTGCAATGTAAGATATAGGTTGCGCTCCAGGTTGGAAGCATCCACAATGTCAATAATCACATCAGGACGTTCTTCTAAAAGGTAATTCCTGCTGATTACTTCTTCCAGCGTATATGGTGAAAGGGAATAAATCCCCGGAAGATCCATAACCTTTACTTCTTTCCTGTGCCCCTTCAGGCTGCCTTCTTTCTTTTCCACGGTAACACCCGGCCAGTTGCCAACATGCTGATAGCTTCCTGTCAGCTCATTGAACATGGTGGTCTTACCGCTGTTTGGATTCCCCGCGAGAGCAATCCGGATTTGCTTTTCCATGTCAGTGTCTCCTCTTTGTTTAAGCCATACTCATTTGTTAGCTTAAGCTAACTTCCTTTGCCAAAAAATAGAGGCACCCAGCCTCGTCCTTTCCGGCAAGTCCCCCATTTGCACTACTCTACAATAATGTTTTTCGCGTCTTCACCCCTAAGGGAAAGCTCATATCCACGTACTGTTATTTCAATCGGATCCCCCAATGGCGCAAGCTTGCGCACATAAACATCCGTACCCTTGGTAATTCCCATATCCATAATACGGCGCTTTACCGCGCCTTCGCCAGAAACACGCTTTACTTTCACGCTCGATCCAACTGGCGTATCTTTTAAGGACAGCTCCATATACAATGCCCCTCCTCTCTGAAATAAGATAGCAATTTATAAAAACTGGTATTATACCATAATACGCTGTGCCAGAGTTTTGTCCAGCGCAATACGCGTGTCCTTCACGTTTAAGATCATATTACCGCCAAGCTCAGAAATAACGGTAACACTCTCCCCTTCAACCAGCCCAAGGCTGTTTAAGAACCGCTTTACATCATCTTTTCCGCCAATCTTGCGGATTGGCATTGTGTGACCTGTCGGGCAATAAGTAAGTGGCATTTTTTTACCCTCCATTCTTCCAAAATGTCATTTTATAAAAACAACGGAGTTAGCTCAATCTAACATCTGGCTTAAGTTTACCACCGCTAACCTGATCTGTCAATGGGTTTATTACCATTTTTTCATCCTGTTTTGCGAGGTTGCGTGGGCTGTTTTGATGTGTTAAAATAGGGGAAACTTAAGTCATTGGGCCACAAGCACGCAAGGGAGGCGCTTTTATGCAGGAATCAGGCGAGAATTATTTGGAGACCATTTTATTCCTAAGCAAGGAACTGGAGCACGTCCGCTCTATTGATGTCGCCAACCGGCTTGGCTACACCAAGCCCAGCATAAGCCGCGCCATGAGCATTTTAAAAGACTCCGCCCTGATTGAAATAGACCAAAACGGGCATATTACCTTTACACCCAAGGGCAAGCAAAAAGCAGAAAGTATCTATGAGCGCCATCGCCTGATCACTGCTTTTCTGGAAAAAACACTGGGGTTGGACGAAGAAACAGCCGACCAGGATGCCTGCCGGATTGAGCACATCATAAGCCAAAAGGCTTTCGATGCCATAAAAGCACACATGGAGTAAATGCTGGCAGAAGCTTCAATACCACGCCGATTATTTAACAAATCCAAGCGCCCCGCTGTTAAAGGGCGTTTTTCTTTCTATGGAATATTCTCTCCCGGCAAAAATTTCATCCGCATTCACGCATAAAGCCCAGCTTTTACCCGTCGGCAGGATTCTTAAAAAAATTTTACATAAAAGTGTTGACAGATTCTATGGAGCGTGATATGATTCGCTTGTGGTTAGCTTATGCTAACCACAAGCAAAATGCCAGACGACCTCCTGCATTTTGTATGTCAAAAAATCCATATACCATTGAAGGTACATGCGGCATGGCATGTGCCTTCCTCCGTTTTTGGGGGTACACCCCTTCCGAAAGCATGAGTTTAAGAATGGGAAGAGCTACCGGCTGTTCTTTTTCCTGTTTTTATAAAAGCTGTAGCCCACCGCCGCGCCAATAAAAGAAAGCACAATATAGGAAAATGTATAAAGCGTAGCCGTTTCATTATAAAAAATAAAAATTGTTGGCACAAACAATGCGCCCGATAAAAGGGGAATATACCACTTGAACCCATGATACAGCGCATAAACGACATGCAACACGAAACAAATGGCCGGGTTTATAATAAGCAGTGTGGTAATTAAATAACTAGCGTTTTCTGCATAAAAAAGCGAGGGAAACGGCAGCGCATAAAAAATAATGCATAATATAACAAAATACGGCAGCAGCTTTTTGAATTCACTTTTTGTGTGCGCCGCATTCATATCACCAGCCCCCCGTTTGGGCTAAGCACCTGCCCTGTATAAAAGCCGCCCCGCCCTGACGCCAAATACAAAACTGCCTGCGCCACATCATGTGTAGAACCAATTGTACCCAACGGTGTTTGCTCTTTAATCTCTTCAAAATCCTGCGTAGTTAGCTGTCCGTTCATCTCCGTATCAATCACGCCGGGCGCAATGCAGTTTACACGCACGCCCGAAGGCCCCACTTCCTTTGCAAGCGCCTTTGTAAAGCCAATGAGCGCCGCCTTTGCCGCGGAATATGCCACCTCGCACGAAGCGCCTGTTATTCCCCATATAGAAGAAATGTTGATTATGCAGCCGTTTTTTTTGCTTACCATATGCGGCAAGGCTTCCTTACTGCATAAAAAAGCACCTCGCATATTTACGGCAAACAGTTGATCCCATTCATCCGCGCTCATATCTGTGAGCAACCCCGCCCACGCAACCGCTGCGTTGTTCACCAAAACATCCACCGGCGAAAACAGTTGTCTGGCTTGCTCAAACATGGCTCGCACCTGTTTCTCATTCGAAACATCGGCTTTTATGGCAGCCGCGTGTGCCGCCCCATGCCCACGGTTAATCTCTTGCGCCAGCTCCTTTGCCTGCGCTTCGCTCTGGTTGTAATTTATAATAACATCATATCCGCTCTTTGCAAAAACAAGTGCCGTCTCACGACCGATTCCCCGGCTTGCGCCTGTAACCAGTGCTGTAGCCATATCTTCTCCTTTTAGGCGCTTCCATGGTCAAACAACGAATTACCCCTGCTGTCTATTCCCACAATAAGCGGCATTTCTTCCACTTCCAGCCTTTTTATCGATTCCGTTCCAAGATCGTCAAACGCCACGGTTTGGGCGGCCTTGATGCATTTACTGATAAGCGCGCCCGCACCGCCTGCCGCACAAAGGTATACCGCGCCGTTTCGCACAATGGCTTGCCGTACCTCGTCGCTCACCGGCCCTTTGGCAATGGTGCACGACACACCCTTGTCAAACAATATGGGGGCATAAGCATCCATGCGCACCGCGCTGGTCGGCCCGCAGGAATTCATCACCTGCCCGGGCTTTGAGGGGCATGGCCCCGCGTAATAGATCGCCGTATCCTTTAAACTGATGGGCAGCGACTCCCCTTGCATAATCATATCCACCAGCCTTTTATGCGCCGCGTCACGCGCTGTGTAGATTGCGCCGGTCAAAAGCACGCTGTCACCCGCTTTCAGGCTCGCCGTCTGTTCTCTTGTCAGTGGAAGCTGCAATTTATTCATGCGTTCTCCCTCATAATACCGCGCTTGCGTGGCGTAGCATATGGCAACAAAAATTCACAGCCACCGGCAACGCCGCAATATGCGTCGGTTGCTTTGCAATGTGCACGCCCAGGCAATACGTGTCGCCTCCCATGCCCATAGGCCCCATTCCCGCCGCGTTTATTCTATCTAAAACCTCTTGCTCCATTTTTGCCAGCCCGGCATCCGGGTTGGTGCTGCCAAGCTGCCGCAAAAGCTGCTTTTTGGCAAGCATGGCACAAGACTCAAACGTGCCGCCAATCCCTACGCCCAAGATCACCGGCGGACAGGGGCTTCCCCCCGCCTGCTTTGTCGTTTCCACGATAAAATCAGCAACACCCTGCTCCCCATCAGAAGGCTTCAGCATTTTCAACTGGCTCATATTCTCGCTTCCAAAGCCCTTGGGAAGCGCCGTTATTTTTAGTTGGTTCCCCGGCACAATATGCATGTGGATTACTGCTGGCGTGTTGTCCTTTGTGTTCTGGCGCGAAAGCGGATCCAGCACCGATTTGCGAAAATAACCCTGCTCATACGCCTGCCGCACGCCTTCGTTTACAGCCTCTTCCACATATCCGCCGGCTATATGCACATCCTGCCCAACCTCCAGCATCACCACCGCCATCCCCGTGTCTTGGCAGGCAGGTATGCTTTCGTTAAGCGCGATTTCACTGTTTTGCACCAGTTGCCGCAAAACCTCCCTTGCGTGCGGTGTTTTTTCCACCTGACTAGCATCCTCTACAGCCTGCATCACTTGCACATCCGGGGCAATACAGGCGCATAAAAACAATTCACGGACCGTATCCGTAATTTCCTGCGCCCAAATTTTTTTTATACCATTGCTGTCCATATGTTAAATTATAATGGATTCACAAACAACAAGCAAGTAGACAGGCCATCTCTATTTCTTGACAAATGGGCCGCGCTCTATTAGAATAAATAATGCGGTTATGGCCCCATGGTCAAGCGGTCAAGACGTAGGCCTCTCACGCCTGAAACCGGGGTTCGATTCCCCGTGGGGTCACCAAAAGAAAAGTTCATGCCAAAGGCATGGACTTTTTTTATGCCAAAGGGAAGCCAGTGGGATCGCCATTAGAAAATGGGTATGCGCAGTGTACTCGTTTTTTCGCCAGCGTATATCCTGCCGCTGTGCGGGAGAGGTTTAAAAAAGACAAAGCGGTTGTATTAGAAAGTGCTCCCGACCTATTAGAATAGAAGTTGGCCAACCTCTGTGGGAAATAGGAAAAGGGCACAAACAAAGAACCCAGTCTGCATGTGCCGGGCCAAGTACGCATTTTAAGGCGTTGCCAATATCCTAGCCTTATAGGCGTTTTGTGGCTTCCCTAGCTGCGGCGGGGGATATTTATTATAAATTGAGCATTAATCCAATGGGGCAGTGGTCGCTGCCCATCACATCCGAATAGATCAGGCTGTCACCCACTTTGTTTTTGATATTCTCTGAGACAAGGAAATAGTCGATGCGCCATCCCGCGTTGTTGGCTCGGGCGTTGAAGCGGTAAGACCACCATGTATAAGCAACCTTGTCCGGGTACAGCATACGGAAGGTATCTGTAAAACCGGTAGCAAGCAGCTCTTCCATTTTCTCGCGTTCCTGCGGCGAAAAACCCGCTTTTCCCTCGTTTGGCTTGGGGTTTTTCAAATCCATGGGCGTGCGTGCAACGTTCAGGTCGCCGCATATGACGACAGGCTTCTTCTGCTTTAGTTCCCCAAGATAAGCACAAAACTCGTCCTGCCAGCGCATACGGTAGTCGATGCGCGCAAGCTCGGGCTGCGCGTTGGGGGTATAGGCATTCACCAGATAATATTCCTCGTATTCCAGCGTAATCACCCGCCCTTCTGTGCGGTGCTCCACTCCGCCAAAATCATAGTCTACGGAAAGCGGCGTTGCTTTGGAGAATATGGCAGTGCCCGAATACCCTTTTTTGTCCGCGCTGTTCCAATATTGCGTATAGCCGGGCGTCAAAACCTCGGCTTGCCCCTCTTGCATTTTGGTTTCCTGCAGGCAAAAAACATCAGCTGCCTCCTGTGCAAAAAAATCATCAAACCCTTTTTTTAAAACGGCGCGCATACCGTTTACATTCCACGAAATCAGCTTCATGCCCTGCCTCCTTAGTCTTGTTACTTACTATAGTAAATATAACCCGGGCGCAAAGCAATAAAAATGTTTATGCCGCGTCGGGGTTGTTTTATATATAGTGTGCAAGCCAATAATGATAATGATTCTTAAATGTAGCAAAAAGGAGTAAACAGTGGCCTATTCCAAGCAGCGGGAAATGATATTAAAAACATTGCAGGGCGTGGCTACCCACCCCACCGCGGATGAGTTATATTATATGCTAAAGCCGGATAATCCGGGCATTTCCCTTGCCACGGTATATCGGAATTTGAACCAGCTCGTGCAAAACGGCATGGTGCAAAGGGTGGCAATGCCGGGCAGTGCGGACCGTTTTGACGGCACTGCCGGCGAGCATCTTCACTTGGTGTGCGAGGGCTGTGGCGCTGTCGTGGATCTCCCCGGGGAGTGTATGCCGGAGCCGGATGAGTGGGTACTACGTCAAACGGGCTGCAAGATAACGAGGCAGGCTGTTTTGTTTTATGGTTTATGCAAGAGATGTAACCAATAGAATCAATAA
This sequence comes from Christensenellaceae bacterium OttesenSCG-928-K19, assembly GCA_030266015.1. Lineage (GTDB taxonomy): Bacteria > Bacillota > Clostridia > Christensenellales > Christensenellaceae > UBA5399. Next base: position 51,081 of record JAJDHD010000013.1, on the reverse strand, counting down.
AAAAGGAGTGTATGTGGAAAATGGCTGAACTAAAAGGAAGTAAAACTGAAAAGAATTTGGAAGCTGCATTTGCGGGGGAGTCGCAGGCGCGCAATAAATACACCTATTATGCGTCGCAGGCAAAAAAAGAAGGGTATGAACAGATTGCGAATTTCTTTACCGAAACCGCAAACAATGAAAAAGAACATGCCAAGATCTGGTTTAAGCTGCTGCACAAGGGTATTCCGGAGACAACGGATAACCTGCTGGACGCGGCAGGCGGGGAAAACTACGAGTGGACGGATATGTATAAACAATTTGCCGACGAAGCAAAGGCAGAGGGGTTTGAGCACATTGCCGGGCTGTTTGAAAAAGTGGGTGCAATTGAAAAAGAGCATGAGGCCCGCTACCGTGAGCTTTTAGAAAACATCAAGAGCGGCAAGGTGTTTGAGCGCGAGCCGGAGGTGGAATGGCATTGTGAGAATTGCGGCTACCTCGTAAAGGGAAAAGACGCGCCCAAGGTATGCCCTGTATGCGCGCATCCGCAGGCATATTTTGAGATCAGGGCAACAAACTATTAATGGTTATGGGTTGATGCAACAGGCGGCCGGATTTTTTCGGTTGCCTGGTTTGTTTCGAGGGGAGAAATCAGGACTTGACTTCTGCTTTTCGGTGTGCTATTTTGTAATGAATCAACAGAATACACGCAACTGCGTGGTGCGGCAAACCACCTGCCGGGGTGGCTTCCGCGCAAGATATGAATTGCACGACAGGCCTGAGCAGTGCGCTCGTGGCCTGTTTTTTGTTGTTTGTAGGGGAGGCTAAAAGAATGGACTACAACAAAATGAAAACATCAACCTTGTTTTTGAAGTATGTAATCCCGCAAATGATTGGGCTGGTGTTCAATTCCATCTATTTTATCGTAGATGGCATGTTTATCGGCAGGAGGCTGGGCACAAACGCGCTTGCGGCGGCGGGCGTGGCGGTGCCGGTAGTAGAGATTATGATCGCGCTTTCCATGCTCATTGCGGTGGGTACAGGCGTTATTATTTCTTCCGCGAATGGCCGGGGGGATACCAAAATGGCGCGTAACGCGTTTAACCTGTCCATGGTTTTCACAGTTGGGTTTTCCGTCGCCATTGCCGTACTTGGGGTTTTGTTTGCACAGCCCATGGCGCGCTTTTTGGGGGCGGGCGATGTTATCCTCGGCGATACAGTCACGTATCTGCAATACTTCCTGGCCTTCAGTCCGTTTCTTGTTTTGAGCTTTACGCTTAGCACCTATGCGCGCAACGACGGCAAGCCGGGCCTTGCCATGTGGTCGCTTTTAATTGGCTCCATCAGTAATATTGTGCTGGACTATGTGTTTATGTATCCGCTGGATATGGGCATTGCGGGCGCGGCGCTTGCGACCGGGCTGGGGCCGGTGTTTAGCGTACTTATATTGCTGCCGCATTTTTTGCGTAAAAAAGGGAACCTGTATTTTCAAAAAACGCGCTTTTCGTTAAAGTTGCTGCTGAAGATTGGGATAAATGGCTTGCCTGCTTTTGTCGCGGAGTTTTCCATTGGCTTTGTGACGCTGCTCTACAACCTTGCGATTGTCAAAAACGGGCTGGGAGACGACGGCCTTGCGGCCTATGTGGTGATTGGCTACGCGGCGCTTATCTGCCTCACGGCGTTTTTGGGCGCGGCCCAGGGGGTGCAACCGGCGATCAGCTATTTTACGGGTGCGGAAGAATGGGGGCGCATCCGGCGGCTTTTCAAGGCGACGGTATGGTTTAATGTGCTCATGGGAATTTTGTTTTATGTATTGCTTTTCTTTGGCGGGCGATTGTTTTTCAGCATTTTTATCGATACCAACGCGGAGTTGCTGGCGTTTACGTCTGGCGTGGGGCAGATTTATTTCAGTAACCTGCCGCTGGCCGCATTTAATATATTGCTGATCTCCTTCCTCCAATCCATGGGAAACACGGGCAGCGCAATGGCGGTGTCGCTTTCCAGGAGCACACTGCCGGTATTTGTGTTCCTTACTGTATTACCAGCACTATTGGGCCAAACGGGCCTGTGGCTGGCAGTTGCGTTTGCGGAGGCGGTGACGCTATTGCTTGGCGTTTTGTTGTGGAAGCGTGCTTGGGCGGCCAAGCGTAAGTCGGTTACGGCACGGGCGGATGCGGGATAAGCGAATAATGCTGACTACCCGGTTCGAAAAGGCGTGACAGAAAAGTGGCTTGAAGTTAAACCCATCCCGTAAAAGGAATGGCTTGATTATGGCTTTGAATCAGAATCACGCATGGTTTTTGCATATGCTTCGTAGGCGGCCAGCGATACTGTGTCAAACGAAACGCCAAAGGCTTGGGATGCTTTGGCAACATCGTCGTATTCGGGTTTGGTTTTTTCGTCGCCGTGTCCGGCATATTTTTTCATTTTGACAGGGCCGTAAGGTGTTTGCACTGTTAAAAAGCTGACGTCCAGCGTGTGCCGCCGGCATGTTTTTTCCCGAACGCCGGCAGTGGAGGTGTGCTTTAGCATCAGCCCGGCAAAAGTGTTCGCGTCTTGCTTTGCGCAAAGGCAGGTGAGCATGACAGCGGGTCGGTTTTTTTTCATTTGGATGGGGGTTGTAAAAACATCCAGCGCGCCATTTCCCAAAAGGACGGACTGTGCATAGCCGATTGCTTCGGGCGTCATGTCATCCAGATTGCAGCTAAGCTCACATATCTCGCCGAGCCCGTCGTTTGTTTTCCCAAACATTGCCCGCACGCAATTAGCGGCTTCAAAATCTTTTTTGCCCATGCCATAGCCTGTTTTATCTATGGTAAAAACAGGCGGCTCCCCATATCCGTGGACAAAATGCTTTAACAACGCTGCCCCTGTGGGGGTACATAGCTCTCCTTCAATTGCTCCTTGCCGGATGGGAATGCCCGACAATAACAGCGTGGTTGCGGGTGCCGGAACAGGCAAAATGCCATGCGCGGTTTGCACCTGTCCAAACCCGGTGGTAATGGGTGAAGACAATATTTTTTCAGGCTTTAACTGATCGATCAGCAGGCAAACCCCAGTGATATCCGCCAGCGCGTCCATGGTGCCCAGCTCGTGGAAATGAATATTGGAAACAGGAACGCCATGCACCTGTGATTCGGCTTGCGCGATCAACTCATAAACGGCAAGAATGTCTTTTTTCACATGCTCCGGAACAGTAAGCCTGTGCACCACATGGCGGATGTGATCCATGCCGCCGTGATGATGTGCCGGGTGGTGATTTTGTGCAATGCCCGGTGTGCTGCCGCTCTCCTCCTGGTTACCGTTTACCTCTACGATGATGCTGCTGCCAGTGACGCCGCATTTTTGTACTTTTGCCCGGCTCACCTTAACGCCATCCAGTCCGATAGAATTTATTTTTGAAAGAAAGGCTTGCGCATCTGGGATTAGCCCGAGCAGCGCGCCCATCAGCATATCCCCCGCCGCGCCCATATAGCACTCAAAATACAACGTTTTCATTTTGCATCTCCCATGTGGTTGATCCTGTTTGCCAGGAATCCCGCGCCAAATCCGTTGTCGATATTCACCACGCTGACGCCGCTGGAGCATGAATTGAGCATGGAAAGCAGCGCGGCAACGCCGCCAAACGACGCGCCGTATCCGACACTTGTGGGAACGGCAATAATGGGGCAATCTACAAGGCCGCCCACCACGCTTGCCAATGCGCCTTCCATTCCGGCCACGGCAATCACCACCCGTGCCTGTGCCAATGTTTCCGCATAGGAAAGCAGACGGTGCAGCCCAGCCACGCCCGCGTCGTAAATACGGGAAACACGGCTGCCCAGTGCCTCGGCTGTCAGCGCCGCTTCCTCCGCCACAGGCATATCGCTGGTGCCGCCCGAAACCACAACGATGTTGCCCGCGGCGTTATTGGCATCACCGCCGCCCACAACGCCAAGCTGTGCCATTTCGTTGTACTCCAGCTTGTGCCTGCTGCCCACCATGTCTGCCGCCTGCTGCGCCATTTTGGTGATCAGTATTGTTTTTTCGCCATGTGCCACCATGGAGTCCACAATGCCGAGAATCTGTTCGGGTGTTTTTTTCAGGCCAAAAATGACCTCGGCAGCGCCTTGCCTTATACCGCGGTGGTGGTCGATTTTTGCATAGCCCAAATCCTCGAAGGGTTGCATTTTCAGCTTGCCGGCAGCGGCTTGTGGCGACAGATCGCCAGACTCCACTTTTTGCAGCAGCTCCAGTAATTCCTGTTTATTCAAGTAAAAGTTGTCCTTTCATGCTCATACTATAAGCAAATTATAACAACCTTTGCTGCTCGTTGACAAGCCCGGGGGCATGGGGGATAATAATACCGTTATGACAAGTGACGGGATTCAACAAAAATATGAAGTGTTGCGCGGTGCTATCGCCGGGCTGGGGCGTGTGGCAGTTGCGTTTTCCGGCGGGGTGGATTCCACGTTGTTGTTAAAGGTTGCGCATGATGTTTTGGGTGATGACGCTGTTGCCGTGACTGCGCGCTTGCATTCCCATCCGGTGTGGGAAGACGAAGACGCGCAGGCGTTTACGCGTGGGCAGGGCATTCGCCATATTTCATTTGATATGGATGAATTACAAATCAAAGGATTTGCGGAAAATCCGGCCAACCGTTGTTATCTATGCAAAAAGGCGATTATGCAGAAAATTGTTGGAATTGCTGGTGAGAATGATATTTTGCATATTTTGGAAGGATCTAACACTGATGATGACGGGGATTTTCGGCCGGGAACGCAAGCTGTGCGTGAGCTTGGAATTTTAACCCCGCTGCGCGAGGCAGGGCTGTCCAAAGAAGAAATCCGCCTGCTGTCAAAAGAGCTGGGGTTGCCCACATGGGACAAGCCATCTTGCGCCTGCCTTTCTTCCCGTTTTGCCTATGGCGAAGGGATTACGCGGGAAAAGCTGGAAATGGTGGAGAAAGCCGAGCTGTTGCTCCGGGATATGGGGTTTAAACAAGTGCGCGTACGTGTGCACGGGGAGCTGGCACGGATTGAAATTGGCCGGGAAGACATGGATCGGATATTGGACAAAGAGCTGCTTGGCAAAATTGAACGGGAGCTGAAGCGGATAGGATTTTTGTATGCCACGCTTGACCTTGCGGGATATCGGACAGGTAGTATGAATGAAGTGTTGCGCGTAAAAAAGTAATAATAGGCCTTTTGGCATAACTGCTTGAATAACTATTGACATTGCAAGGCTTTTTATTTTATAGTAGCTTTAATAACGTATTCACGAAGAATGCAATTATGTAACACCAAACGCAACAAAATGACAGGCAAAGAGAATGGCGTCGCACACGATGCTTGTTCTGCAAAAAGCAGGATGGCGTCGTTTTTTTGTTTTTAAAACGGTTTAAAAAGGGGCGGCATACGCCGGAACCCTTGACCATAACAGACCATGGAGGGAAGCATGAAGAAAATAAGGTTTATTACAATAGGAATAGCGGTTTTGATGGCGGTGGCGCTTTTTGCGGGCTGTGCCACAAATTCGAATGAAACGCCAGGCGGGACGGCGCAAGCAGGACAGGAAAATGCTGAGCCCGCGGCGGCGGAGGAAAAAGAAGGCCTGCCCACCGCCCAGAATGCGGGAGAAGGCATTTCGCAGGAGCTTGTGATTGGCGAGCAATTTGACCTGACGAGCTATGACCCGGCGGATGGTATGCTGGACGATACGCAAATACTGGTGTATAACGGGCTAATAGAGCTGGATGCTGATTTTAACCAGGTTGCCGGGCTGGCGGAATCGTGGAAAATGAGCGAGGACGGCCTTGTGTGGACATTCCAGCTGCGGCAGGGGGTGGCCTTTCACGACGGCACACCGTGGAATGCGGAGGCTGCCGCGGCAAATATAGGGCGGCTGCAACAAAAGGAGCTGTTGGCAGCGATTGAGAGTGTGGAAACACCGGATGAAAATACGCTGGTAATCAACATGGCACAACCTACGTTTACCCTTGCATCTGACCTTGCGCGAACGACAAACAGCATGGTTAGCCCCAGCGTGATGGGGGAGGACAGCACTCTTTCTGCTGCCGTGGGTACCGGCCCATATAAGCTGGCAAGCTGGACGCCGGAGAGCGAGTATGTTTTTGAGGCAAACAACGATTATTGGGGTGGCGCGCCCAATCTCCAAAAGATCACCTTTAAGGTGATTACTGACGCGCAATCCCGTACTATGGCGCTGGAATCGGGTGGAATTGATATGATGAGCGGTTATCAGGCGCTTGCCGCCATTAAGCAGATGATCCAAGACCCCGCGTATCAGTTGATCACCAAAACGCAAAACACATCGCAGGCTGTTTTTTTTAACATGGAAAGCGCCCCGCTTGATGAGCTTGCGGTGCGGCAGGCGGTTGGTTGCGCTATCGATTTTGATTCCCTGGTAACAGAGCTGCTGCCAGGGCTGGCCTCTCCGCCGCAAAGCTTCTTTTCTCCTGTTTTTGGCGATGTGGTGAACCCGGACGTTGCTATGCCGGAATATGATGCTATACAGGCGGAGGCGCTATTGGACGAGGCCGGATGGAAAAAAGGCGAGGATGGAATGCGCGCTAAAAGCGGCACACCACTTGCGTTTACGCTAACCTACAGCGCGGATAACACAGAGGATTCCCTGCTGTGCCCGGCTATCAAAGATTACCTTGCGGCGGTGGGCATGGATGTAACGCTGAATGCTGTGGAAGGTGGCGCTGTGTGGGATTTGCAGGTGGAAAAAGAGTATGATATGCTGATGACCAACCAGTCGTTTATCCCCACGGATGACCCGACAATGAATTACCAGAGCGGATATTGGCATTCAGGCAGCTATTGCAAGGTGTATACTTCGCCAGAGCTGGACGCGATGATTGACGAGCTGGTGGTGACGATGGACGCAGAAAAACGGCGGCAGCTGCACTGGGACATCCAGACGGAAATTATGGAGCAGGCGCCCATGCTGATTGCCTTTCACCGCAACAGCGTGCGCCTTACCCGGCCAAGCGTGACCAATTTTGACATTGGCGCGGGCAGCTGGCAGGTGAATTACGCATTAAAAGATACTGTGATTAAGTGAGGATATGGGCAACTATCTTGTAAAAAGACTGCTACAAATTATACCGGTGCTACTCGGCGTGACGGTGCTGACGTTTTTGCTGATGCGCCTTGCGCCGGGTGACGCCGCGCTGATGAAACTGCAATCCATGGGCATTGACCCTACTCCCGAAGCACTCTTTGCTATGCGTGAGCGACTGGGGCTGGACCAGCCCCTTTTTACGCAATACTGGATTTGGCTGGGGGATGTGCTCCGGCTGGATTTGGGTAATTCCATCATAACCGGCAGGCCGGTGTTGGAGGAATTTGCGTTGCGGTTTTCCAATACGCTGCAACTCGCGCTTGCGTCCATGGGCGTTATCGCCGCGATTGCTTTCCCTGTCGGTGTGCTTTCCGCAATGCGGAAAAACCGTATGTTTGACGGAGCTTCGCGCATGGGCAGCATTTTTATTATGTCCATCCCGTCATATTGCGTGGGGTTGCTGCTTATTATTCTTTTCAGTGTAAAGCTGCGCCTACTGCCCTCCTTTGGTACAGGCACGCCGCTGCATATTGTTATGCCCAGCCTGGCGCTGTCGCTGGGGCTTGCGGCATATTATTCGCGGTTTATACGCTCTACCCTTTTGGAGGAATTGTCGAAGGACTACATAAAAGCGGCGCGGGCAAGGGGCGCGTCTACAGCCGTTTTGGTTTGGCGGCACGCACTGAAAAATGCTGCTACCCCCATTATTACCTCGCTGGGGATGAGCTTTGGCCTGCTGCTGGGCGGTTCTGCCGTGGTGGAGCTTATTTTCAGTTGGCCGGGCGTGGGCAAATACCTTGTGGAGTCGATTTTGCAACGGGACTATCCTGCTGTGCAGGGCTGTGTGTTTTTAATTGCACTGCTGTTTGTGGCCATTAACCTTTGCATTGATATTGTTTGCATGTTGCTTGACCCAAGGACGCGCGGGCAAAGGAGCATGGAGAGGGGGGCCGCGGTGTGAAAAAGCTGTTGCGCAACCCTTTGTTTATAGCGGGGTTTGCCATTGCCGTATTTTATCTTTTTGTCGCTGTTTTTGAGCCGGTTTTGATGCCGAACGACCCGTTGCAGACAGACATTTTTAATACGCTGTCCCCGCCCAGCGCCCAATACCCACTGGGCACGGACGACCTTGGCCGTTGCGTACTGTCCCGCTTGATTGCGGGCACGCGTTCCACGCTGGGCGCCACATTGCTAATTGAGCTGATTATTGCGTCGGTTGGCGTCACAATCGGTGTTGTTGCCGGATTTTTTGGCGGCGGGGCAGACCTTGTCTCTGTAGGTGCGATTGATATTTTCCTTGCGTTCCCCAGCCTGATTTTGGCGCTGGTGGTGGCGGGATTTCTGGGGCCGGGTATGCAAAACCTGATTTTGGCGATGTCCATGGTTTACTGGGTGGAATATGCCCGCGTGACCCGCAGCATCGTAAAATCCCTGCGCGAAAAGGAATTTGTCACTGCCGCGCGAGCCTTGGGCAGCAGCAGCTTCACAATCATACGCAAGCATATTTTGCCCAACGCCCTGCCGCAAATCATGATTTATGCCACGCTGAACATTTCCACTGTGATTATCAGCATATCGGCTATGTCGTTTATTGGCCTGGGGGCGGCGGCTCCTGCCGCGGAGTGGGGTTCTATGCTGAGTGACGCGCGCGCTTATATCAACACAAACCCGCAGATTATGATTTCCATCATTATTGCCATTGTGCTAGCTGTTGCGTGCTTCCAGATGTTGGGCGAGGCAATGCGCGACAGATTGAGCCCCCGGCACACACAGTTGGGCGTTGTGAATAAGAAGTTGAGGAAAAAGCATGCTGCAAGCCAATAATATCAAAAAAACATTCAATAAAAAAATAAAGGCGCTACGTGGCGTTTCGGTGGAGGTGGGCGGCCAGGCCAGCGTTGGGTTGGTGGGAGAATCGGGCTGCGGAAAATCCACATTGGCAAAAATCATATGCCGCCTGGAGGATGCGGACGCGGGCAGCCTGCTGTTGGACGGGGTGGATTATACCGGCGTAAACCAGCGGAAAATGCGCGGGCTGCGCCAGCGTATACAGATTATATTCCAAGACAACAGTGGCTCGCTTGATCCGCGGCGCACGGTGTACCAGTCGCTGGAGGAGCCGTTGGATAATTATAAAAAGCTGGATGGGGCCGCAAAACGTGAAGTGATTGAGGGATTGCTGGAGCAGGTGGCGCTGGGCCGGGAGGAGGCGGGCAAATACCCGCACCAGCTATCCGGCGGGCAACGCCAGCGTGTCGTCATTGCGCGGGCGCTTGCGCTGGAGCCACAATATATCATCTGCGACGAGCCGGTATCCAGCCTGGACGCAGAGGTGCAGCAGCCCATTTTAGAGCTGCTTTCCCAGCTGCAACGGGAGCGCGGGATTGGCTACCTGTTTATTTCCCACGATATTGGCGTAACCATGGAGTTTTGTCGGAAAATTTACGTGATGTATGCCGGGTTGGTTGTAGAGGAGTTGTTTTCGGACGATATTGCGCGGCGCGCGGCGCATCCATATACCCGGTTGTTGTTCTCCAGCGCGCTGGAAAACCATTGCGATTGCGAGGCGGTTTCGCTCTTTTCCGGTAATGCAAAGGCCGGTTGCCCCTATCATGTGCAATGCCCGCACAGGATTGCCATCTGCGAAACGCAAATTCCAGACTTGGCGGGGGATGAAAACCATAAAATAGCTTGTTTTAATCCTGCGGGAGAGGGGCACTTCCATGCTTGATGTATGCAATCTATCCATCAGTTTTCCAAATGATAATGGGGCTGCCGTACCTGTTGTGCGCGATGTAAGCTTTCATGTTGGCAGTGGCGAGGTTGTGGGGCTGGTGGGGAAATCCGGCTGTGGCAAGACGGTGCTGGCGACTTCTGTTTTGGGAATGCTGGAGCCTCCCGGGCAAATTGATTCGGGAACCATACGATACCAGAAAAAGAACGGGACGGCGGTTGATCTTCTTTCCCTTGGGGAACGCGCATGGCAACGCATCCGCGGCAAGGAAATCTCCATGATCTTTCAGGATTCCGTTCAGTCGTTGAATCCGTCACGCACAATTGGCAGCCAGTTTGCAGAGGCGTTGCGTGTCCATCGCAAAGGGCTGAGCCGGGCGGAATGCACTAATATTACCGGACAAATGCTGGAAAGTGTTATGCTTTCAGACATTGACCATGTGATGGGCGCCTATCCCTTCCAGTTATCCGGCGGCATGTGCCAGCGGGTGATGATTGCCATGGTGCTTGCCCACCGCCCCCGGCTTTTAATTGCGGATGAGCCGACGACCGCGCTGGATGTGGTGAGCCAGGCGCAGATTATCAGCCTGATGCAGAAGCTACAGCGCGAATATGGCACCGCAATCCTGCTGATTTCGCACGATTTGAAATTGGTGCAAGAGATTGCCGGCCATGTGGTGAAGCTGGGGTAGCAGATGAAAAAATCAACGTGAAATATTGAATTAAATATAGTGTGTATGGTATTTACACCCTTTCAAATGCACGAGTATAATTGTCTTATGTTCTTATAGGAATGAGGGAAAGTTTTATGAAGCTATTTTTTTGTGGCGCGAATAAAGAAGTGACGGGCAGCTGTCATTGTGTTGAGGTTAATGGGAAGAAAATTTTGGTGGATTGTGGTCTTGTCCAGGGAAATAACGAGGAGCGGAACAGCCAGTTTCCATTCCGGGCAAGGGAGATTGACGCGGTGATTGTCACCCATGCGCATATCGACCATTCTGGCAGGCTGCCGTTGCTTTTTAAGCAGGGGTACCGGGGGCCAGTGTATGCGACGGAAGCCACGTGCAGGCTGATGGAGGTAATGCTGATGGACAGCGCGCATATCCAGGAAACGGAAGCGAGCTGGAAACAGCGCAAAGAAAAAAGAGCTGGGGTGGAGCCGGAAGAACCACTATATACAAAGGAAGACGCCCGGGTGGCTATAGAGTATTTTGAATCGTGCCGTTATGGCGAGATGATTCAAGTTGCGCCTGGGGCTACGGCTGTGCTGACAGACGCGGGGCACCTGCTGGGGTCTTCCTCGGCAACGCTTATGCTGGAAGAAGATGGCGTTGCCAAAAAGGTGGTGTTCTCCGGCGACATTGGCAACACAAACCAGCCGATCATCAAGGATCCGGTGTATTTGCAGGAGGCCGATTATGTTGTGATGGAATCTACCTATGGCAACAGGCTGCATAAGAAGCTCCACTATACACTGGAAGACATGGCGAAATTGATTGATAAAACGCTGGGAAGAGGGGGAAACGTTGTGATTCCGGCTTTTGCTGTGGGCAGGACGCAGGAATTGCTGTACCACATCCGTGAAATGAAGGAGCGGAAGCTTGTGCGCAGCGTTCCCGCGTTTCCGGTGTATCTGGACAGCCCGCTGGCACTGGAAGCAACGCAGATTTATGATAAAGGCCTTGCCGGGTATGCGGATGATGAAACGCTAGCCGTAATGGAAAAAGGTTTCCACCCGTTGCGGTTTCCCAATTTAAAGCTGTGCAGGACAACGGAAGAATCTATCGCCCTGAATGAAGACAAGGAGCCGAAGGTTATTATATCGGCAAGTGGTATGTGTGACGCGGGCCGGGTGCGGCATCACTTGAAGCATAATCTGTGGCGCAAGGAATGCACCGTTATGTTTGCCGGGTTTCAAGCGGGAGGTACACTCGGTCGTATTTTGCTTGACGGGGCCACCGTGGTGAAGCTGTTTGGCGAATCCATAGCCGTGAATGCGGAAATTTATAATTTCCGTGGCCTTTCGGCGCACGCAGATCAAAAGGGATTGCTAAACTGGATTGGCAGCTTTGAAAAACCACTGCAAAGAGTGTTTATTGTGCATGGCGAGGAGGAAGCGGCACAGGAGCTATCCGGCTTACTCGCAGGCAAGGGGATGGATCCTTATGTTCCTGATTTTCGGGCAGAGTTTGACCTTGCGGAGGGCAGCATAACCCGCGAAGGGGTAAAGCTGCAGGCAATCAAGAAAAAACAGGCTCAAAGAAAAAGTGCCAATCCTGCTTATGCACGGCTGATGAATGCGGGAGACAGGATATTGGATGTAATTAGCCGGAATGAGGGCGGTGCAAATAAAGATTTGGGAAAATTTGCCGACCAGTTGATTGCTTTGGCGGAAAAATGGGACAGGTGACGGCGAGTGAAGCAGGGTGGCGGTAAAATACCGTAAGAACTGGCCGGATTGACTCTTGTGCGTAAGCCGGGGTGGTTTTCTATTGTGCTTTTTCGTTGATATTCTTTGTTAGCAAAAAAAGGTTGATCTTACCCTTGCTTGGATGAGCTGCAGTGCAGGTGCCTGTTGATCTATCTCAAATCTCATATCTTTTTGATGGAGATTGTGTTCATCTGCGTTGATGACGGTTTGAACCTCTCGGTATTCGTCTTTTTTGCTTCAAGAATCACCCAAAATCCGCATAATTGTTCCTGTTAACGGCCCTCATTATCCTATGCGAAACGGTGCAGGTACAATATAGTACCAAGCGAATCAAGATTTGGTTGGCATTTGCTTGAAAAGAAGAAAAAACCATAAATTATTCAATTTACTATTAAATAATACACAAAAACCACGTTATTATATGGTAATCTGTTATTCAGATATCATTGAAATGTCATTGGAATGCACTATTGTAGAATAGAATAATAACAATTACTATTTGCGGATCAAAAATTTTTATTAGCAGAAAGGCAACGGGGGGACAATGTACTGGGTAAAAAGAATAATCGCATGCATATGCGCGGGCGTGCTGTTTATTACGGCTTGTTCGCGTTCGGTTACGATTGAGGATACCCAGGTTCCGCTATCGGGCGGAGAGATGGTGGGCGAGGAAGCCCCAGCCGAGCAGGAAATGCCTACAGAGGAAATACCGCAAGCTGTGGACGCGCCAGCGCCTGCGGAAGAGACGGGCGAAACACCGGCAGCCCCGCAAAGCCAGGGAGTTGTGATGGGCGCGATGGGCGGGGAAGGCGAACCCGTGTCGCCAGAAATTGTGTTGCCGGATGGCGATAAGATTACCCTTGAACCAAACACAACAAAAGAAATAAAAATAGAAGTAACGGATGCGGTGGATGCGCCGGGAGAGATTGAAATTGATGTTTCCTGTGACAATGCCGCATTGTTTGATATTGCCGGGCAGGTGCTGACCCGCGGCGAAGACGGCGTTCATACACTGGTGCTTTTGCCGGTAGACGACGCCACGGGGGTTGCGGTTTTCACCATTACGGCAGAAAACAAAACAGGCATTTCTGCTGTGAAGGCCATTGAAGTGACGGTGGAAGAAAATACGGACGGAGGGGAGCAGGAGCCAGAGGAGAACACAGCTCCCTTGTTTAAAGCCCCGGAGGGGCAGCTATCTGTGCCGCAAAGCATTGCGCTGACACTGGATTTAACAGAATATTTTACGGATCCGGATGGCGACACACTCGTATTTGAAGAGGCGGGTGCACCGCAAAACGGCACAGTAAGCATTACGGGCGGCGTGCTGACCTATATGCCGGATGCGGGGTTTGCGCAAACCGACTCGTTTGCTGTTCGCGCGACAGATGGCAAGCTTACGGCGGAGGGAACATTTACGGTATCCGTTACCGCGCGCACCGCGCCTGTAGTTACATTGCCGGATGGCGATGATGTGGCATTCCTTTCTGATGAAACAAAAACGCTGGGGCTGACTGTTACGGATGAAGTGGACGCGCCCGGGGATGTGGCGATTGGGATCGCCTGCGATAATGAAGCGCTGTTTGACCCAGCCGCTATTTTGACGCGGGGAGAAGATGGCGGCCACACGCTTGTGTTGGCGCCTATAAACGAGGGAACGGGCAGCGCGGAAATTACAATTACCGCAACCAATACCGCAGGCAAGGCAAGCGCGGCTTCGCTTTCGGTTACCGTGACAAAGCGTAACAGCGCGCCGGAGTTTACCGCACCGGCAGGGTCGCTTGCAACGTTGGAAGAAACACCGATTACAATCACGTTGACAGATTATTTTGAAGACCCGGACGGCGCGGCGCTTACCTTTGCTGTGACGGGCGGGCCGCAAAACGGCACGGCGGTGGTTACCGGCGATACCCTTACGTATACGCCCAACACGAATTTTGACCGAACGGATACGCTTGAAGTCACGGCTTCGGACGGAGAGCTAACAAAAGCGGGAGAATTTACCGTGGAGGTAACCCCGGTGGAGGATGCGCCCCAAGCCGTCAATGAAAGGGCACAGTGTACCACTGCCGAGGCGGGTGTGGACATTGATGTGCTGAAAAATGACAAAGCGGTGGATACGGGCGGCACGCTGGAGCTGGTAGCCATAACAACAAATCCGGCCTATGGCAGCGCGCAGGTGGTGGAGAAAGACGGCAAGCAGCTTATCCGTTACACACCACATCCACGGCAGCCGGGTGGCGATGTTACATTCAACTATACTGTGCGCCATGCAGGCGGCACGCTGACGAGCGAGGCGGCGGTTACCGTGGCGGTGGAAGTGGCAAACAATGTGCCCGTGTTTCAGGAACTGGGCACAGCGCTCTCCGGTACAGAGGGCGAACCGTTGATATTTTCTTTCCGTGTGAAAGATGTGGATATTGCGGCTCCGCCACAGGATAACATTGGAATTAGCATAGAGTCGGACAACGATGAGATATTGAAGGATGAGAACATCTCCATTCAAGCGGTGTATGTGGATGACGACACCGTGGAGTTTAATGTGACGCTGACGTTTAACCGATATGCGAACACAGAGGAATACGGCAATTTAAACCTGCTTGTTACCGCATGGGATAAAAATGAAACGCAAAGCAGCGTGGCGCGGCAGGTGGCGGTGACGGTGGCGGCGGTAAACGACCCGCCTGTGATACAAAATGTGGCGCCAACCTTCACAATGGATGAGGATACGGAGGATTCGTTTACCTTTGAGGTGTATGATCCGGATATGCCCGCAAGTCTTGCAGGGTATACCGTTTTTGCGCTTTCGGACAACACAAAGGTGCTGGACAACGAGGGACAGGACATAAAGGTGGAGCTGGTATCTAAAACCGGCCGTGTTGCGGCATATGGGGTGACACTGAAGCCCAAGGCAAACGCTAACACGCAGCAGGCTGCCTATGCGGACGGCCCGGTGGCGCTTACAATCTCTGCTACCGACAAAGATGGCGAAACAGTTATTTATACGGTTTCAGTAACTGTGACACAGGTGAACGACAGCCCAAAAGCAAAAAAAGTGAGCCGCGAGATTAACGAAGACGATACGATTACCTTCACAGTGACGGAGCTCGCAAGCGATGTGGATGGCATTGAAACGGTGAAGTTTGACACGGGCGGCACGGACGCGATAACGGCGGAGGGCGGCACGGTTACGGTATCTGGAGACGGGCAGACGATGAAATATGTGCCCAGCGAGCATTATTACGGTGAAGATTCATTTACCTATACAGTGATAGACAGCTCGGGGGCGACGGCGACGGCGACCGTTAGCATCAAGCTTAATTTCATTAACTACGCGCCGAAGTTCACGGTGATTAAGACGGGTGAGGATTATGTTACGCCCGAGGACAAACCCATTGATATCGTGCTATACGTGTCTGACGTGGAAACGCCCAAAGAGACATTGGCGATGCAGGTGACACCAGAGACAAACACAGGATTGGTGGCTTCGTGCGTATTGCAGCCGGTGGATGTGAACGACCCGGGCAAGCGCGTGATCCGTGTGACGCCCGCTGCCAACAAAAACAGCCATGACGGCAAAACGGCCGGGTTTAAGCTGGTGCTGGGCGATGGCACAACCAGCATAACCGAACATATTACATTGCGGATTACGCCGGTGAACGACGCGCCCACGGCAGGGACGAAAAAGCTTTCCTTTACAGAGGATGTTCCCCTTACCATCACGGGGGAAGATATGCTTTCCGCATGTGCGGATGTAGACATTGCCAATGAGGGTGATACGCTTAGCGTTACGGCGCTTACAAACCCATCACATGGCGCGGTCAGCAATATTGTGACAGATGGGAACGGCCACATCACGTCCTTCCTTTATACGCCGGATAAATACTATGATGGCACGGATACAATTACATTTACCGTGAAGGATACGCACGATGAGGAGGCGACGGGAACTATTGTGCTGACAGGGATTCCTGTTAATGCGCCTCCAGAGCTTTCGCTTGGATTTACCGGTGATATTGTGATTAACGAGGATGAATCCGAAACGGTGCGGATTGATTTCTTTGACCCGGAAACAGATCTCGACAAGCTGATCATTGCTATTCAGTCGGGCGATGAAAGTGTGCTTAACAAAGACAGCTTCAGCTATACAATTAATGAAGGCAGCCCGACAGGGTGCAGCCTTACGATTGCGCCGAGGGCGGACCAGTTTAACGAGGGCGGGGTGACGGTGCGGTTCACTATTTCGGATGGCGAACACAGCGTCAGCAAAACATTCCGTGTGATTGTTAAATCTGTTCCCGATGCGCCCACAACGCCAGAGCAGGAGTTTACCATCCGCGATGCGACAACGCTTTATTTTGAGCCCCTGCAGGAATGCTATGATCCCGACCCGGATGATGAAATGACGTTGAAAAGCCTGACTCTCTCCAGCCAGACGGCATCGCTCAACGGCACGCTTGTGGAGATGGATGGCGGCATGTGGGCATATACATCCGAGCCGAATTTTGAAGGGGATATTGTGCTGGATTATGAGGTGGAGGATAAAAACGGCCTGCCCAGCACAAGCACGATCACCATCCATGTGACGAACACGGATATTGGCGCAAGCATAGACCGCCTGCCCAATGTGATTGCGTTTGCGGGAATGGAGCTGGACCCATACACGCTTACCATACGGAATGTGAATCAAAACAAGGCCTATGATCTCAGTGTGACGATTGCGGGCGGCGGCCCGGTGAATTCGGGCAGTGTGAAGCTGGATGGCGGCGGTGCGACGCTGCATGTTAACTCTGCGGGGCAAAGCCCACAAAAACACGAACTGGAGTTTCAGCTTTCACCCGGTGTGATTGGTGATTCTGTTGTGCGCGTCACCATTACATATATTAATGACCAAGGCGAGCAGGAAGAAGGCGTCATGAGCTTTAAGGTGACGGCGAACAGCAACAATACCCTTCCTGTGGCACAGGATGTAACAGCGAGCTGCAATGAAGGCGATACAATTAATATTGATGTAATAGAAGCGGTTACCGATGTGGAAGACCCAAACAAGAAGCGTTTGAGGATCCAGAAGATTGATAGCATCTCCAGCGGGTTGGCGGAGATTGACCATGTGGATGGCCGCGATTATTTGCGGTACACAACGGGCGGGCCGTATAACGCGCGGAACACGCCTGCGGTGGTGACGGTGAGGTATACGGTGGTGGACTCGGGCGGTGCTACGGCAACCGCAAAGGCGACGATTTCCATAACCTCGCCAAATCATAAGCCATATGTGCATCGTTATATTACCTCTATTACCAAGGCGCAGGCGGCAGGCGGCCACACGTTTACGCCCGATTACCTAAATGGCAGGGAATATGACGGGGACGCCTTGTTCCTGAACAGCGTTACATTGAAAAGTGCACCTGACGGAGCGGCGGTGGATGCGGATATTTCCACAGGCAAGCTGGTGTTTACGGCGGACGAGCCAGGTTGGTACGAGTTTAATTACACGGTTAAGAGCCGGTTTATGGATACGGGTGATGAGTGGGATTACTCGAAGGAAGGCCAGCTTTTGATTGGTGTATACAATGAAAATGGCGAGATTCCACCTTACCTTTCCAGCCTTTATTATGAGGTGTATGAGGATTGTGGGCTGCAGCGCAAAGACATCACCTCCTCCGTTTATGGAAACAAGGACGGGAATGGCTCCATGGATGTAGAGATAACCATAGACCCGCTTTCGTCCAACAACAGGAATATAGCGCAGCTGGAAAGCTACCGTATTGATAAGGTAAAGGAAGGCAATGTCTGGAAGTATTATTTTGAATATACGCCAGCGGAAAATGCCAACCGGAGTATGGGCGGTAATGTGACTCTGGTGATGCACATTGCGGAAAACGGGAAATCGACAGAATCATTTGCGAATATTGTAATCTTTGCGGTGAACGACGCGCCCGTGCTGACAGTGCCGCAGACCAGTGCACAAAGCCCGTTTGAGGTGGTGCGTGGCGATTATGAGACGTTCCGGGTCAGTGTGACGGATGTGGATTATCCCGAACAGGACAAGTGTGATGAGCAAATTCGCCTGTACGTGCTTTCCAGCAACAACAATATTGTTAATTCAGAGCTTTGCACGGCAGAGCTTTCCGAAACGCCCGGTGAATGGATCATCTCTGTGCGTGGCTTTAATCCGGGGCAGTGCACGCTTACTGTCACCGCGACGGATGGCGGCGGGCTGACGCACTCGCAGGATGTGATTGTGGAGGTAGACGACGAGAACCGGGCGCCGGTGGCGGAGGATATTAAGGGAATCTTTAATGAAGACGCCAAGGCGTCGGCCACGGTATATAATGAAAATTCGGACCCGGACGGAGACCCGCTTACGATTGAATTGGTTGACTATACTGCCGGCAGCCTGCCCGGGCGCGCCAGCGTGGAGGGCGATAAAATCACCTTTACGCCCAATGCCGACTTTTGCCATTCTGAGATGTTCACAAGTGGCACGCCGGAGGAAGCGTGGGTGCCCGGCCAGTATGTGGAGTTGAAATACAAGCTAAAGGACGCATCGCTGGAATCGGCGGTGAAAACAGTCCGTTTCCACTTTAACGCGGTGAACGACGCGCCGCGGTTTGTGGCGCTACAGCAGGATTATTCCATGGACGAAGGCAAGACGGGAACCATCAAGCTGCGTGTGCAGGATGTGGACAGCACCGATCTTTCATTTGACTGTGTATGGGACACGACAGATGGAAAAGTGGAAGGGATTGTCGTGTCGTCAGAACGCATTGATAAGGATGGGGACGAAAACGGAAGCATCTATGAGGTGTTGCTGAGCATCACAAATACGCAATATGAATGCCACGCGGCCAACGATCTGCCAACGACAATCACGGTTACCGCGGAGGATGGCAGTAGCGCACGGGTGACGGCAAACCTGCGGTTGACGATAAACCCGACAAACGACGCACCCCTGCTGAAGGCGGAATACAGTGAACCGCTTGAGGGCACAACGCGCGAGGATACGGCAATTGAGATTGACCTGCCAAGCTATTTCTGGGATCCGGATGGGGATAGCCTTTATATCATTTCGCTTTCCGGGGCGCAAAATGGCGTTGTGACCAATGTGGGAAACAAAGCGAAATTTGTACCGGATGCGGATTTTTATACACGAGACACACAAGACGACGCTTGCTATGGTATGTTTGATTATACAATCACGGACGGTTCCAACGGCGAATACCGGGGCAGCGTGAAAATACTGGTTACCCCGGAGAACGACGCGCCGCGGCTGAAGGCTGCCACCTGCACAACGCAGGAGGATACGCCGCTTACCATTGACCTGTGGACAGGTGCGTACAACAAGGACGCGACAATCTGGGATGTGGATAATGACAGGGAAGACCTGTCCGTTGTTTCGGTTGGCACAGATGGCGTAGATAACGCCACCACGCAGGGCGGTGTGCTGACGTTGAACGCGGATGGGACGATTTATTATGTGCCCGGGGCTGATTTTAACGGGAAGGATACCTTCCAATATGTGGTGAGCGATGGGGACAAAACGAGCAGTGCAACGGTGACGGTTACCGTTTCGCCGGTGAATGACAACCCGCGTGCCAACTTTGAAGGCACGGCGACGTGGGCGCTTAATACTTCCACAAATTATGTGGAGGTGCAGCCGGGGGATATCCCCGAGGTGTGCTGGGCATTTGATGAGGACAAAACCGGCACATTCTCCTTCCGTGTGTGGGATCCGGAGGGCAACAATATCATCACCAAGTATACATCCAGCGCGCCCGAATCGCTGCTGCCCAAGGCAAATATTGTGTTGACGGGCACGGGCGAGAACCTGGGGCTGCAAATGACGCCGGCAAAAGACCAGTATGGGAAGTTTACCATTCAATTTGAGCTTTCGGATGGCACGCTGAAGCAGACATATACCATCCCGGTGGAGATTCGCTCTGTGAACGATTTGCCCGAGATTGCGGATAAAAATGAAACAGTGAAGGAAGATGCTACGCTTACCGGGTCTATTTTGGCAAAAGACGTGGAAACACCCGCAAGTGCGTTGGTATATTCACTGGAAACAGACGCGACACATGGCGCGGCAACCGTTACGCCCACGGGTGGATATACCTATGTACCGGAAGCAAACTATTTTGGATACGATGAATTTACAATAAAAGTGGTGGATACGGACGGCGGTGCGTCCTATGCCACGATTTATGTGAGTGTGACACCACTTAACGACGCGCCCACCGCGCCTTCTGATATTGAGTTTGACAAGGCGGGATACCGCGGCGGCGAGAATGTGTCCATGACATGGACGGCGGGCGAAGACCTGCCGCGGGAGACAAACAGGGGAGACCTGAAATATGAGGTGCAGGTGCAGACCAGCGCGGGCGGCATATGGCAGACAATAGAGGCGCGGGTGGATGGCGGCTTTAATGTGCTGGATGCCGGGTGCGGCTATACATTTGCGATGCCGGACGTAAACTCTGGCGTGGTGTATGTGCGTATGCGCACATGGGATGATGGCAAGTGCTATGGAGACCTGGGCACAACGCAGGCACCCTTGAGCTCGGACGGATGGGTGGTAGCAGGGCCGCTGGTGGTAGACAGCACCGCACCTGTGGCGACACATTTGCTGGAGTCAAACACATGGACAAACCAGGATGTGGCAATCACGCTGACCCCGGCGGATAATAACCCGGACGAGGTGTGGCAGTCGGGATTCAGCCATGTGGTTGCCCCGGCGGGCGCGACGCATGTGAGTGGCTATACCTATACGGTAGCCAAAAACAGCCCGGATGGCGGGTATGTGTTTAAGCTATATGACAACGCGGGCAATATGGCGGAGTATGCCGTGATAGTAGACAAGATAGACCGTGTGCTACCCGCGATTTCCGCAAGCCCGGGCAGCCTGCCTGCAAGTGAAGGGAAATATGTAACAGATAATATGCTGGTCACGTTGACCTATGAAGACCCTCAGGATGGCACGGGTAATGACGCGCAGAGCGGGTTTGCCACTGGCAGTGTGAAGCAGTATAAGCTGGTGAAGGATAATGTGGAGCCGGCGGAGTGGAACGTATATGGCGATCCCATTGGGTTTGCCTCTAAGGGGACGTATAAAATCCTGGCGCAGGTGGTTGACCGTGCGGGCAACACAAAAACAGAGGAATTTGGGCCGTATATTGTGCTGAACAGTGCGCCTGTGGCACAGGATAAATCGGTGGAGGTTTACCGCGCGGATATTGAAAACACAACGGGCAAAAAAGCGGAGATGTCGATTACACTTGCCGCGACAGACGCGGATGCGGGGGATACGCTGACCTACCATTGGGTGACAACAGACGCGGATTATAGTACACTGGCGGGCTATGGAACGCTTTTGGGCAGCGGGCAAAGCTGGACATTGACACATGGCGGAGGAAAGCTGGCGAATGATTTGGCGGATCTCACATTAACACTGCGCTATTACGCGACGGACAGCGATGTGGATGACCCGCAAAACTCTGATTATGCAAGCGTGACTGTGACGCTGCACCCGGTGAACTATGTGCCGGATGCGCCAGCGGCGAGCAGCATTGGCCCGGCGGCAACAACGCTGAAGAGCGGCGACCCGGTTACCATCACATGGGGCGATGGGGACGACGAGGAAACAGCAGCGGGTGACCTGCGGTATGAGCTGCGGTATAAGACATCCGCAAGCGGAAGCTGGACAACAGTGCCCACCCTTGTGGGGAATGAAAAAACATATACAATGAATGTACCCGGGGTGAATACGGAGCACTTCCAGTTTGAGGTGCGCACGGTGGATGATAACCCCGAAACGCGTATTAATAAGGACAACTCAACCGGCCCTGCAAAGAGCGGCTGGGTGGCGGGCCCGGTGTACCGTATCGACCATGCCGCACCCCTGGTCTCATATACCTCCACGCCCGCGGCCGCAACGTGGACGAATGGGCCGGTGGATGTGAGCGTGAGCATTACGGATACCGCGCTGGGTGCGTCCGGGCTAGCAACAGTAGAAGGGGCGCTTTCCGGAACGGTTACTTACCCGGCAGATCCGCGGCAGGGGATGTTCGGCGAAACGCGCACGGCAGCGGACAATAACACGCAGTATACTTACACGGCAACAGACCATGTGGGGCGGGTGACAACAAAAACATATAAAGTTGAGAATATAGACCGGTTGATACCCTCTGTGTCGGCATCGGCAACAGACGACCGCGTGACGGGCTATGCCAAAATCCCAATCGACGTTACGCTTACCTATGCGGACGCGGCAGCGACGGCGGTGGACGGGCAGAGCGGCATTGCGCCTGCAAATATGCTGTACCGCACCTACCAATATGGCGAGACGCCGGGCGAATATAAGCAATATGACGGAACAATCCGGTTTAATGTGCGCGGTATTTACTATATACAGGCGTATTGCACAGACAATGCGGGCAATGAAAGCAATGTAGAGGTGTTTGGGCCGTATGAGATCACCAATAGCGCGCCGGAGGCGGAGGATGTGGAGGTTACCGTCTATGAGCATACTGTATCGGGCGTGGGTGCAAACAGCGTGGAAATCCGGCTGGATGCAGCGGACTCGGACGGCGACGCGATTGCGTATAATTTCACGGACACCACAAGCCTTGGCGCGTGGGGCACGCTGACGGAAAAGACGGTGGGCGACAGTAGCGTATGGGTGCTGGAGCACGATGGGCGGCGTGTGCCGGACGTGGGGCAGACAGTTGAATTGAAGTATAAGGCGGCGGATGATTTTGAAACGCCTGCGCTCTCGGACGAGGCAAAAGTGACGGTGACGGTGGTGCCGGTGAATGACGCGCCCGGAAAACCTTTGGGGGTATCGCTTACACCAACCGGTCCGTATAAAGGTGGGCAGCAGGTGCGGCTTTCGTGGACAGCGTCTACGGACGAAGAGACATTGCAAAACGACTTGGTGTATGAGGTGAGCTGGCGTACGGAGAGTGGCGCGTGGGACAGTGTGGAGACAGCCGCCGGCGCCACAAACGCAGATATAACATTGCCCGGGGCAAACACGGCAAACTTCCAATTGCGTGTGCGCGCCAAGGATGACAATGTGGATTTGGTGAACCCGAATGGGCAGGCGGGCCCGGCATATTCGTTATATTCTGATGTAATAACGATTGCGGTGGACAGCACGGCACCCACGGCTACGCATTCTCTGGTAGCGGACACATGGACAAACGCAAATACGGTAACAATCACGCTTGAGCCTGCGGATGGCAGCGCGGAGCAGTTGTGGCAGTCTGGCTTTGATCGTGTTGTGGCGCCGACGGGTGTTACGCATGTGGCGGGATATACCTATACGGCGGCAAAAAACAGCCCGAGTGGCGGGTATGTGTTTGAACTGTATGACGCGGCGGGCAACAAAACGGACTACCCTGTGGTTGTGGATAAGCTGGACAGGATTGCCCCGACAATAGCAGCCAACCCAGACAAAATACAGGCAAGCGAAGAGAAACATGTGACGGATAATTTATCGGTTGCGTTGACATACGACGATCCCGCGGATGGCGTGGGAGGTGACGCGCAGAGCGGGTTTGCCGCGGGTGCGAAGCAATATAAGCTGATAAAGGATGGCGTGGAATCGGCGGAATGGAGCGAATATTCTGCTCCCATTGCGCTGACAGCCAAGGGGACGTATACGGTTATTGCACAGACAGCCGACCGCGCGGACAACACGGCATATGAGGAGTTTGGGCCATATGTGGTGCTTAATAGTGCGCCTGTGCCGCAAAACAAATCGGCGGATGTCTACCGCATGGATGTGGACGCAACGAAAAAGCAGGCGGCAAATATTACACTGGCGGCAACGGATGCGGATGCGGGAGAAACCCTGACCTATCATTGGGTGGAAACGGACGCGGATTATATTGCGCTGGATAAATATGCCACGCTTGCGGGCAGCGGGACAGCATGGACGCTCACACACAAGGATGTGGCGTTTGCGGATTATTTAAATGATGTTACATTAACTTTGCGTTATTATGCGACGGATGGGGATACGGCACCGGCAGACCTAGTCTATGGAACGGTAACGGTTACGCTGCACCCGGTGAACTACGTGCCGGGTGCGCCGGACGCCCAGGACATTGGCCCGGCGGCGGCTACGTTGAAGGGTGGCAGTTCCTTCACGCTCACCTGGGGCGCGGGGAGCGACCTGGAGACGGTGGAAAGCGCGTTGCAATATGAGCTGCGGTATAAGACGGCGGAAGCTGGGAACTGGACAGTTGTGCCCGCGTTGGTAGGGGCAACTAAAACATATAACATGACATTGCCGACAGAGAATACGGCGCACTTCCAATTTGAGGTGCGTACGGTGGATGATAACGCGTCCACACGCATAAACCCGGATGGGACAACAGGTTCAGCAGCGAGCACATGGGCAGCCAGCCCGGTGTACAGGATTGACAGCAAAGCGCCTACGGCTACACACTCGTTCTCTCCGGCGGATGATAATGGTGGCGATGTAATAATCACGCTTTTGCCTGTAGATGGCAGTGGGCAGGAGCTGTGGCAGTCCGGGTTTAACAGGGTAGAGATTGACACGACGGCGGAGCCCGCGCTTTCTGTGGAGGATGCGGGGGCATACCAATACCGCGTGACGCAGGATGGCACCTACCACTTTACGCTTTATGACAACGTGGGCAACAGTGCTGTTTATGAGGTTACAACAGGCATACCCACAAACCCGTTGATTGAGTATGCGGTAACACACACAAAAACAGGCGGGCAAGTGGCGGTTGCGTGGACACACGACGATGTGGGCGCGCATTATGAATTGCAGGTTTATAACGGCAGCACATGGGCTACGGTGATTGCCCCATCCGCAATGCATACCTCGAAGGCCTATACCTATACGGTGCCTTCCGGTTTCCCGGATACGGACAGTATGCGGTTTCGTGTGCGCGCGTGGGATGGCAACGGCCTGCATTCTGCGGCGTGGAGTGTGGGGGCGGATATCGTTTGCGATTCGACAAAGCCGCAAATCAGCTTTGCCGCGGATGTGCTGAACACAACGTATACCAACCAATCGTTTGATGTGGAGATAGACGCTTCGGATAACCTTGCGGGGCTGGTAAGCATTACAATAAAGAAGGACGGCGTGGGTAGCCCCGAAGTAATTGACCCAGCCAGCCTTGTGTATGATAACACGGTGACGTTTGACGCAAACGGCACACTTGCCATAGAGGCGGTGGATGCCTGCGGCAACACATACACAGCCACCTATACTGTAACGAATATAGATAAAGAGCTGCCACAGGTGAGCGCGGCTGTGACGACAAACGGCCAGCCGTATACGTCACTCACCAACTATCCTATACGCTTTGCGATGACCTTTGCGGATACAGGGGTAAGCGGGCTTGCTGTGCGCGAATATGCGTTTACAGATTCGTCTGTACGGCCAACGGTCGGCTGGGAGCAGGCTTCGTCCAATAGCAAGGTGGAAACCCGTAATGACATTGGTGTGTATCACCTGCATATGCGGGCAGAGGATAAGGCGGGCAATGAATTTTATGCGTATATTGGCGAATATGAGGTGTATAACACGGTACCTACCGCCAAGCCGCAGACGGTTACGGTGCAAGAGGAAGGCTCTGTTATCATCACGCTTGCCGCGGACGAAAAAGACCCGGGCGATTATATCCAGCTGTGGACGATTGTAGACGAGCCGCTGTATGGTGTGCTGGAGAAGATAGCGGAAGGCAAATACCGTTATACACATGACGGGGTAGATCCTATAGCCAATACCTTCCTTACCTTTACGGCAACGGACAGCAAGGGTGGTGAGAGCCAGGCGGCGCGTGTGGATATTATTGTGCAGGAGGTAAACGACCCGCCATTTATCCACAACCTGACTGCGGCAGAGACGATGGATGGGAACACCATCTTCCAATTGCCGTTTGACATCTCGGATGCGGATGATCTTGCCTCTGTGTTGGCGATGACAGTGAGCTCCAGCGATACATCTGTCATACCAAAAAGCGGAGTGTGGGCAACTGTTACACCACGGACAAACGAAAATGAAGGGGATGTTGTGCTCAATATCCGACCGGCAAGAAATGCATATACGGTGAATGAGCCAGTGATCCTGACCATAAAAGTGCGCGACCCAGAAGGGTTGTGGGCAGAGCAAAAGGTGGCGATGACCATTATACGTGCGCCGCAGCCGCCCGTGGCACGGGACCAGTATTATTTTGTGCTGGGGGATGGATCGGTTTCGGGCAGCATCAATGCTACGCCGGACCTCGGTTCCAGTATTGATAGCTATACGTTTGGCGGCCTGAATGACAGCGCGCAGGGGACGCTGGTGGTGACAGGAGACAATACATTCTCGTTTGGAGCGGCAGCCGAGCCGGACTTTACGGGTGCGTCCTTCCCGGTGACAATAGAAGACGCAAATGGACTTTCCACCACCATTACCGTGCATCTGCAAACACGGGCGGTCAGCCAGGAAAATGAAGAGGTAAACCGTCTTGTGAGCACGGTGCCCGCGCTTTCGGGTGTGGATGTGGATGAGGTGAAGCTACGTGTCGCAAGCAGCTCAAACCCGGATGTACTGCCTGCCGGAAATGTGGAATATTGCAATTTTCTGTTGGATGAAACCGGCGAGATACAGCTCTATTATAAGCCGGTGGAACACAGCTATGGCGAGGTGGTGTTGACACTGGAGGTTGTGACGGAGGATGGGACAGTAATCCGTACATTGGATATACCCATTTTTGTGGAGCCGGTGAACGACGCGCCGATTGTGCAAAACGATGTGGACGGGGTGGAAGGCATTGTGGCGGCAGGGCTCGCCGGAGGAATGTCGTCCCAGGCGCAAGCGTCGGCGGCTTCGGGCGTTTATACGGTGTATAAGAATGAAGCGCTGACAGGCAAGCTTACAGCCGATGATACATTTGATGATTATGACTATACCTGTACGCAGTTCGGATATCACTGTTGGCCTTCCCATGCGCCCGAGCATGGGGTGCTCACGGTGGAAGCCGATGGTAGCTATACCTATGAGCCGGATGAAGGATATGAGGGTATGGATGATTTCTGCATCATGGTTTGTGAAAATAAAGGCTGGGCGGAAAATAAAAATCCGAATGGTTTGGAATCGGGAATCATCGATGTTTCCGAAGGCGGTGAACCGCGCCTGGCAAAGGCTGTGTGTATGCAGGTGAATGTGCAGAAGCGCCCGTTGGTGGAGAACAAGCCGGAACAACCAAACAAACCAGATCCGATTGACCCGGCAGATCCAGTTGATCCGGTGGATCCAACGAATCCTGCGGACCCGGAGGGTGATGCATCGGGCGAAGGCAACCCGCCTGTTACAGAAAATGAAGGGCAGGCGCAGGTTTCGGGCGATTCGGGAGAGGGGCAGTCGGCAAGTGGAAATGCTGGTGCAGGCGCAGGTGGCATTACAAATGAAGATGATCCGGATGAAGAAGAGACGGTAGCCGTGGATGACAATGAAAAGGGTCAAGCAGCTTCCGAAGAAGAGGAGAAAGATTCCGTTGCAATAGGCAAAAATGAAGCAGCAGGCGCTGCGCTCCAAGCCTCAACTAAAACCGGCAACAATACAGAACTGTGGTGGATCTGGCTGGTGGTGGTTTGTGTAATTCTATTGATCTTGTTATTCCTGCTGTATGGTTTGCGTATCTGTGTCTGCTATGAATGGGAAGAGGGCGCACAAAAGCAGGTGAAATATTTCAAACGAATCCGGCGTGCGGGGGACGATGTGCTGCACTTGGATATTACAAAGGACGGGTTACCAGAGGTGGGACAGGCTACATTTACGGTGCGGTTTGGACCACTCTATCGGCATAAGTTCTACACGCGGCAAATCGAACTGGTGTTTGGCGAAGCAAAGCATATAGCCGAAATCCCCGACAAAGAGGTTTATCGGAAAGCCGGGTTGGTGGTAGAGGGTAACAAGTTTTGAGCCGAGGCTAAAATAAAAAACAACGGTTATTTGGATTGCGAAAGCCGCCTTGACCTTGCCCCTAAAAAGATAGTCCGCTTCTGAGGCTAGAAAGATGGTAAAATACAGAAAAAAACAAGACTGGAAAACATGAAAGCAAAACAGTATAGTAATAGAAAAGATAAGCATACTAAGCGGAGGGCTGCAATTGATAAAAGAGAAATGGTGTTGTAGAATAGGAAAGTATGATTTTTGGTGATGAGGATCATGAGGAATAATGCAAAGAAAACCATCATGGCTTAAGATATGTTTCTACTTTTGATCCCGACAGCCTGCTTTTGCCCGTTACCTTTCTGCTGACAGTTCATGATCTGTGCTTTGTTCAGGTATCCAAAGTCTCATTTTAAAAAAGAATAAGTCTTTTTATCTAAGTTAATGTGCGGTTAAGCATATCCATATTCCGTATGCTTTTTGCGTAACCAATGAATAGAGATAAACAATGCGGCCGCCTCTGCTATGGGGACAGACAGCCAGATGCCATCAATACCGATTAAATAGGGTAATAGCAGTATACACACTACCAACAGTACAAATGTTCGCAAAAAGGAGATGAGCGCGGAGATTTTGCCGTTGGAGAGCGCGGTAAAAAACGCGGACGCAAAAATATTGATCCCCATAAAAAGATAGCTGATGGCAAATAAATCAAACCCATGCACGGCAAGGTCAAAAACGGGACTGCCGGAGAGCGTGAAAATAGACACAATCAGGTCGGACGATAGCAACGCAATAACAAACGTGACCAGCGAAGCCGCTATTAAAAACTGAAGGCTGATTTTGAATACCTTTTTAAGCTGCACGGTGTCCTTGTCGCCATAATTATAGCTGACAACGGGCGCCACACCAGAGGAATAGCCAAGATAAACCGCGGACAATAAAAATTGAGCGTATAACACCACGGTGATGGCGGCAACGCCGTCCTCGCCAAGCCGTTCCATCATCACGAGGTTAAAAAGAAGTGTGGTGACGGCAATGGCAAGGTTTGTCACCATTTCAGACGCTCCGTTTGTGCAGCTGCGCAGCAATACCTTGCTGTCAAATTTCGGTTTTAAAAAGTATAATGTGCCTTTCTTGTTCCATAAAAAATAGAAGAGGCCGAATATGCCGGGAATGGCATATCCTATGCCGGTGGCAAGTGCCGCCCCGGCAACGCCCATATCCAGTGGTGCGATAAAAACATAGTCCAATACAATATTTGTGCAGCCTCCAATCAGTGTGGCAAGAAGGCCCAGAGTGGGCTTGCCCGCCGTAACAAAGAAATATTGGAATAGCATTTGTAATATGGAAGGCACAACAAAAGGCAGTAGCGTTGTCATGTAGTCGTAGCAATACTGGTAAACGGCATCGTTTGCGCCCAGGAAGCGCAGCAGCGGATCGGCAAACAAAAAGCCCACAAGGGTGATTACCGCGCCCGCAACAACGCCCACACACACGACCAGTGAAAAATTTTCCTTTGCCTCAACGTTCCTGCTTTCCCCCATTTTTTTGGCGATCACAGCACTGCCGCCTGTTGCCAGCATAATGCCCACAGCCAAAACAACGTTGATAACAGGGTACACAATATTGACGGCGGAAAGCGCGCTGGTGCCAATCAGGCGGGACACAAAAATACCGTCCACCATGGTATACATAGACATAAAAACCATCATAATAATGGTGGGCAGTGTAAATTTTAGTAGCGACCAGAATGTAAATTTTTTGGATAAAACGTTACTCATGCTTTGCACCCTCTGCAAAGCTGGCGCTCATTTTATCCAGCATTTCACAAAACAGCATCACCTGTTCTTGGGAATACTCTTTTTCAATCTGGTCGGTCGCGTAAAACAGGTTCTTGTTATACACGTTAAACTCCTTGCGGATTTTAGGATCGACAGAAAGATAATAAACCCGTTTGTCCTCCTTGCTCTGCTCCTTTGTAATCAACCCTTGCCGCAGCAGTTCATTTATTTTTACCGTAACTGCCGGCTTGGAAATATGCAAAACACGCGACAGATAGCTTGCCGTGCAATCTTTCCGGTAAGAGATGATATCTAAATAAAGCAGGCTGTTGTATGTGACATTTGGGTATTGATCCAGACTGTTCATTAGCTGCAATTCGCCAATCGACATATCCCTGTAGAATTTATTGAGCGCGTCCCTCAGCTTCAAAGCGCTTGCCTCCTGTTAATATAGTTAAGTAATATTAATTAATTTCAATTAACCATATTAGCACGGAAGGATACTGCTGTCAATGAATGAAATAACAGGCAGCTTGGGTACGGGCTAATGTATCGCGGGTGAATATGACAGCAGCTATTTTGACACTTTATAGCGACAAATAAAACACAATGTAACCCAAAATGTGTAAGCGAATATAGATACAATACTTAATGGAAAAATCAACGGAAGCTGTTGTTTCAGTTTTTTTGCGCGGCCAGCAGCAAAAACATAGGACGGCGCAGCTCGTCGCCATATTCCGGGTGTTGCTCCAGCAATATGGGGTCGGGCTCCGGCTCCACTACCCGGCGGAGTGAAAAGCCTGATTGCAGGAGGGTATCGATATAAGTAGTCAGAGTTTTATGGTATTTGATTACGGATTCATCCAGAAAGGTGGCCTGCCGCTTTCCTTGGGCGAAGTAACGATCCACAGGCCAGTGCATTATAGCGCCATTTTCATTATAATACCAATCTCCGGTGCCATATGCGGTAAAGACCGGATGCTCCACAGAAAACACGAAATCACCGCCCGGGGAAAGCAGTCGGTACACATTTTTACAAATTTCCGCAAAGGAAGCGACATAGTGGAATGCCAGCGAGCTTAGCACAATATCAAATGCCGCCTCTTCAAAGCAGGCGTCCTCTATGGCGATATTTAAATACTCCACGGTAACACCCGCGTCCGCCGATTTACAGCGTGCTTCCTCCAGCATTTTTTGGGAAATATCCGTTCCCACGACGCGTGCTGCGCCATGCTGTGCTGCATAAACACAGTGCCAGCCAAGGCCGCAGCCAAGGTCAAGCACGCGCTTTCCGTTAAAATCCGGCAGCAGCTTTTTAAACTCATGCCATTCCCCTGCGCCGGCAAGGCCTTTTTGTGAACGCTCCATCTGGGCGTATTTGTCAAAAAAAACAGGATCGTCGTACTTGTTCTCTTTCATATGCTTTGCTCTTCTCGCAGCTCTTTCCTGCGTTGTTGACGTTTTTTACCCGCTTCATATTCCCCGCGTTGTTTATCTGTCTCCAATAGCAGCCCGGGCACAGGTTGTGGGATGGAGTCACCATCTACCGCGACCATTGTTACATAGGCGTGGTTGATGCGTTTTCGCTCCCCATTGAGCGCCTCTACAAACGATTCCACGCTGACCTCCATAGAGGTGCGCCCCACGCAAGTGATCTTGCCAATCAAAATCACGGTGTCATTTTCATATGCGGGGGCGTGGAAGGTCAGGTTGTCCACAGACGCGGTGGTGACGTCATGACCGGAATGTCTACGCGCCACAACAGCCGCGACAATGTCAATCCATTGCATCAGCACGCCGCCAAACAAACGGCCGTTGCCGTTGATTTCACCCGGCATCAGTATATGCACTTGCTCGGTGCGCGATTGCTCTATTGTTTTAGGTCTTAACTGGGACATGATTCTTCCTCGCTTTGTTTTGTAACAACTTGTGTGCAGCCTTTCCATCTGCGCTTAGTATAACATAAAACAAGCCCTTGTGGCTGAAACAACCAAAGGGCTTGCAATGTATTTTACTTGATATAACGCGGTCAGTAGCGTCCGCCGCCTGCGCCCGAATAGCCTTCCTTCTCCCAGATACGGAACCACTCGTGCAGCCGCATCAAAAACTCCTCGTTTGTTTGTGTACGCACAATCATGCTGATAAGCTGTTCTGTAACCTCGGTCGTGTTGCCGGAGGAAAGCGCTTTCCTGAGCGCCCAGGTGCCTTCCAGTTCTTTTTGGGAAAGCAGCAGGTCTTCCCGTCTTGTGCCCGATTTTGCAAGATCCACAGCGGGGAAGATACGTTTTTCCGAAAGCTTGCGGTCAAGATGGATTTCCATATTGCCCGTGCCCTTGAATTCCTCATAAATAATCTCATCCATGCGCGAACCGGTTTCCACAAGCGCTGTCGCGATAATCGTGAGCGACCCGCCGCCTTCAATGTTACGCGCCGCGCCAAAGAAACGCTTGGGCTTATACAGTGAGGCGGGGTCAAGACCACCGGAGAGCGTGCGCCCAGATGGTGGTACAATGAGGTTATAAGCACGTCCCAGCCTTGTCAGGCTGTCCAGCAAAATCACAACGTCACGGCCGTGCTCTACAAGACGCTTGGCACGCTCGATTACCATATCTGATACGCGCGCGTGGTTTTCCGGCCGCTCGTCAAATGTCGAATAAATAACCTCGCCATTGATGGAACGCTGCATGTCCGTTACTTCCTCAGGGCGTTCATCTATAAGCAATACCAGCATTTCCACTTCCGGATAGTTGGTGGTGATGCTGTTTGCGATTTTTTTCAGTAAGATTGTTTTACCGGCTTTGGGCGGTGCCACGATGAGCCCGCGCTGGCCTTTGCCAATAGGCGACACAAGGTCGATGATGCGGATGGCAAGGTCGCGTGAGGAACGTACGTTTTCCAGTGTAAACCGGTCTTCCGGATAAATGGGGGTCAGCGATTCAAACGGGCGGCGTGTCTGGCAGTTTTCCACCGGCTCGTCGTTTACCGTTTCAATATAAAGCAACGCCAGCAGTCGTTCGCCTTCCTTGGAGGGGCGTGTCTTGCCCTTTACTTTGTCGCCTGTCTTCAGGTTAAACTTACGGATTTGCGCCTGCGACACATATACGTCCTTTGTGCCGGGCAGGTAGTTTTCGCTGCGAAGGAAGCCATACCCTTCGCTGTGCACCTCCAGAATACCCTCGGCTTCTTTGCAGTCGCCGGTGTTCAAAATCTCGTTCACCGCGTCGTTGCCGTGCACATATTCCACCACACGCTTACGGCGGGAATCCTCTTTGTCTTGGCCGTCTTCCGCCTCACCGGGATAATCGTCAATATCGATTATCTCTTCCAATTCGTCTGCCGCGGGAGCCTCGTCCTCTACAGGAGTGGCTGCTTTGGGCGTTGGGCGTTTTTTCTGCTTGGAAGGGGCGGGCGCAGGGGCTTTGGGTTTTTCCTGTGGTGCGCTCATAAAGCTCATGGCTGCCTGTTGCAGCTCCTGCTCTTGCTGTTTTTCCTGCTCCAGTTCCAGCTCTTCCAGCTTCTCCAGAAGCTCGGCCTTCTTATACTTTGTAGGGGCTTTTACCCCTGCCAGCTTTGCAATTTCCCGCAAGTCTGCAAGACTCTTGGATTGCAACAAACTCATGTCCACTTAAAAATCACTTCTCCTTCTATCTATATGATATAAAATTTATTTCAGTTCCCGGATGGCTGCGCGGGCAACCATTTCCCGAAAACTATCATGCAACGCACATAAGCGGCGCGCGCAACGCGCCACAAGGTGTTATCATGCTGTGCCAGCAGACATATGCAGTACGATAGTAAACATAACTGCCCATATACTGGATACACAGCCGCCCTTTACTATGGAATTCAAACGCATCTTGGACAAACACTTTTCACAATGAAAGGATGAAACATATCTACTACTTTATTATGCAGAAAAAAAGCCGCATTGTCAATGATTTTCAGACGCTTTTTTAACATAATTGTTAAACATATGTTATATTTTGCGTTAAAAACGAAGCACCTCAAAAGCGGATGGCGCAAAACATGAAATTGGCTGTGAATTGATAACAATAGGCAAGTTTTCTCAGCCGTGGGCGGGTAAATATAAAAACCCGCTTTTTAACGTGCCACGTGGCCCTTGCTACACATAGTAATAATACAGGTCCTTGGATGGGAACTGCGGCTCGCAGGTCAGGTTAATCTTCAGCTTTCTCAGGACAGATTCGTCTGTTTGTGTCAGCATGTGCGAAGAATGCATTTCGCACGCCGCCAATTCCCCAAGCTTTGTCATGGCAAGCTCTGCCGTGGGGTTCATGCCCGCGCTGATAGAAAGCGCAATCAAAATATCCTCAATGTTCAGTATGGGGTTATGCTCGCCAAGCGCATTTTCCTTTAGTGCCAAAATTGGCTCCAGTACACTGGGGGAGATCAGCGTAATTTCATCCGCTATATTGCCCAGATGCTTGATCGCGTTTAAAACAACGCTGGACGCGGCGTTCATCAGCTTTGTTGTTTTGCCGGTAATAATCGTTCCGCCACTTAGCTCAATAGCGGCGGCGGGCACGTCTTCCTTTTTGGCTTTTTTTAGCGCCGGCTTTACCACGGCCCGGTTCTCCGGCTCCAAATCAAGTTGGCGCATCAGCATCATGTTTTTTTGTAATGTTTCAGCCGGGGTCACGCCGCGTTTATAATCGCACTGTGCGGCAAACAGGCGGCGTATCACCTCCTGCTTGGCTGCCTTCTGGCATATTTCATCGTCCGTTATGGCATAGCCCGCCATATTCACGCCCATGTCGGTGGGTGATTTATAAAATTCCTGGTCGCCGGTTATTTTCGCCAGCATTGTTTTTACGATGGGGAATGCGTCAATATCGCGGTTATAGTTGACAGCGGTTTTGTCGTATGCTTCCAGATAGAACGGGTCAATCATGTTAACATCGTTCAGGTCAGAGGTCGCCGCTTCATATGCCATATTGACCGGATGCTTCAAAGGCAGGTTCCAAATAGGGAATGTCTCAAATTTTGCATATCCCGCGCGGTCGCCACGTTTAAACTCATGGTAAAGCTGCGAAAGGCAAGTGGCAAGCTTTCCGCTGCCCGGCCCGGGCGCGGTTACCACAACAAGCGGCTTTGTTGTTTCTATATAAGGGTTTTTGCCATAGCCCTCGTCGCTCACAATCAGCTCAATCTCAGATGGATACCCTTTTGTGTGTTTGTGGACATATGTTTTCACCCCGCGCTGCTCCAGCTTTTGACGGAACACATCCGCCGAAGATTGCTTTATATACTGTGTAATAACAACACTGTTGATGGAAAGCCCCATGCTGCGGAGGTTATCCATCAGCCGCATAACGTCCAGGTCGTAGGTGATGCCAATATCGGCACGGATTTTGTTTTTCTCTATGTCGCCCGCGTTGATACAAAAAATAATCTCGGCTTTGTCCTTCAGCTTTTGTAGCAGCTTTGCTTTTCCATTTAGGTCAAATCCGGGCAATACGCGCGAAGCGTGGTAATCGTCAAACAGCTTTCCTCCAAACTCTAAATACAGCTTGCCCTTAAAAAAATCAATGCGTTCCAGAATCTTTTCCGTTTGTTTTTCAATATAAAGATCGTTGTCAAATCCGGTTTTCATATACTTCCTCTCATAAAAATCAGAAACTATTTTCCATCAAAATAACCCTGCGGCGTTTTTTTAGCCTGTCGGCGGTAATCTCAAATTTGCTGCTGCCAAGGTGGGATACGTCATAATTCTTCTTTGCCAGCTTGGTGAAATGGTGCGGAGACTCAATATCAAGCGTAAGGTGCGTCGTCTTATAATGCATGGGAATGATGATATTTGCGTTGATCCGGTCCATAATGGCAACTGCGCCCTCTGCATCCACGGTATATGTCCCGCCGATGGGTAGCATGAGGATGTCCACCTTGCCTGCCCAGTCAAAGAACGCGTCATCTGGCATTGCGCCCACGTCACCCATGTGCAAAATACGCATACCATCCATTTTAATGGAATACGCCACAACCATACCGCGCTTGCTGCCGTTTGCGTCGTCGTGGGGCAATTCCCGCCCGCGGATGGAAACACCACAAATCTCTTGTTCGCCCGCTTTGTCCATCATGGTATACTCGCCCGAAACACCGGCAAAGTAATCATGGTCAAAGTGGTGGTGTGTGATGAGCACAATATCCGCTTCTTTTTTTACAGGGGCGAGGCCAATAGAATTATCATACGGATCGATGATAACACGGGTGCCCTCTTCGCTTACAATATAAAAACAAGCATGGCCAACATATTCTATCAACATTTTGGGGTTCCTCCCACCATAGCAAATGATATGGGCGGCGCTGTTTAACGGCGCTGCCTCAGCTTTTAAAGTCTTTTTGTTTATAACCGATATTCAGCCGGTTGATGGCGCTGTAACTGCCAATTTTCACAACATATTCCAGATCGACGCTGCCACTCTTGTCCGATGAAATATCGCTGGTAATCTGCGTAGGAAGCACCGTCATCTGTATCATGCCAAAAGGGGTGTCATATGCGGTTTCATACATCTGGCTTCTGCGGAAAACGAATTCCGTTGAGGATTCGCCTGTGCGCCGCAGCCGGATCTTGTCCGCTTCTACAATAAGGCAGGTGAGCGTGTTCTCCGTGCCGGAAAGCTCGCTCTCTTCATATTCTATTATACACTTACCCTCATCGCGCGAAAGCAGGCCTTCTGTGATCAGCTCGGAAAAATCTTCCTCACCACC
This sequence comes from Christensenellaceae bacterium OttesenSCG-928-K19, assembly GCA_030266015.1. GTDB lineage: Bacteria > Bacillota > Clostridia > Christensenellales > Christensenellaceae > UBA5399. The sequence goes on along the minus strand of JAJDHD010000013.1, from coordinate 14,438 downwards.
CACCACGTGCGACCCTCGCACATTAAGGATAACATCATGTTTATCCATTTTTTAAACCGCCACTCTATATTCCAGACTATTATACCATAAATGATGGTGCAGACAAAATTATTTTACAGTTTAAACATTGTTTTATAAAACGTGGTATGTTAGAATACAGGCGGAAAACAACCTGAAGCTTTAGGAGGATTATAGATGGGTATGGCTGACAAAACATTGGTCTGCAAGGATTGTGGAGTTGAATTTGTCTTCTCGGAGGGCGAACAGGAATTTTTTAGGGAAAAAGGGTTTGAAAACGCGCCCGCGCGTTGCCCGGAGTGCAGAAAGGTGCGCAAGCAAAACAGGCATCGGCAAAAGGATGCCGCAAAGATGGAAATGGACTAGAAGAACAAAAAACGCTTCTTGCTATAATAGGAAGAAGCGTTTTTTATACATTCTGTCAAATTCAGGATTAATATCCCGAATGTCCTTTATATTCGGCGACGTTTTCCTTGGTGATAACAGGGCATTCCAGCTCAAGATAAGCAGGGATGGTTTCCCCCGTCATCACCTTGATGCCCGCAAAAACTCCAGCGGGCATGGGGATAGGGTATGCGATCACTGCGGCAATCTCTCCTGCCTCCACAGCCTCTAACGCTGATTCCTGCGCGTCTATGCTAACGATGGGGATGTCGCGCCCGGCGGCTTTTAGCGCCTGTATAATGCCCATGGTCATTACGTCGGACTGGCTGAAGATTGCGTCAATATCACCGTCGTTGGGAAAGCGTTGCAGCAGGTCTTCCATTTCGTTGAGCCCCCGCGTTTGCAAAAAGTCCGCAAAGGGCGAAGCAATAATTTCTATTTCCGTTCCTTCAATTCCCTCCAAAAAGCCGGTATGCCTGTCGTTTGTATTAGAGGCTGCGGGCGCGCCCTGTATTTCAATCACGCGGCCTTTGCCACCCAAAAGCTCCGCCATATATTCACCGGCCTTTTTGCCAATTTTAACGTCATCCGCTTTTACTACAGAGCTGTATTTTAATGGAACGCCTGGCACATAGCGGTCGACACACACAACGGGAATCCCTGCTTCATTGATACGGTCGAAGGCGGGAACCATGGCCTCTTTTTCCACAGGGTCAATCACAAGCACATCTACTCCCTTGGCAATATAATCGTCAATAATGGTGCTTTGCACCATGGGGTCGCCGTCGCCATTGCCAATAATAAACTCCATATTAGGGAAATAAGTTTCCAACGTGTCTTCCGCCATGGTCTTTGTGCCGCCGCCATAGGGAAATCGCATGGAGGAAACAATAACACCTATTGTTCCTTCATATTTAGAAAGTGGTTTGCCCGGAACCAGCGCTTCGGCCACCTCGCTGCCACAATAAATTCCAAAATCGATGGCCTCCCCATCCGCGGAATATACTTCCCGGCTGCCGGCGTTGTCCTTGTGGGAAGAAACGGGAGTCCCTTGGTTCACAAGGCCGCATCCGCTCAAACACAACAATATAGCAATGGTAAAAAATATGACTGTTTTTCTCATGAATTCTCATTCCTATAGCCGCGATTCCGGCATAGCGGATGGCAAAAAGCAAAGTCTCCGGCTTTCATTTCAATATAAACTACATGCCGCGCCATGCGCGTTTGAAATAACTTTTGATATCTTTAATGGATAGAAGAATGGCCGCAATGATGATGATTCCTTTTACAATTTGCTGTACATAGCTGGAAATACCAAGCAGGTTCAATATATTGGCGGCTACTGTCATCAAAAGCACGCCCAGTGTCGTGCCAATCACTGTGCCCTTGCCGCCCGAAAGGCGTGTGCCGCCAATCACGATAGACGCGATTGCGTCAAGCGCCATGCTGCCCCCTGCGACGGGATGGCCCACATAAAGCCGGCAGGCGGTGATAACCCCGCCCAGTGCCGCGCATAAGCCGCAAATCACATAGGTGGACAAAATGACCCGTGTTGTTCGTATGCCAGCCAGCCGCGCTCCTTCAAAGCTACTGCCTATGCTATATACATACCTGCCAAAGGGAACATACCGTAATATAACGGCGGAAACCACGGTAATCGCAATAAATAAGATAAAGGGGCCAGGAACAGAGCCTACATTGCCATTCCCCAGAAAATCGATTAATGGATCCTTCACCTGGTTGAATTCCACAGGAATCCCGTTGCAGATTAAAAGCGCAATGCCGTTTGTGATAGAAGAGGTTGCCAGCGTCATAATAAAAGGCTGTATACCTAAAAATTCTACACCAAATGCGTTGATTGCGCCAATAATTGCGCCAATCAGTAGGGAGCAAATAAGGCAGAAGGCAATGTCGTAGCCCAGCCTTGCCATGCTGGAAAACACAATGCCCGCAACCGCAAGGATGCCGCCCACGGAAAGGTCGATTCCACTGGTGAGTATGACAAACGTCATACCAACGGCAACAATGCCGGTGATGGACGACTGGCGGGCAACGTTTGTGATATTAAGCGAACTAAAAAACTGCGGTGCAAACGCAAAGATAAGAACCAGTACAATTGCAAGAAGTACCAGTGGCGTAATGTTTTGCCGGACAAATCCAAGCAAGCGCCGTTCTATTCGGTTTTGTTGGTCGGCTTCCTCCGAAGCATGCCGAAAACGCATTTTGGTTTATTCCTTTTGTTGATACAATGATCATTCCGTGCTTTATTATAGCAGTTATTTCCAAAATCAGCCACAAGTAATTTTATAGCGAGAAAAGCGGGAATGTGGAAACAGTTTCCTTCACAGGGCCAATAGCCCAAAGCGGCCCGTGGGGGCCGCCTTGGAAATACCAGCCTATAGCGTCTATCCCTATCAGTCTTTGAAACTGATGCGCGGGAAGTTGGTGAGCGGTTCCATGCCGTCTTTGCGTACAACGATAGGATCTTCTGTACGAACGCCGGTCAGGTCTTCATCAATTGCGCTAAGCTCATAGCAGAACGTCTGGTTCTCTTCCAGGATGTCGTCCGAATCAGGCCCGATAACAGGGAAGTGCTCTTCCGGGTCCATGCCTGTGCCGTGAGGTCCAATGCGGCCTTCGCTAGGAGATACAAGGAATTTTGTAATGCCTTCCTTGTCAGCCTGCGAGCGGATGATCGAGTCTGCTTCTTTTCCTGTCATGCCGGCGCAAATGTTCACCAGGCCATGCTCGAATACGCGGTTCAGTTTTTCCAGGAATTCCACTTTCCTTTTGTCCGCGTCGCCAAACACGATGGTGCGGGCAGAGTCGGAAACATAGTCGTTGATGCGGCAGCCGTGGTCCATCATTACCATGTCGCCACGCACGATTTTTGTATCTGTGGGGCGCTTAAACAGGGAGAGCAGGTTTTTGCCCGTCTGGATCATGATGTCAAACGCGATGCAATGCGCGCCTGAAGCAAACATAGAGGCATATACAAGGCTCTGTGCTTCTTTTTCGGTAAGCCCGTCGTCCAGTATATCATACAGCATCTGAGCGCCGATATCGGCAACACGGCCTGCCCTGCGCATGGTGTTCAGTTCTTTTTCTGTTTTTACGGACTTGAAGCGTTCAATGATCAGGCTTTCCTGGATATCAGCATCCGGAAGACCTTTTTTGATTTCTTCATAGATCTCAAGGTCGCAATAGGTGTAGCCGCAAAGACCTACTTTTTTAAGAGGCTTCTTTGCGCTGTAGTCTTTCAGGAAAGCACTCAGCTCGCCACGGATTTCGCGGATGTCGTCGCCCATGTATTTCATGGCCGATTCTTCATGTGCCGAACGGATTTGGCTGTCCGGAAGAAAGAAGACGGGGTCTGCGCCGGGTGCAATAAACACGATCTCGGGCTGTGGGTATACGCCGTCAATTGTCCTGTAGTCAACCAGCCAGCGGATATTAGACATCCTGTAGCAGTCGCCGAACACAAGCAGGGCGTCAAGGCCGTCTTCCTCAACCTTTGCCTTTGCGCGTACCATGCGTTCTTTGTAGTCGTCACCTGTAATCGTCTCGCCAAAGCCGTCCCAGATGCTTTCATTGATGAGTGTTTGGAATTTGCCCGTAAGCATTTCCCTTGTCTTAGTGGATATCATCGATACTACCTCCTAAAAAAGATATTTATTATATTCCGCCGGGGCGGTTTTTTACGTCTTTTTACATAGAGCCGGGATATCCCCGCCCGGGCGGGACTTGGTCAGCGTCGCCCGCCCGGAGGATATCCGCAGTGCTCATTTCTCGTAAGCGTTGTTAAAATAGATTAGTTAAAAGCGGGTTCAATAGAGAGTGCCCATTTTGCGTATGCATCCGGAATGGCCACATTGTCAGCGTCCACAAGGATTGCCGGTACGTTTGTAACTTTGTCAAGCGTATAGCCAAGCATTTCGTGCATGAAGATGGAGCGGATTGCTTCGCGTCCCATATCCACATGTCCAACATCAACGGTAGCTGTGAGCATACCGTTCGAGATTTGTTCATAGCCCGATACAAGGCCGTCTGCGCCCACAACGATGATGCCTTCTGTGCCGTCCCAAAGCTTCAGGCCCATTGCCTCAATCGCCTGCACAGCACCCTGTGCCATTTCTTCGTTCTCGCCATAGATGAAGTTCACATCCGGGTTTGCCTGCAGCATGTTTTCTGCGGCAGCCATGCCCTTATCGCGCACATATTCGCCGCGTTGCTCAGCAACGATACTCAGGCCGGGATATTTAGCAATTGTGTCTTCAAAGCCCTGCTTCCTTGCTGCCGTCCAGTGTCCGTCATTACCGGAGATGAACAGGATTTTGCCCTCGCCGTTCAATTTTTCCGCAGCATATTCGCCTGCCAGTGCGCCGGCCTGCAAGCCATTGTTGTAGCTAATGCAGGAAACCATGTTGATGCTGTTTTCGTCCCACAGCTCTGCGGGCATGTTGAACAGGTAGATTGCTGTGCCTGCGTCATTTGCCTTCTGGTATACAGAGTTCATGGAGTCGAAATCGCCCGCTGTGCACACAAGTACTACGTCAAATTCTTTTGTTGCCCAGTTTTCGATTGTGGCAATCTGTGATTCCACAGCGTCGTGCTCACTGGGAGCTACAAATTCAAACTCGAAGTTTACGCCAAAGTGATCGTGCAGCTCATTCATCATGGAATAAGCGCCATGCATGATAATGTCATAAAATTCAGATGCAGCCGGGGGAGTGAAGCCAATCTTCAGGGTCTGGCCCTCTACCTTGGATCTTACAGCTGCTTCCCATGCAGCGTCGCCCCACATCCATGAGCCGCTACCGGCAGATGCTGTTGTGGATGAGCCAGAGTTGTCCGCGCCTGCATTGGCAGCAGAATCACCGCTATCTGCGTTTGTGTCTGCTGCGGCGTCTCCGCCTGCGTCGGTTGTTGCCGCATTATCGGTTGAGTCCACCGGGTTGTCTGCGTTTCCGCAGCCTGTCAGCGCCATTACAGCCACCATCAGCACTACGACAACCAATACGGCCAGTTTCAGTTGAGTCTTTTTCATTTTCCTTCCTCCTTTGTTTTTTGTTACACATATAAATTAGGATGTGTACAAACTATAATTTTCTTTTGTTAGCGCTGTGGCTGAGGAATTCCACACCCACAACGACAAGGATCAAAATACCTTTCACAATCGTTTCCCAGTCGGGGTCTACGTTCAGCAGGTTAATCGCATTGCTGATCAGGTAGATGATGAACGCCCCCAGCGCAGTGCCGATGAGTGATCCTTTGCCACCCGTCAGGCTGGTACCGCCGATGATGGCGGCAGCGATTGCGTCAAGCTCGTAGCCTTTGCCCATCTCCGGGTGCACCGTCTCCAGGCGGGACGCCAGGATGATGCCGGAGAGCGCGGCCATAAAGCCGGAAAGCGCGTATACTTTTATTTGCAGCCGGTCGGTGTTGATACCGGAGATCTTTGCCGATTCATTGTTGCTGCCAAATGCCGTCACATGGCGGCCAAACCGTGTTTTGCGGAACACAAACTGCAGCACGATGAATGCGATGATTGCCACGATGATGGGGAACTGAAGCCCCAGCACATTGCCCTGTCCCAAAAAGCGGAAGCCGCCTACCATGTAATTACGGAATGGGATGGAGTTTGTCCACACATACATCACACCGCGGCCGATGCTCATGGTTGCCAGTGTAGCAATGAAGGGAGTGATGCGCAGCTTTGTGACCATAAGGCCATTGCCCGCACCCACCAGCGTGCCCATTGCAAACCCGGCAATCAGCGCCGGAACGATGTTTACGTTGAAGGAAAGCAGCCAGCCTGTCATACCGCCGGAAAGCGCCATCACAACACCCACGGAGAGATCGATGCCCCCGGTGGTGAGCACAAAGGTCATGCCAAACCCCAGCAACATGATGAACACGGATTGCCGGAGCACATTTGTCAGGTTGGACGCTGTGAGAAAGCTGGGCGATAATATGCTCATTATCACCATGATGGCTGCCACAAAGATGACGAGGCCAATTAGCTGGCGGTCTATTTTGTTTTTCTTTATTGTTGCTTCCAATGCTGTTGTATTTGAATTATTCATTGTTTTTCCCCCTTTACTCAGACTTTTTCGCTTTTCAAGGACGTGAGCCTCTCAAGGGCGACCGCCACCACAATGATGATGCCGACGATAATCTGCCGGTAAAACTGGTTTACCGAGAGCAGGTCAAGCCCGTTTGAGATCATTCCCAATATCATAGCGCCGATGATAGCGCCTATAATGCTTCCTTTGCCGCCCGCCATGCTCGTGCCGCCAATTACGGCTGCCGCGATGGCGTCCATCTCGTAGCCTGCGCCAAGCTCGGAGGGCACGGAGGACATCCGAGCGGCCAGTAGCACGCCGGAGAGCGCCGCCATAAGCCCGGACAGCATATAAACGATTACCGTAATTCTGTTTGTGGATACACCGGATAAAAATGCTGCCTGTTTGTTGGAGCCGATGGCTGTGATATACCGCCCAAAGCTGGTGAATTTAAACAGGAACAGCAATATCACAAACACAATAATTGTGATGATAACCGGCACAGGCAGGCCAATTGCGTACCCCTGGGAAAGCCAGGTGAAGTCATCGATACCAAACCCGCTTACCGAACCGTTAGATGAGGTTAGAAGCAAAATGCCGCGAATCACGCTGTTCATGGCGAATGTGACAAGGAACGGCGCTATTTTCAGCTTGGTAATCAGTATTCCGTTTAAGAAACCAAACCCCACGCCTGTCACAAGGCCAGTCAGCACGCCTGCCGCCGCACTGCCCGTGGCAATGATCATGAGGCCGCAGGTCGCCCCGGAAAAACCGAGGATGGAACCAACGGAGAGGTCGATGCCGCCGATGGTCAGTACAAACGTCATGCCAAAGCCCACCAGCATTACAAAAACGGATTGCAACAGCAGGTTCTGGATATTTGTGAATTTTAGAAAATGGGGAGACGCAATGGAAAGAAAGATAAACAGAGCAATTGCGACAATCAAAATCCCCAACTCGTCAAACTTCTTCTTGTGGACCGATGGACGGCCCTTTAATGCTTTTTCCGTAGCCATCATTCATGCCCTCCCGAAGCGTAAAGCGTAATATTTTCTTCTGTTGCTTCCTCATGTGTAAATTCGTGGACGATGCGCCCCTCGTGCATTACATAGATGCGGTCGGCAAGACCCATCAGCTCGGGCAGCTCGGATGATACGAGCAATATGCCCCCACCGTTTTTAACAAAGTCTGCAATCAGGTTATAGATTTCATGCTTTGCGCCGATGTCGATACCCTGTGTCGGCTCGTCAAAGATCAGCACCTTGGGGTTGGTGAACAGCCATTTTGCAAGTATTACCTTTTGCTGGTTACCACCCGAAAGAGAGCGTACCTTCTGGAAAATGGAAGGTGTTTTTACGCCCAGGCGCTCAACATATTCTTTGGCTATCTTGTCTTCCTTGGGCTTTTTCAACACAAAATTACCCGCAAGCACTTCATCCAGATTGGCGAGTGTAATATTGTCCTTTACATCCATATCTATGAGCGCGCCTTGCAGCTTGCGGTTTTCCGGCAGCATACCAATACCCGCGTCAATTGCGTCCTGCGGCGTTTTGATGTGCAGCTTTTTGCCTTCCATTACCACTTCGCCCGAATCGATAGGATCGGCGCCCACGATAGCGCGTACGGTTTCGGTACGCCCGGCGCCGGCAAGCCCGGCAAGCCCCACGATTTCCCCTTTGCGCACATGCAAGGCAATATCTTCTATCACACCTTTGCGTGTGAGGTTTGTCACATTTAAGATTTCCTCGCCGATAGGCACGGTTTCTTTTACAACATAATTTGTAATCTGCCGTCCTACCATTTTGGATACAAGGTCATCAACATCTGTTTCTTCCGATGTGACCTCTGCAACATACTGGCCATCCCTCATGACCACGATTCGGTCTACCAGTCCAAAAAGCTCACGCAGGTGATGCGTGATGTAGATAACGGCGATGTTTTGTTCTTTCAGCATCTTTACAAAATCAAACAATACTTCCCGCTCGTGCTCTGCAAGAGCTGCCGTCGGCTCGTCCATAATCACGAGTGAGCATTGAATGGACAGCGCCTTCACAATCTCGATAACACGGTTTTTTAGCGCGCCAAGCTCGCTAACCGGCACCTGTACATCCCCCAATGTAGAAAAGAATTTGGAATAAAGATCCTGCGTTTCCTGTAGCATACGTTTTTCGTCAAGAGTCCGGATGCCTTTCCCCCTCGTCAGCTCGCGCCCGAGATAGATGTTTTGTACCGCTGTTAAATGCGGTGCGAGCGACGGCTCCTGGAAAATGGTGCTGATGCCCAGCTCCTGAGCGCGTTTTGGGTCGGTAATATGAACGGCTTTCCCGTCTATCTTGATCTCCCCTTCATCCGGATGGTATAACCCGGATAAAATCTTCATCAACGTAGACTTGCCTGCACCATTTTCGCCGACAAGCGCCAACACTTCCCCCCTGCGGACTGTCAGCGATACGTCGTCCAAGGCTTTTACACCCGGGAAGATTTTGGTAATGCCGTTCATTTCGACAAAAACATTACTGTTTTGCGACATATACACTTCCTCCTTACAACTTGTGAAACATCAAAAATTTTAATGAGCCTGCAAATAAAAAAACTATTTATGAATTGTCTGGGACTATTAAAAATTACCGCAATTCCATTTTTGAAACAACGAACAAACTTGCGGTAAAAACTAAACATTCTTGCGGGGGGATTATGGGAGGCAAAGAAAAAACCCCGAAGAACCGGGGTGTTGGAGGGTATTGGCAACTGCATAAGATCTGAGACTATACATTGTCTTTTGCATGGGTTTTGCGGTATTTTCCAGGGCTCATCCCCGTAAAGCGTTTGAAAAGCATATGGAAATAATTCGCGTTTGGATAACCTACCATGCAGGAAACTTCAAAAATAGTGTGTTTTGTTTGCGCAAGCAATGTGGACGCAACCCTCATGCGTGTTTTAATCAGGTATTGAATGGGAGAAATATTGTATTTTTCTTTGAACAAATGGGAAATGTGGAACGGACTGACAAAAAACACTTCAGACAGGCTGTTTAGTGTGATGTTTTTTTCATAGTTTTTTTCTATATAATCTTTGATGCCGGCAAGTAGCGTGGTAGATTCAACCTCTTCTTCGCTTGGGTCCGAGCAATAACGCTGGATTAATATAAAGAGGTATTCCGCCAGCTTTGCCGATGAGGTTTCATATCCCACCTGTTTGTCTTCCAGCTCGCGGTGTATTTGCTTAATTGTGGTCATGACGGGCTCTGTTGATACGCTCGACAAAATGAGCGACTCGTTTTCAAAAAACGGCCACCGATTTTCTTCTAATCCCGAATACTGAAAGCCCCCCAATGTAAGAACGACAGCAGATGAGTTGCTGTGGTTCGCGGGTTGGAGTGTGTATTCTGTCCGGGGAATAATAATGATGTCGCCCACGGCAAGCGAATAAGATATGCCGCTTATTACTGCGTAAGCGGCACCGCTGTCCACCATAATAATACTTGTTTTGCTCTGTTCTTTTTGTAAATAATCGTTTTCGCGCAGGGTTACTATCTTAGACGCTATGGTGGGAGTTTTCACCAAAATGTGCTGACCAGAATTCATATATTGTTCACTCCGCTTACTGGTTATAGTATTATTTTTTTTTGGTTTTGGCAATCATTATGTGGACAACCGCAATAATTTGCAATGATACCGCAAGTTTGTTAATATATTTCAAAAGAGACCCTGCATTAGACTGGGCACAGGTGACTATAATGTTATTAAGCATGAAAAACATAAGTAAATCTTTTTTTGATATTCCTGTGCTGAAAAATGTTGATTTTGAACTGCAGGAGGCGGAGGTTCACGCGCTTGTAGGGCTAAACGGGGCAGGAAAGACAACATTGATGAACATTCTTGCCGGGATATTGGCGCCGGACAGCGGCGAGATTATTTTTGACCTGCAGCCTATCCGCTTTCGCAACCCGCGCGAAGCGCTGGAAAAAGGGATTTATACTTTCCATCAGGCATTAAGCTACCTTCCGGATTTAAGCGTCGCTGAAAATATTTTCATTGATAACTTGCCCCGGGGCAGGGCGGGCATGATTCACTACAAAAAACTATACGCGCAGGCAGAGGCGCTGTTTCAAAACATGGGGTACCCCATGGATATAAAAGCAAAAATGAGTACGCTGAGTATTAGCCAGGTTTATATGGTCGCGCTTGCGCAAGCCTATGCATGTAACGCGCGGATTTTTATTATGGACGAGCCCATGATTAATCTTGCCCAGCAGGAAAAGGATTGCCTGGTAAAGTTTATTCAGGTGATGCGCCAAGAGGGGCGCTCGATTATTTACATTACACATAATATAAAAGAGGTGCTTGATCTTTGTGACCGAGTGACAGTGCTACGTGATGGAAAACGTATTGCTGTGTGCGAAACAAAAGCCATGACATACGAACGCATGTGCTATTTGATTTCCGGCAACCACACGCTGCGCCTTTATCCGCCGGTTTTGGCGCATGGCGAGAAGGTGCTGCTGGAAGTAAGCGGCCTTAGCGTGGAGGAACCACGCCTGAGCAACATCAGCTTCTCACTACATGAAGGGGAAATACTGGGGATTACCGGGCTAACAGGTTCCGGGCGGAGCGCGCTTATTAAGACGATTTACGGTGAAATGGAAAAAAAGGCGGGCAACGTTTATCTTGCCGGCCAGAGGGTTGTATTTAAAAATTCATCGGACGCTCTTGAACATCGGTTTGGGTTTGTCAGTGAAAACCGGATGCGGGAAGGCTTGTTTCTGGATATGGGAATATCTGCAAACCTGACGATTACTGCCTTGAAAAACATTAAAAAAGGGATATTTATAGACCTGAAACAGGAAACAAAAGACGTGATAGACCAATCGATTGACCTGAACCTGGAATTCAACAGCCTCAATCAGGAGATCCGCTTTCTCTCGGGCGGCAACCAGCAAAAGGTGCTGGTGGGCAGGTCGCTCATTTCCAATGCGGATATCCTGTTGCTGGATCAGCCGACAAAGGGGATTGATATCGTTTCGCGTAGTGAGATTTACGTGATTATAAGCGAGCTTGCCATGAGCGGAAAGGGCATCATTTTAGTCTCTTCGGATATGGACGAAATATCTGGCATGTGCAGCCGTGCGCTGGTGATGAAGGATGGTGTGTTGGTGGCGGAGGTGCAAAAGGAAGACCTGCCGCATATACAGAATTATTGCTGATAAAAAATATACTGTTGAATAAAATTTAAGCATAAGAAAAGAACTTGTGGAGCAGTAAAGAACCCCCATGGCTTTATACATTGGGGGTTGGTTGTTTTAATTTACCGGGGAGTTAGATCAACGTTGTATTTATATTGCCCGAAGCACCCTGCCGGTTACTTTGCAGGTTATTTTCCTCGGTGAGTGTGATGGACGCCTCCACCTGTTGACCTCCTCGCTCCACTACCATGGTGACAGTGTCCCCAACCGCATATTCTTCTATCAACGCGCTGACATCCTGCATAGACGCAACCGAAACTCCGTCAATGCTGAGTATTCTGTCGCCCGACTGTACATTCAGCGATTTATCTGTAATGGCAATATACACACCCGTATTATTTAGCCGGTACATCATGGCTGTATTTTGGTCTGCCACTTCTATTACCTCTACGCCCAGCTGTGGCCTGCCCGTCACATACCCATTTTCAATAATCTCGGCAATGATCTCCCGCACCGTGTTAGAGGGGATGGCAAATGCAAGCCCTTCTATATTCTCTCCGGACAGTTTTGAGTTTACAATGCCAATCAACTGGCCTTCCCCATTAAAGAGGCCGCCACCCGAATTGCCCGGGTTTACCGCCGCGGACGTTTGGATGAGCGTCATGGCCTCGCCTTCTATAGTGATATCCCGTTCTGCTGCGCTGACAATGCCGCTTGTTACTGTGCCGCCCAGTTCGCCCAGCGGATTGCCTATTGCAACCGCCAGCTCGCCCACGGTGAGCGCGGATGAATCCGCGAATTCCGCAGCCAGAAGCCCGCTTGCCTCGATCTTGATTACGGCGAGGTCAGTCTTTGCATCTGTGCCAATCAGCTCTGCGGCATATTCTGTTCCATCGGATAACGTGACTGTGATCTGTGCGGCGCCGTCTATCACATGGTTGTTGGTGATGATATATCCATCCTCACTAAAGATTACACCGCTGCCCGCACCCTCGGAAACCGCCTCACCCACAAAAGGCTGTGTCGTCATATATTCTGTGGTGATCTCTACTACGGATGCGCTTGCCTTCCCGGCGACGGTTGCCACGGAATTTGTTTCGCCGGATGCTGCCGCAGTGGAGGGCTTCGTCTCATTTTCTGCTTCGCTGCTGACCATTTGCACCATGCCCTCTGCGGTGCTTTCTGCTTGCTCTTGTTGCGCGATTGTGGCAGTATCTATTCTGCCGCCCGCCGCAAGCCAGCCGGCTCCTCCGCCCGCGGCGCCGGCGATTACCGCAACGGCGACCAATAGGGCTGCGACACGGCCTTTCCCTTTTTTCTTTTTTCGCCCTCCATCTCCCGGCGGCGTGGTGTATGTGTTGCCTACATAGCGCACCGGGCGCGGCTCTTCCCGGTTTGGCATCCCGTTTTCTTCCCTGTTAAAATTATTGTTATAATTGTAATACATCATAATCCCTCACTTTTGCCATCAAAGGTTTGCTTTCTTTATTCTTATCTTAATCAACTAATGTGTTCAAAGATTGAACTGAATTTGAACATATTTTGAACGATACATATTTTTCCGTGCTATTAAAAAGTTTCCGCACAGCTTCTTTTGCATGGGCGCTTGGCTTCTATCTTAGTCATATTACTTGTGCGGGTGCTTTGAAATTGCGGGGAGAGGTGAGGGTGGACCATATGCTTAAAAAAAGGGCAGCTTGCCGGAATAAAGATAGCCTACCACAAAAAAAGAGCATCAATAGGATGCTCTCTTTCTTATATATTCATTAATATTTTGCCAGATAACGCTCCCGCTCCCATTCATGCACATGGGTAGAATAATCAAACCATTCTGTTTCCTTGCCCTTTAGGTACTTTCGGTAAGCGCTTTCCCCCAGCACATCTTTCATCAGCGGGTCGGCGGCAAACTCTTCTATAGCACCCAGCATATTCTGTGGCATACGCTTAATGCGATGCTTTATCTTTTCCTCGTCTGTCAGTGTATAGATGTTTTTATCCACAGGCGGGGGCGGCGTTTTTCCTTCTGTTAAGCCCTCCAGCCCTGCCGCGAGTATGCCCGCGAACGCAAGGTACGGGTTGGCGGAGGAATCGGGATTCCGAAGCTCTACCCTGGTGGCCGACCCGCTTGCATGGGGGACGCGCACCAGCGGGCTTCTGTTTTTTGCCGACCATGCAATGTAACATGGCGCTTCATAGCCGGGCACCAAGCGTTTATAGGAGTTAACGGTGGGGTTTGTTAAAAGGGACAGGCCGCTTGCGTGCTCCAGTATCCCCGCCATAAACCCATATGCCTGACGGGAAAGCCCCAGGCTGTCTTCCTTGCTGCAAAACGCGTTGCCCGTTGGCGTGCACAGTGACATATTGATATGCATACCACTGCCCGCTACGCCATAAATCGGCTTGGGCATGAAAGTAGCGTGCAGGTTGTGCATTAGCGCTACGCGCTTGACTACGATCTTAAACGTCATCACATCATCTGCCATTCGAAGCGCATCGCCATATTTGAAGTCTACCTCATGCTGCCCTGCCGCGCACTCGTGGTGCGAGGCCTCTATTTCAAAGCCCATCTCCTCCAGCGCCAGGCAGATATCCCGCCGCGCGGCACCGCCGGTATCAAGCGGCGCAAGGTCAAAATAGCCGCCTTCGTCGTTTGTCTCTATGGTGGGTTTGCCGTTTTCGTCCCGGTGGAACAAAAAGAATTCGCATTCCGGCCCAATGTTGAGCGAATATCCAAGCTCTTCCGCTTTTTTTAGCTGGTGCTTTAATATGTGGCGCGGGCACGCAGCATA
>JAJDHD010000126.1 GCA_030266015.1 Christensenellaceae bacterium OttesenSCG-928-K19 | reverse complement strand
CTTCCGTAGGCTTGCCTGCAATGGCTGCAAATCGCGGGTTGACTGTCATATACCTGCCATCGGCATCCTCATACCAGATGAGGTCAGGAGAGGCAGAGAATATTGTATCGAGTAGCACCCGTTGTTCTTCTGACTTGATTTGGCTGCTTACCATTTCGGTCATATCAATCGTCTCGACAATATACCCAATTTTTTCACTGTCTTTGTTTAGCAGGTAGTTTGCAATCCCTTTAATGTATTGCCCAGTGTCTTCCATATAGAAAATTTCCGCGTCCTTGCCCTCGTTCAGTGCGGTAATGGGGCAATATTTCGACCCCGGCGGATACACGCTGTTTTCACTGTAATGCGTACCAACGATCTGGTCGAGAGGCATTTTGCGCAACTCCAGGCCTTCGTCATTCATATAGATGATTTTTTCATCCATATCTGTAATGACAAGGGGGTTATTTACACTGCTCACAATGCTGTCTGCCATATCGTCGAATGAGTCCGCCAATGTGCCAAACTCATCCTTTATAGGCGCGTTAAAGCGGAATTGCCGTTCGCCTTCACGGAACCTTGAAATGCCGCGAATCAGGTTTGTGATGCTGCCGGTAAACGACGAGGCGGTAAAGATTGCAATCAGGACTACCGCGACGATCAAAATAATCGCGTTTATTGCCAACCGCGTCAGTGTGTTGGACAAATTCCCCTCGATTTCCTGCGTCAGTGCGGCTTCCATTGTAGTAGCCGGCTGAGTAAAGTCCTCCAGCCCGGCACCGATTGCCACAAACCCAAAGCCGCGCTTGGAAAATCCGTTCTCCTCGGATGGCGCATATTGGCCTGTATAGTATGGGATTGCTCCTGCGGTTGTCAGCTTATACAGTCCGCTCCAAAGGATATAGAACGACCCCGAACCGCCGTCTTCCGTCAGATCCATCCAGCCGGTGCATTGCGGCGCATTGTTAAGATACCTGCCGTCCAGCCCGACAAGGCCTGCCTGCGTCAGGGCCACAGCGGGTTTTTTCTCGCGTGATTGGTTATCGAACAAGGGCCAGCCTACAATAAAGTCGCTCCAATTCTCTGCGTCGCTGGCCTGCCACGCTTCATAAATTGATTCTTCCAGCCAGGGAATCTGCGGATTGCCCGTTTCCGGGTCGAACCCATAAATAGAATGGTGCCTGGGGTGACAGATGCTTCTGCATTTGTAATCCCAGATAAAGGCGTAATTCCCCTCGTAGGCGCTGGGAAGATCGGTATACCGATCGTTCATGGGCGTGATATGGTCGACAATCTCCATGATATGATCGTGGTTGAGGGCAAACGTTACATATCCTATTGGGTTGCCCGTTTCGTCCGCCACGGGCGTTGCCCATCTTACAATCCCCTCAAAGCGGGTTCCGTTGGGATTTTCCTTTCCGGCATATGCCTGGGCTGACGGGTCATATTCAATTTCATAACCGCGTTCTTCGGCAGCCGCTTCCACGGTTCCCGGTGTATACATCCCGATATAATTGGAGCCAACATATACGCCGATCACATCGGAAACGTAGATTTCCCCCGGTGCAAGGCTCTTAACCTCATCGAAGTATGTCTCCGCTTTGATATAGGTGTTTTCTTTTTCCGATACATTCTTTTTTTCCGGGTTTAGGGGATGGTTTATCTTTGTCGAATCGGGGTTAACCACCTTGACAACTTCATTGCCCTCAAGGTCGATAAATGCAATCTCATCATAATAGGATACCGTTTCGTATTCAAAGGTTTCGGGTTGGCGGTAATGAAATCCATCCATGTCGTCATTTTCGCTATTGGTGGAAACGCCTCCCCCTTCCGCCGGGTTTTGCTCCTCTATTGGAGTCCATTCGCTCCCGTCTTCCGAAAGCGCCCACTCCCCGTTTTTCACCAGGCGGCCCACTTGGCTTTCCATAAAGCGCCGGTAAGTCTCTTCCGATGGCTCCACTTTCGCAAGGTACAGTATGTCATCGTCGCGTCCATATAAAAAGTTGGCGACATCCAACGCGGTATCCGTTGTCATCCGTTCTATATTTTCTACTGCGCTGTCATTCAATGCTTTGGAGGTATCCTCTACCGCC
>JAJDHD010000127.1 GCA_030266015.1 Christensenellaceae bacterium OttesenSCG-928-K19 | reverse complement strand
CGAATACAGCCTGCGGGTCGCAATATAAATCAAACAGGCTGCGTACACGCGCAAGCACCTGTGGCAACACTGGCAACAACGACGCACTCACCGTAACGGCCAGGGCGCTCTTCTCCGGCCTATTTCCTACTTTTATCCAACCAAATACCTGGCCTTGCCCCTCCGCTTCCAGCCGTACCGTCCTCATATATTTGTCGCCGCTCACTGCTTCAACACCAAAAATAGCACGTTGAGCGAGAAAATCCAGCATATGCCGCCATTGATAGGGCGGGCGGTAACCCAGCAATATTGTGATGTCACCACCCCGCACTCCTTCCCTGTCGGCCAGCTTGCGCAAGGCAGTGGGGGGAAGGCGGTATTGTTTTTTAAAGAGCTCGTTAAACCGCCGCAGGCTGCCAAATCCCGCTGCCATCGCCACATCCAGTACAGAAAGCCCCGTGTCGGTAAGCAGGTTCTTGGCAAGGAGCAACCGGCACGTTTGCAGGTATTGTACAGGCGAAACATTGTATTCAGCTTTAAATGCCCGGCGCAGATGCCGACTTGTGCAACCAAGCCGCCCCGCAACCTCTTCCAGCCGCTCACCCGCGGCACAGCTTTCCTCCATCAATCGTGCCGCGCGGCGCGCCAGGGTAGTCGTGGCGTCTGTCACCGACATCCCAGGGGCAAGCTCCGGCCTGCACAAAAGGCACGGGCGGTAGCCCGCCTGCTCCGCTTCCGCAGCCGTCGAATAATACGTACAGTTTTCAGCCTTTGGCATTTTTGCCCGGCACACCGGGCGGCAGTATATCCCCGTGGAGGATACTCCGATAAAAAAGCGTCCATCAAAGCGCGAGTCTTTTGCTTTAAACGCCGCATACCATCCACCGTTTCCGTTTCCCGGCATCTCTGTGCCTCCTTTTCCAACTATATTCTTATTATACCATCTTCCAAAATAAAAACTGGCTGTTTTCGGACATGTATATTGAGTACTTCAAATCGTAGCTATGCATATTCCCTATATATGCTTCATCATCCACATGCCAACACCTGTTTTCCTATCGATACTACAGTCCGGCATACAGAACCTCTCGGCTATGCCCCCCAGCTTCGACTTAAGAAAATTATTCCGACCTTTGAATGGTTTGCCTTTCCTGAATCGTATATATAGTGAAAACAAAATCACGGAGGTGTGATAAAATGAAAAAGAAGACCAGAGTATTTGTTTGTATCGCGATTGTATTGTGTATTGTACTTGCGGCAGGAACAGCGTTTGCCGCCCCACACCGGGGTGGCGGGCACGGCGGGGGGCATGGCGGTGGCCAAGGATCCGGTACTGGTACGCAGTCAATATCCCCACGACGGGCACAATGCACTTACCCAGACTGCCCCAGGGTAACAGGCGAAGCGGGCGTATGCATCAATGAAGATTGCCGGTATTACCAGAACTGCCCCAACGAGGATTGCCCCAGATTGACTGGCGGAACCTGCACAAACGCCGATTGTCCTTTTAACGGGGAACGTCCACAGGATGGTACAGGCAGCCAATCGGGAACAAACGGTAATAGTGGAAACACAGGAAGTGGAAGTGGCTCTGGAAACAGCGGTCACAGAGGCGGCCATCATGGTGGAGGCCGACATCACTAAATAAAGGGCTTTTATGCGTAACGAAGCAGATATTGTGAATACAGTCCACAACCATTCTGACAGCATTCGCAGAATCTGCTTCGTGTACCTGAAAAACTATGCCGACACCGAAGATGTGTTCCAAGACGTATTCCTAAAATATGCTGAATGCAAAAAAATATTTGAGGATGAAAAGCACATCCGGGCATGGCTCATCCGTGTTTGCATCAACCGTTGTAAGGATGTACTAAAAAACGCCTCTCGAAAGAACATATCAATTGACGAACTGTTTCACCTGTCAGCAGATGCGGATGATGAAAAGCGAGATATACTGGAAGCAATATTGGCCCTTCCCCAAAACTACCGTACCGTCATCTATTTACATTACTACGAGGGCTATA
>JAJDHD010000125.1 GCA_030266015.1 Christensenellaceae bacterium OttesenSCG-928-K19 | reverse complement strand
ACACCAATTTTTTGGAGCGGAGTTTGAGTCCCGCTCGCTTATCCACATACAGCCAAGCCCATGCACCGGTGCGGCGTTTTTTTATGTATATGCCCCCAATATTCCAGTTTATTCTACCGCCTGCGCCGGATTTGTGCACTCCATGCCAAACGAATCGGCAACACCCTGGCAGGTCAGCTTGCCGTGATACAGGTTCAGCCCCATCAGCAGCCCTTCGTCCTCTTTCATCGCGGCGGCGATGCCCTTTTCCGCAATGGCAAGGCCATAGGGCAACGTGGCATTGTTGAGGGCGTTTGTGGAGGTGTTGCTCACTGCGCCCGGCATATTGCCCACGCAATAAAACACCACACCATCCACCACATATACCGGGTCATCGTGATAAGTAGGATGGCTCACCTCTGTGCACCCGCCCTGGTCTATAGCCACATCCACAATCACAGAGCCTTCCTTCATGTTGCCGAGATAACTCTTCTTTATGATCTTGGGCGCTGCCGCACCCGGCCTCAGCACCGCGCCCACCACAAGGTCGGCCTCGTGCAGCGCGCGTTTTACATTGCCAGGGGTAGAATACATTGTGTTGATAGTATTGCCAAACACATCCTCCACATATTCCAAACGGTTGAGGTCAATATCCAAAATCGTTACCTGTGCGCCGATGCCTGTAGCAATCTTTGCCGCGTTGATGCCCACAATTCCCGCGCCGATAATGGCCACCTTGGCCTTGGACACGCCAGGCACGCCGGACAAAAGCACCCCTCTGCCGCCAAACGGTTTTTCCAGATATTTTGCACCCTCCTGTATGGAAAGCCTGCCCGCAATCTGGCTCATGGGCTTTAGGCAGGGCAACTCGCCATCCGGCCCCACAATGGTCTCGTAGGCCACGCCTATGCAACCTGTATCCATCAGCGCCTGTGTCAATTGCCGGTCGGCGGCAAGATGCAGGTAAGTAAATAGCACCTGCCCCTCACGGATGAGCTTAAGCTCTGGCTCCAGCGGCTCCTTCACCTTCACTATCATATCCACAAGGCTATATACGTCGGCAGCCTTCTCCAATATGCTGCACCCTTCCTTCATATACATCTCATCTGTAAAGCCGGATCCTGTGCCCGCACCCGCCTGCACATAAACCTCGTGTCCGCGCTTGACATATTCACGCGCAGAATTGGGCGTAAGCCCCACGCGGTATTCGTGCTGTTTCAGTTCCTTCACTGTGCCAATCTTCATTGTTCATGCCCCCATGCAGGTTTTGTTTTTTTTATCATATAGTGGCTGGGGCCATTTGTCTACAAAAACAAGGAAAAAGCATGTGCGTACAAGTCGAAAACATCTGTATTATCACTTGTAATACAGCAGGCGGAAAACGCTTTCTAAAAGAAAAAATCATGATGCTTGCCTCCACGCGATACAAAAATAGACGGATGTAGGTTGCGCCACATCCGCCCTTGATAGCAAAGAGTGTTTCTGTTATGATTAAATAAAAAAACATCGGTAGAAATGGGTAATTTATGTACGCGGAAGAACTGAAACACAGGAAAATAAATGATATTGTGGGAATATTCCTCACCTTGGGCATTGTGGCGGCCGTTTTCTTCGCCGTTATGTTTGTGAACGTGCTGCAGCTATGGCTGGGCGTATACTGGATCCAAATCATCCTTTACGCAGTTTGTATCTGGGTGGTATTCCTCATTTTTAAAAGATGGATCATTGAATATATCTACTTAATTGAAAAGGACAGGATTACATTTGGCAGGCGCATCGGCAAACGGGAAAAAGAGCTGCTGTTTGTGCCCTTCCGCGACGTAATATCCTTTGGCCCATATGCCGAGATGCAGGATAAAATAGACGATAAAAAGAAAAAATTCAAATATACATTCAAAAAAAAGGATGACTGGACGGTGATCAACTGCACTGGCTGCACTATTATTGTGACGGTGACGCAGGAGTATATCAACGCACTTAAAAAAGCCACGGGACGCAAGGTGGAAAAGGAATCACCAGAGGGCCAGCAAAGCGAATAAGGTATTTTGCCGGGTACAAAAAGGATGGAAAACTTCATGGACACGCCCATTTTGGACATGTTGAATAAAAAATCCAACTCTGGGGTGCGTTTTTTCATA
>JAJDHD010000124.1 GCA_030266015.1 Christensenellaceae bacterium OttesenSCG-928-K19 | reverse complement strand
ACAAAGCGCAAGCGCAATCTTATTGTTGCCCCGTTGGTTGTTTGCTTCTCCATCCACACTTACCAGATCGTCCGAAGCCGCAATGTTGAATACATCATCTAAAATTGCCTGGTCAAGCTTAAAGCTTCCTTTTTTTGCTGTAATCTTAGGCTCTGTTATTGATCCGGCAGACGCAATTGCACTCGCAACATCAGCATCAGCTGCCCCATTGTCCGTCCATGTCACTACGCCAAAACCAAACATTGACAGATCCAATTTGCCATCACTCGCGGTCACGGCCGCAGTATGTACCAACTGTCCCTGACTATCATAAATCTCCAGATTTGCGCCATTAGCCTGCAAGGTATATGTACCACTGTTGATCGTTCCGCTCCATTTGAAGTTTGATGCATTTGCCGGCTCTATAAAAGCATTTGCGTTTATGTCTGGCATATAGAAGAAGTTAATACCCGATACACTTTGCCCATTCGCACCGCTCGGCGAAGTGTAGCCTGTACTGTGCACCGCATTAATCTGTTTCACAACTTTATCACACATGTCATTAAGTTTGTCGATAACATAAGGAATACCCATGTTCCCTGATGTATCGCCATCCCGGACATCCATATAACCCTTAAGAGCTCCACTCGTAATAGGCACAGGCATTGTTGTCACAGCTTTGCCGCTGCTATCCGCCCAATATATGCCATAGAGATCCTGCTCACCTTTAATATTATTGGGAACATCTTTCTCTACCGCCATTTGGTTGTAGGTTGAATGACGCACAAGGTCTCTGCCGCCAATCTGTACAACCAGTCGCCCGTTCGTGTCCTCAAACGTATCGATATCAATAATCCCAGACAGCGTATCCAACAATGTATTCCTTTGGTCGCGCAGGTCGTTTGCCTTCGCTCCCGTAAGCTCATACGCATAAATCTGCTCATTCAATTTCGCAACATCCTGCGCAATTGAATTGATTTCAAGCACCGAAATCCGAACACTTTCATTTAACGTATCCTGCTGCGAGATAAGCCGCTCATAATAATAGTTCATCGCATCGACCAAAAGTGTTGCCGTTGTGCGAACATTTGTCCTTATCTCCTGGTCTTCCGGACTTTCAGAAAGCGCATACAGCGCATTATAAAACTTTTCAAAAGAAGCCGTCAGCCCAGAGGTTGTATCGATAGAATCCAACTCCAGATTAAACAACGCTTCAACATATTCAAAATACTGCTCTTTTGTTGCCCATTCTTTCGTAACAGCATTTTCTTTCCGATATTGGTAATCCAAAAAAGGGTTTCTCACCTGTTCGATATGAATGGTGTTAACCCCGCGTCCTGCTGTGGATTTATTGTCTACTCCTATAAATGTTCCGCCGAACCCTGCCGGCATCGCCTGTGTCGCAAGACGTTGCCTTGTATAGCCTATCGTATCGGCATTTGATATGTTGTGTCCTGTTACATCAAGTTGGTTTTGCGATACGAATAATCCCGTTTTCGCAATCTCTAAACCATAAAAAGTTGATCTCATTATTCCACCTCAGGCTTCGTTGTCAATAATCCCTTTGTTTGCTGTGCTCACATCAGCCACCATACCGGAATTCCCGTATATATCGCTGACCTGCGGTTCTTTCAAAACCGTATTCACCATATAATCCAGATACTCCAAATGCAGTTCTATGAGTGAACGGTTTTCCGCATTGATTTTCTTTTGTTTTTCCAGTAGTTCCCGCAACTCGCCGGAAACAACTTCTAGTTTTTCACGTTCTTCGGGCGATGCAACTGCCAACACATCCTGTAACGTCGATCCTGCCGCATCTCCTTTTTGCTCCAAATACTCACGAACGGCTTCCCCCCGTTTGGTTTCAAGCTCTTCCGCTTCTGTGAGAATTCGCCACTCTTCTTTTACAATCTCACTGACCGCTTCGGCGTCATTCGCAACAATGCGCTCCTGTTTTTTTTCAGAGAGCGCATAAAGCTCTTTGTAAACGCCTTCAATCTGCCGAAGCAGATCAACGACCTTGCCAATCATGGCATCTACCTTCTTTCATAATACCCCTGAAGCATCAATATGCTGTCAGCCAGTTCATTCGAATCCACTTCGTAAGATCCGCTTTCAATTTGGCTCTTTACTTCAGCCAGATCAATCTGTGAACTCTGAAGACGCTCGGTCATGCTCTGCTTCGCCGCTTTCAGGGTTTCTGCAAAAAAGCGTTGCA
>JAJDHD010000123.1 GCA_030266015.1 Christensenellaceae bacterium OttesenSCG-928-K19 | reverse complement strand
TCAGCCGGATATATTGGTTTTATCCAGCCGGATAATGGCAAAACACCTTACCAGCTACAATCATTTGCCCGCAATGCCGGGAAAGATGAACCATCATTGTGACCGCACTTCGGGCCAACTTGGCCCGAAGCAGCCGGAAGGAGGCATAACCATTGGCATACGTTAATGTACCAAACGACCTGTCCAAAATCAAAAACAAGCTGGCCTTTAATTTGACAAAGCGCCAGCTAATTTGTTTCGGGATCGCTGCGGCAATCGGCGTTCCAACATACATTTTTACACGCGAGGCTATCGGCAACATGGGGGCGATGCTCTTAATGATCGGGCTGATGCTGCCCTGTTTTCTGTTCGCCATGTACGAGCGCGACGGTCTGCCCTTTGAAAAGGTGCTGCGAAATATCATACGTTGCAAACTCCTGTGGCCGGGGATCAGGCCGTATAAAACAGAAAACTTTTACGCATATTTGAACGAAATGGAGGAAACGCAGATTGGCAAAGGTAAAGAAATTACGAAACATCCCCGTGGGACAAAAGCGCCTACCCGCCCCGGCAAAGCGACCCGCCGCTAAATGGTGGCGCGGCCCGCGGACCGCGCAACAGACCATCCCATACCGTGAAATGCACAGGGACGGGATTTGTCGAGTACATGACGATTATTACACCAAAACCATAGCATACGAGGACATCAATTACGCGGTGGCGTCGCGGGACGATCAGGCCCATATTTTTGACGGCTATTGCTCGTTCCTCAATTATTTTGACAACGCCCTGCCGTTCCAGATGTCATTTATGTGCCAGCGCACCCGCCCGGAGGACAGGTTCGCTCTGAATTTTCCCAAACGAAAAGGCGTAAACGAGCGTATCTGTAACGAATTCAGCGGCATACTGAAAAGGCAGGACGCGAAAAGCAACAACGGCTTTATGCGTCCAAAATATATCACGTTCGGCATGAATGCCGACAACCTAAAAACAGCCCGGCACCGGCTGGATCGTGTGGAGGCAGACATCATGGGCAACTACAAGCGGCTGGGCGTTCGTTGCCGCCCGCTCACCGGGCGGGACAGGCTGGAGGTACTGCATAACCAGTTGCATCCGGGTGGGCGCGATCCGTTCCGCTTTGAGTGGGAGCAGATAGCCCAAACGGGCATGAGTACCAAAGACTTTATCGCCCCCACGTCCTTTGACTTCCGGCATAGCCGTATGTTCCGCGTGGGCGGCACATGGGGCGCGGCATCATACATGCAGATTATGGCATCCGAGCTTTCTGACAAGCTGCTTGCGGAAATATTGGAGGTCAACGCGGAAATGACCGTGACAATGCACGTCCGCGCAATCGATCAGGCAAAGGCCATCAAAAATGTAAAAACAAAGCTAACCGACATTGCCCGCATGAAAATGGACGAGCAGAAGAAAGCGGCCCGCTCCGGCTACGATATGGACATTCTGCCGCCCGACCTTGTGACGTTCTCAAAAGACGCTGCGGAATTACTCGCGGATTTGCAGAGCCGCAACGAACGAATGTTTTTGCTGACGTTCCTTGTGGTGAATATGGCCCCGACGCGCCAGCAGCTTGAAAACGACATCTTCACCGTTTCGGGCATCACGCAGAAATATAACTGCTTTTTGAAGCGGCTGGACTTCCAGCAGGAGCAGGGATTTATGAGTAGCCTGCCGCTCGGCTGGAACGGCATCGAGATTGAGCGCGGCATGACAACTTCTTCGACTGCAATTTTTGTTCCATTTGTGACGACGGAGCTACGCATGGGCGGGCCGTCCATATACTACGGCATGAACACGCTTTCTCACAATATCATCATGGCGGACAGGAAGAAGCTGAAAAGCGCCAACGGATTGTACTTGGGATCGACGGGCAGCGGCAAGAGCTTTGCCGCCAAACGGGAGCTAATCAATGTGTTTCTTACCACCAATGATCGCATTATCGTGGTCGACCCGATGGGAGAATATGCTCCGCTGATTGAAAAGTTGGGCGGGCAGATACTTGAGCTCGCCCCGGACAGTTTTCACCACATAAACCCGATGGATATGCAGATAAGCATTTCGGGCGAGGAAAGCCCGTTGTCACTCAAAGCGGATTTTTTACTGTCGCTATGTGAGCTGATCGTCGGGGGCCGCGACGGCCTGCAACCCATTGAGAAAACGGTGATTGATCGCTGTGTGCGTACAGTCTACCGGGATATGGTGCTGCACCCGGAAACGGCAAAAACGCCAAAGCTGCAAGATCTGTACGAGCTTTTGAGCAAGCAGCCGGAGCCGGAGGCGCAACGGATTGCTACTGCGTTAGAGCTATACTGCACGGGATCGCTTAACCTGTTCAACCACCAAACCAAC
>JAJDHD010000122.1 GCA_030266015.1 Christensenellaceae bacterium OttesenSCG-928-K19 | reverse complement strand
CCAGAGGGAAATACATCAAGAGGTGTCTACGGCAACAAGTCTGACACGACCGGCGGTCGATGCGCTGATTGATAAGGTTATGGTGTTCCCTGATGATCGGATTGAAATATCTTATATATCTCATGACTTCATGCAGTCGATTTAGGATTTACAGCGCAAGGGTGCAAACAGGTTGCACCCTTGAAACTGCCGCAAAATCCTTTTACAGCCACGATTTTCGCCAAGGATGCAAGGGCGCAAACGGGTAGCATTCTATAATGTACTATGGCGACAAAGCCAAGGCGGCCAAAAAATATGTATTATGGCAGCCTTGGTTTTATGCAATAAATCTGATGTCTATGCCATTTTTGCTTTCAATTTGGCCAAGGTTGCAAGAGCGCCAAGGTATATCCTGTGCTTTTATATATATAAGAGACTGACACATGAGCAAGATAAAGCGCCTCTGAACTTTAAGTCTTGCAAGCACAAAACTCTCTCGAATTTAATAGTTATTGAATCGCAAGTCCAAAATTATTGATTTTTGCGATAGGGTGTTGTATAATGTAGTCATCTTACACATTGAGGTGAACGGGATGTTAGAAGATCGCATAAATCGACCTGAATACATGCAGAAGTTAATCGAGTTTAAAGATAAAAGCGTAGTCAAAATTATTACGGGAATCCGCCGTTGTGGGAAGTCTACACTACTTGATTTATTTGAAGATTATTTATTGGAACAAAATGTTCCTGCGCAAAACATTCAGCACATGAACATGGAATCCATGAAATATCGCGACTTGTTGAACGAAGATGCATTTTATGATTATGTCAGTCAACGCATCGTCGAGAATGAAAAAA
Organism: Christensenellaceae bacterium OttesenSCG-928-K19; assembly: GCA_030266015.1. GTDB lineage: Bacteria > Bacillota > Clostridia > Christensenellales > Christensenellaceae > UBA5399. The sequence continues at coordinate 1,518 of JAJDHD010000122.1, read as the reverse complement.
ACTATTTGATTTTTGATGAACTGCAAGCAGTTTCTAACTGGGAGAAGGCTATTGAGTCCTTTCGTTTGGATTATGATGTAGATATCTATATTACAGGCTCAAATGCTTACCTATTGTCCTCAGAATTTTCTACTCTCCTCGCTGGGCGATACGTAGAAATACGCCTGCTTCCTTTGTCGTTTAAGGAGTTCTTGACGTTTTATACATTTGCGCCAGATGTAACGCTGGATGACAAATTTCAGCGCTATTTACAGATTGGCGGAATGCCAATCTTGCGTCAGTTTGATTTCAACATCGCCCGGATAAACGAAACTTTAGAAGGCATCTATTCCACAGTTATTCTTCGTGATGTGTTGGAGCGGAACAACGCGACAGATCAAGTGCTTCTTCATAAACTGGTGATGTTTCTTGCAGATAATATTGGTTGCATAACTTCACCGAATAGCATCGGCAATGTTTTGACGGACGAAGGTGATATTGAACGTAGTCGCGGAAAATCGAAAAATAGCGTTGCAACTAAAACAGTTAATAAGTATATTGCCATGCTAAAAAACGCTTTTGTCTTCTACTCTGTTGGACGATTTGATATTAAGGGCAAACAGTATCTGAAGACATTGGGTAAAAACTATATTATTGATCTTGGGATTCGCAACATGCTGCTCGGTTATCGTGATGCGGATCGTGGGCATATTCTGGAAAATGTTGTTTATTTGGAGTTGATTCGCCGAGGTTACACCGTTTCAATTGGAAAGGTCGGTGAAACCGAAGTAGATTTTATAGCCGAAACTCAAGATGAAAAAATCTATATCCAAGTGGCCGAAACAATGGCTAGCGAAGAAGTTCGGGAGCGAGAGCTTCGGTCATTAAGGCTCATTTCCGACAATTACGATAAAATGGTGCTATCAATGGATAAGAGCTATATTAAGTCGTACGAGGGCATTAAATCAATAAATGTACTGGACTTTCTTCTGAATAAGTAAGGATAAATTTTTTTGTCGTGGGCTTGACATACGGGTGTTGGAGATCGTGGAATGTGATATATGGAATCCCAGTACGCTTCATTAGCCATTTCCAGCGTTCACGCACAGGCTTACCACTCATTGTGACGAACTCGGCCAGATTGGCTGGGAGGACATCGAAAAGCTGTCTGGTGTATGGCGATATTTTATGCTGTCTGATTCGCGTCGGTTCTTTTTCCCGGCAATTATACTACAAAAAGGGTAGCGGACAAAAAAAGCAAAAGGCGGATTTCTTTAGTTAGAGCAGAGCTAAGCAAAACATAATTTAGAATGGAGAACCTGAGATGAGCAAATAAAAACGCCACCTTGTGGGCGGCGCGTGGCTGATAAAGTGTAGAGTTGCTTTTTATCATAGCGGTAAGGTCATTTAATAAAAATAAGGGAAGTAGCAATCGGGACATATCTTATCGAACGGGTCGCGCTGGGGTGCGCCGCAGGCTTGGCACACGGGAACAGATTGGCTTGTCGCGTCCATATCATGCTGTGCTCCGCCGTTCGC
>JAJDHD010000121.1 GCA_030266015.1 Christensenellaceae bacterium OttesenSCG-928-K19 | reverse complement strand
TCTACAATCGCCACAACCGGAATTCCAAGATTGCGAGCTTCCGCCACTGCAATGCGTTCCTTCCTCGGATCTACTATAAACAGTGCGCCCGGCAGATCCTTCATTTCACGGATGCCGCCAAGGTTTTTCATCAGCTTTTCCTTTTCGTGCATCAGCTTAATAACTTCCTTTTTAGGCAACATATCCATTTCGCCGTTTGTTTCCATGTCTTCAATCTTGTTCAAACGGAACACACGACTACGAATTGTTTTAAAGTTTGTAAGCATACCGCCCAGCCACCTGTTGGATACATAGAACATACCACAACGCTTTGCCTCGGACTCAATGGAATCCTGCGCTTGCTTTTTTGTGCCCACAAAGAGAATGGATTTATTCTCCATCACAATGTCGCGCACAAAGTAATACGCTTTTTCCACTTCTTTCACTGTTTTTTGAAGATCGATGATGTAGATACCGTTTCTCTCCGTAAAGATAAAACGTTTCATCTTGGGGTTCCAGCGCCTTGTCTGGTGACCGAAATGTACTCCTGCTTCCAAGAGCTGTTTCATTGAAATAACTGACATATTAAATAAACCTCCTCGTTTTTATGCCTCCCCAGGCTTCCCTTACCGGCGTAACCGCATTGCGGCACGAGCGCCGGTTTATCCGCCCGAGTGCGTTATCGTGTGCTATTATAGCACAACACAAATCCCTTATGCAAGGGAAATTTACTCTTCTTCCTCATAGTACAACTGCTGGAATATCTCCCATAGGCTGTTAAGTTCATCTTCCGTTTCAATTGGCAGATACACATCGCCATGCTCATCGTCTTCCTTAATGCGCATAATCAGGACTTCCCCAACGTCAAAATCCTCCATTTTTTCTACTGGTGTAAACGCGATGTAAAACTCGTCCTCCACCTCAAACGTAAGCAAATGTTCAAATTGATAGCTATTGCCCTCATCGTCCTTCATTTCAATCATGTTGGTATCTTCTTGCATTGCCACTTCCCCTTTCTATCTGATGGAATCCATATATCCCTGTAAAATATAAACTGCCGCAATCTTATCTACAACGGCTTTCCGTTTCTTTCTGCTCATATCGGCTTCCAAAAGTGTTTGATGCGCACTTTTTGTTGTGAGCCGCTCGTCCCAGTAAATAAGCGGCAACCCCGCCGCCTTTTTTAACTCTTCCGCAAACGCCTGCACTTTTTCTGCCTGCTCACCTATACTGCCATTCATATTTTTAGGCAACCCACATACAATACGGTCAACATCGTTTTTTTGTATAAAATCCACAAGATAGGTAATATCCTGCGGCTCCTCTTTCCTGTTGTATGTCTCAATCCCTTGTGCGGTAAACATAAGCAAATCTGATAGTGCAATCCCTATCCTTTTGTCACCCACATCCAGGCCTATCAATCTTCCCAAAAAGTTTCCTCCTGCTTCATTCCTGCCAATGCCCTGCAACAAAAACACGCGGCATCACCATATTGTGTCGCACAATATGTACACGGCCACCTGCCGTGCCTGCCGCGTGGTGTTGTTTGCATCGCCTACCCTATATCTGCTTAATATAAAAGCTAACCAACTCTTCCAGCAATTCATCACGGTCAACACTGGCAATGAGTGACCGGGCATTTTTATAACCCGTGATATACGTAGGATCGCCCGACACAATATAACCAATCAATTGGTTTACTGGGTCGTATCCTTTTTCACGCATTGCTTCGCTCACAATGCGAATAATTCCACGAACCGGATTTTCAAGCTCCTTATCAAAAGAAAACTGCATTGTCTTATCAAAATCAGCCATGTATGAATTCCTCCATCATTCCTATATTTACGATTATAACGCACTTTTTTTGCTTTGTAAATCAAAGGATCGCTTTTAGTTGTTTTTTTTACATCTTATACATATTTTTTCCAAACATTCCAATGTATACAAAATTTGTTCTTTTGTGGTTGACGCCCCCAGCGTAAAACGCAACGCGCATCCCGCCTCTTGTTCCGAAAGTCCCATTGCCATCAACACATGTGATGGATGTATGGAGCCTGTAGAGCAGGCCGAACCCGCCGAGCATTCTATTCCCATCTGATCCAGCGCCACCAGCATAGCCCGTGCCTCCACCTGTGGCAACAGCACATTTAGATAAGAATCAAGCCTGTTTTTCAGGTGTCCGTTCACGCGCGCTCCCGGTATGCTTTGCAGTATACCGGTTTGCAGCAGGTCCCGCAGCCCGGCAAGGCGTTTGTTTTCTTCCCACATCTCATTGCATACAATATCAAGTGCTACTGTCATGCCGATAATTCCCGGAACATTCTCCGTTCCCGCGCGCCTGCCACGCTCCTGCTTGCCGCCATTTAGCAACGGTGTAATCTTTACCCCATCCCGCACATAAAGACACCCCGTTCCCTTAGGGCCGTAAAACTTATGTGCCGAAAGCGTTAATAAATCCACCCCACATGAC
>JAJDHD010000119.1 GCA_030266015.1 Christensenellaceae bacterium OttesenSCG-928-K19 | reverse complement strand
GACAGCACCTTGATGCCCTGCTCCAGCAGCCGTAGTTCCTTATCCAAATGCAGTTCGATGGTCTTGTGGATTTGGGCGCGCTTGAATTCGCTATCGGGAATGCCGCCCATGGATTGGCCCAGCATCAGCGCATGAGCGCCGGATAATTCTATCTTTTCAAAGCCTGGGGTACAGTCAATATCCGTAATCGTCCAGCCGCGGTACATATCGCGCTCGCCCGTCGTGAGATACAGGTCATCGCCCAGCTTCACCGGCTTGGTCGTGCGGCTGATTCTGCCGCTCTTATTCTGCGTATCCACTTCCACGCGGGCCTTGTAGCCATTGGCGTTGTCCACGCTCACGAGGCGAATGTAGGGCTGGTTGAAGTCGTCCATCGCCATGATGGAGGACACGGATATCTGTTTAACAAGTCCCTGCTGGTAGGCATCCACTGGTGTCAGGCGATAGAGCGTATTGATCTTCTCGCGGTGGGTGGCGCTGTAGCGCAGCGTCATCAGCGGGTTTAGGCTGGCGATGGCCTCTTTGGCCTTGGCGGTGCTATCCACGCTCTGTGGCTCGTCGATGATGACGATGGGGTTGGTTTCGCGGATCAGGTCGATGGCCCGGCCGCTGTTCATGCGGTCGAGCTCCTGATGGATGATGTTCTCGCTCTTGCGGAATGCGTCGATATTGATGATCATCACTTCAATGCCGGTGGATTCCGCAAAATCCCGCACATTGCCAAGGTGCGCGGAGTTATAGATAAACCAGCGGATGGGCTGGTTGTCGTACAGCTTCTGGAAGTGCTCATGGGTGATATCAAAGGACTTTTTCACGCCTTCGCGGATGGCTACAGACGGCACCACGATAATAAACTTGGTAAAGCCATAGAGCTTGTGCATTTCGTAGATGGTCTGCGTGTACACATAAGTCTTGCCCGTGCCCGTTTCCATCTCGATGCAGAAGTTCATGCTGTCGGCGTCGTAGGTGTAGGGCAGAAGGTTGGCCTTCTGGATGCGCTGCATGTTTTCCTGTATGGCGCTTTTCTCTATTTCGAGGCGATTGGCCACGGTGTCAAACAGCGTCTGGCCGCTGCTTACGGCAAAGCGGGACGCTGCAGGCTGGCCCTGGAGGAGCTCCACGGCTGATTGTACGGCGTCGTCTTGATATTGTTGGTGGGTGAATTGGAGTTTCATGAGGCCTCCTGTTTTTGTTGGAGCAAAGCCTATAATCTAAACAATGTTTTCGCCAAGTAGTATTTTAGGCATTGTTGTCAGGCAACGGTTCCAGCGTTTATAAAATTTCTCCAAAGCGGTTTTACATAACCTCGCGTGTGCTTCTTCATCTTCCAAAGCCATATAAAGGATATAGGTGACCTTTCCCACAAACCGTGTCAGCCTGATGGGAGGTTCTCCCGCTTTTACTGCATTAAAGTCCTTTTGACGGTGAGTGCGTTTGATATACTTAACATCAATCACACCCGGCTGAGACAGGTAAAATTCGGCAACTTCTTTCATAAGGGATTCTATTTCATCTTGCTTCTCGATTTTTGCCTCATATATGCAAATCTCATTAAACATAGGCGTTCCTCCATAAATAATAAATTATGGCGACCAGCGCTAAATCCACCTAAACTCTATTTCATGCTTCTCCAGCACCTGCACGGTATTGGTGATAGCATTGCTGTCCGCAAAGCTATCCCGCGCGAAAATCATGGTGCCGGGCGTGTAGGTGACAGCCTGCTCCACAACCTCCACGGTGATGTCTTTATCCAGACAGATAAACAGATATCCGTTTTCACCTACGGCGTAGAAGGTCTTTCCATCTACATCCAGTTTGGCGAAGGGCTCGGTAAGCTCTATGCCGTATTTGAGGTAAATCTCGAACAGGATATCCTTGTCCGTCCGACCCGGCTTGGCGGGCTCAAACATGGAGGCCATGCGGTCGAATACCGTACCCTGGTGATCCTCGTCCACATAGGAATCATCCCATTGTTTGAGGTTGCTTGAGTCCAGCTTGAATACACGAAAGCCGGTATCCATATCATTTGCCAACAGCCCGGCTTCTTCCTTTATCTTGGCGCCCGCGCGGCGGATACGCTCCTTGCCAATCTCGCAGATGTTCTTGTATCCGGCCTTATATGCTTCGCTGTTTTCGTCCGTGGCTTCGGGAAGTTGTATCATGATGAAGCGGCGTTTGCCTTGATCTTCTGCGTTAAGCTGCATGACAGCATGTGCTGTTGTTGCAGAGCCAGAAAAGAAGTCGAGAATAAGTGAGTCTTTGTCCGAACCTAGCTTGCATAACTCTTTGATTAAACCAGAGGGTTTAGGATTATCGAAAACCGCAATATTACCCAATAGTTCAGTCATCTCAGATGAACCTTGAGTATTGAACGGTACAAAATCCCAAATAGTTGTATATGTGATGCCGTCTTTAACATTGGCAAGGAACCGTTTTAATTTGGGTCTACCTTTTCCATCTTCACCGAAGAATATCTCATCATTTTCGAGTAGTTGATCAATCGTTTCCTTATTAAAGCGCCAATTTCCGTTTTGTGGAGGATAGTGTTCCTCTCCTGTGTTCGGATTTACAAT
>JAJDHD010000012.1 GCA_030266015.1 Christensenellaceae bacterium OttesenSCG-928-K19 | reverse complement strand
GTGGATTTTGTCATGGCGAGCAGAAACCTGCTGCTGAGCATGACCAATTACTATGAGAAAACAGGATTTAAGGCAAACATCGTATTTAACAGCTCCTTTGGTTCTTCCTTTGGACTGAACAAGGAAGAAGCGGTGCTAACAGGTATACTGTCCAAGGCGCAACGGCTGGTGGATACGAAAGGCATCACCGACCGATGGACGCGCAAAGTGTTTGATTACAGCACCAAGGTGACAGAGGATACGTTGCCTTACCTTGTCACGTTTGCGTTGGTTTTGGTAATTGCCTTCATTGTTGCGTTTGCGTTATACATTAAAAATAAACGGATGGGCAAAGACCTGGAAAGCCTGGTGGAGCGGCGTACACATGAATTGTCGTTGCAAACGGGTATGCTTTCGGCGGTGTTCACCTCCATCCCTGATATGATTTTTTGCAAAGACAAGGAAAGCAAATATACAAAATGCAACGCAAGCTATGCGCGGTATGTGGGTATGCCGGAGGACGAGCTTGTTGGCCGTGATGATACGGATGTTTTTGGCACGCACCCGGACATGACCGCTTTCTATATGAAAATGGACCAAGAGGTGATGCGTACAGGACAAACGGTTTCCACCGAAGAATCCATATGGTCGCATCTTGGCGTGGAGCGCTTGTTTGAAACAGTTAAAACACCGCTCCTGCAAAATGGTGAGGTGATTGGCGTGCTTGGCATTGCGCGTGATATTACCGAGCGCAAAGCGGCGGAAGCGGCGGCACAGGTTGCGTCACAGGCAAAAAGTGATTTCCTTGCCAGAATGAGCCACGAAATCCGCACGCCGCTTAACGCCATTATTGGCATGACGCATATTGTGCGCGAGGAGGCAGGCGATCCTGAAAAAGTAGTGGAATCTGTGAATGAGATAACCACTGCGTCTTCCCATTTGCTGGGTATTATTAACGATGTGCTGGATATGTCCAAAATTGAATCGGGCAAATTTGAAATTGCGCAGCAGCCTTTTTCCCTTACACACGCACTCTCTGAAGTGGCAAGCATTATCATGCAGCGCTGCAAGGAAAAATTTATCACATTTGAAAATAACCTTGCCGACCTGCCGGATATTCGTGTGCTGGGCGACAAGCTGCGGTTGAACCAGATATTGCTGAACCTGCTGGGTAATGCTGTTAAATTTACTCCGGAGGAGGGGACGGTATCCTTCCTTGTTGAAACGCTGGAGGACACCCCGGATAACCTTCGCGTCAGATTTACTGTAAAGGACAATGGAATAGGCATGTCGGCGGAACAAAAGCGGCGCCTATTCAAGGCGTTTGAGCAGGCGGACAGCAGTATTTCCACTCGCTTTGGCGGCACTGGCCTGGGGCTTGCCATCAGCCAAAACCTGGCGCATTTGATGGGTGGCGAGATTGAGGTGGAAAGCGAACCGGAAAAAGGCTCGGTATTCCGGTTCGACTTGCCGTTTGGCAAAGCGGAGGAGTCGCCCGAACAGGGGCAGGAAAAGAAAATTGGCAACTTGGACCTATCTGGCAAAAAAATACTGCTGGCGGAGGACATGAAGGTAAACCGGGTAGTGCTGGAAAAAATACTCTCTAAAACCAAGGTACAGATAGAAAGCGCCGAGGACGGCAAGCAGGCGGCAGATTTGTTTGCCGCGTCACCCCACGGCTATTACGACCTTGTTTTTATGGATATCCAAATGCCTGTAATGGACGGGTTTGAGGCAACACGGTTTATCCGCAGTATGGACAGGCCGGACGCAAAAACTATTCCGATCGTTGCCATGACGGCAAACGCATACCAAGAGGATGTGAACAAAGCGATTGCCATGGGCATGACCGGGCATATTGCCAAGCCCATCGATATCGAAGTCCTGATGAAAACGCTGGCGGATACGCTGACATAAAAATACCACGCAGCCCGTTGTGAGCTGCGCGGCATGTAGGCGGCGCAATGCCGCCCAACACAGCTTTTTAATTTTAGCCTATCTTTGCCAAAATCAGCTTTGCGCAGTCGATTTGGTTGGGAATGTTACCGGCTTCGTCACGCACGCGCCAGATGTCTGGGGTGATTTCATCCACCACATACATTTTGCCGTCCTCGTCGTAGCCGATTTCTATTTTAAAGTCAATCAATGTCAGGCCCATCTGTGCCAGTTCTTTTTTCAATCCTTCGCCCACTTTCAAAAGAACATCCAGCGCTTCTTCATACTGGCCTTCTTTTAGCATCCCTTTCATCAGGCACAGTCTTTCGCTGATAAGCGGGTCGCCCTGCTCGTCGTCTTTTAACGTGACCTCAAGATAGGGCGGATCGAATGGTATGCCCTCTTCCAGCGTAAACCGACGGCACATACTGCCCGCGGTGAAATAGCGGAGCACAAACTCCAGTGGCGGTACGGTTAACTTGCGTACTTCCATCAGGCCCTTTTCGATATCCGCGCTCAAATAATGCGTGGGTACGCCATTTTTCTTCATCAGTTCAAAAAAATACTGTGAAATTTTCAGTCCTTTTTTCCCTTTGCCTTCCACGCTGCCGCCCACAGTGTTAGAGCCAGGGTCAAAAACGCCGTCTTCTCCTGTTGCGTCATCTTTAAAAAGCAGGTAAACAGAGCCTGTGCCCTCGTCTGTCAGCACGTCCTTTGTCTTTCCGTTATAAAGTGTTTTCATAAAAACTTTCCCCTATCTGGTTTTTCATAGCATATGGTATTTTTCAGTTTACCACAAAGAAAAACCTGTGTGAAGAAAAAAATTAATGCGGCCTTTTTGACCGGGGGGCTGTTTTCTTCGGTCTGTATAATTATCGGGAAACAATTCCGCTTGGCTATTTTATAAAGAGTTCCCCGCTTATTCACACATTTTGGTATGCAAAAATGATATAATAATTGGCATACTCCCCAAGGAATGTTTCCCAGTGCGCGGGAACATTGGCTGGCGGTATAATAAAATTTGAGTTGGAGACTGTTTTGCCAAATCTGATAGAGCAATTGAATGAACAGCAAAAAGAAGCAGTGGAGACAACCGAGGGGTATGTGCGCGTTGTTGCGGGTGCGGGCAGTGGCAAGACTCGCACGCTTGTTTCGCGTTATGTTTACCTTGTGCAGGAGCTGGGTGTGTCACCGGGGCGCATTATGTCCGCCACCTTTACCAATAAAGCCGCAAACGAAATGAAAAGCCGCATCCGCAAACTGCTGGGTGATGTGGATACTGGCTTTATCAGCACATTCCACGGTTTTTGCCTGCAAGTGCTGAAGGAAGATATCCACAAGCTTAACTATCCCCAGTCCTTTTCTATTATGGATGAAACCGACCAGAAAAGCCTGCTGGAGGAGATTTATCACGAACTGGGATTTAAGCTGCGCGATTTTACCTTCCGTGATATGCTCAAGGTCATTGATCTCTTTAAAGCGCCTTATGAGTATGTGGGACAGGTGACCGAGCCGGATGAGCAAAAAGCAATCGACTATTTTGGCAGCTTCCGGCGTGACGACAGGGACAGGATTCTTGGCAAATACATCCAAAAGCAGCGGCGCAACTTTATGTTGGATTTTGACGATATCATCAATTATACGCTCTACCTCTTTACCCATCACAAGGATGTGCTTCAAAAATGGCAACAGCGCCTGCAATACATACAGGTGGATGAATTCCAAGATGTGGACGGCAAGCAGGCTGCCCTTGTGTATATGCTTTCCGAAGGCTATGGCAACCTGTTTGTGGTGGGCGATCCCGACCAGACGATCTATTCGTGGCGCGGGGCGGACGTGCGCGTAATCCTAGATTTTGATAAGGTGTTTCCGCAGGCAAAGACAATCTACCTGCACACAAACTACCGCTCAACACCGCAGATACTGGATGTCGCAAACGACCTGATCTCCAAAAACAAAGAACGCCTGCCCGGCGCATTGCGTGCTATTCGCGAGGACGGGCCAAAGGTTTTCTACAAGCACGCACGCAGCACGGCGGAGGAAGCGGCCTATGTGGCGCGAACTGTCAAATTCCTGCTAACAAGTGGCGTGAAGCCATACCACATCGCCATATTATACCGGGCACATTATGTATCGCGCAGCCTGGAAGAGGCCTTTGTGAAGGAAGACGTTCCCTACACGCTGTTTAACGGCGTGGAGTTCTACAACCGCAAGGAAATTAAGGATGTGCTGTGTTACCTGCGTATGCCGCTTGCGTTCGATGACCTCTCCTTTTTGCGCACTATCAACACGCCCCGGCGTGAAATTGGCCGCACACGTCTTGCCTTCCTTACCGAATATGCGGAAAGCAACAACGTTCGCCTGTATGACGCGTTGAAGGACAACCTTACCCATGACAAATTTAAAAACACTGGTGCAAAGCGTTATGTAGACGTGATTGAGAGATATGCCAAACTGCTGGGTGGCATGAGCGTATCCGATTTTGCTGACGGTATACTGCGCGAATCAGGCTATGAAGAAATGCTGATGAAAAACGCTGACCAAAACCGTATTGATAACGTGAGCGAGTTAAAAAACGCCATCCAGCAGTATGAGTCTACCGCGGGAGAGACTGTGGCGCTGGCGGATTACCTTGGCAAGATTGTGCTTTTTACCAACCTTGACGTAGCTGAAAAGCGGGATAGCATAAAGCTGATGACCGTACACACCGCAAAAGGATTGGAATACCCTTATGTCTTCCTTGTCAGCCTAAATGAAGGCATCTTCCCCTCCAGCCGTGTGCGCAGCCGGCAGGAGATGGAAGAAGAGCGCCGGCTTTGCTATGTAGCGTTTACACGTGCCAGGGACAGCCTGTTTATTGTGGATGCGGAAGGGCGCAATACCGACAGCAGCTTTCGTTACCCGTCCCGCTTTATCTTCAATGTTGATTTTGACAAACTGGAAATTGACGGCATACCGGATGAGCAGTTTCTTTCGCAGGCAAAGGCATATATCGGCAATTTGGAAAGCAGGCTGCACGGGCTGGCGCTGGTGTTGCACACGGGCGACCGTGTTATCCACCCTGTTTTTGGCAGGGGGACCATTGTGCGCGAAACAGACAAAAGCTATGAAATTGAGTTTGAAAATGTAAAAGGCTTGCGGGATATTGAAAAAACTTACGGCAGGCTAAAGAAGGCCTGACCCGCAAAAACAAAATGTTTGCACGCTTGCTGTTGCGGTTGCTCTTTTTTGTGGAGTATGTGCCTGTGGAGAAAGGGACGGAGCACCTAATGCTGGAGGACGCTGATATTAAAGAACTGCAAGGATTTGCGACATGGTTGGAACAGGAGTTTGGTGATATGATTGTGGTGTCCTTCCCGGGTGATGGGAGGTTGCATTGCATCCGGGCGCGGGTTTTTCCATATCAATTCCAATTGTGGGCCAGAGCCATGTCCGTTTTTGCCCCATTCACGGCTGAGCCTGAAAACTAATTCGATGGAGGATGTGCTGCGATTCAGCTTTTTCAAAGAGCTGGGCGAGATCGCCGTAAATGCCGGACACAAGGCGGGTGCACATTGTTTGATCATGAGGATGAAGTGGTGGCGTTGTTTCAGAGGAACTAATAAAATGATAGTTTAGGGACGGCAAATGCACTCAGATGTATTTGCTGCCCTCTTTTATACTGAGCGGCGCGAGGTGTTCCCTGTTTTCTGAAATAAACCCACGCACCCAGTCCGGGTTCGTTTTGCTGTATTCGCGCAGGCTCCAGCCAATGGCCTTGTTGATGAAGAATTCCTCTGATCCAAAGTTGTTTTTGATGATTTGGGCAAGTAGCTTGGCGTCTGTTTTTTCTTTGCGCCCCAGTTGATGGTCGATTGCCACGCGGCGCACCCATATGCTGTCATCTGTGCTCCATGCCAGCAGTGTGCTGTTTATGGAGGGGTCGGCAAGCGCCAGGTTGCCCATCACCTGGTCAAGCGCGTCTATTGTGTCCCACCACGGCTTTGTGGTGATATATTCTTTTAATTTGGGAATATCCTGTGCTGTCAGGCACTTTTGCATAAGCGCAAGATAGTCTACCGCGATATACTGGAATTCGCGGTATTCATTTTGCCAGCAGAGGTCTGTAAAGTCAAAATCCACGGAGGCTTCTTTTTTGGCTTCTTTGAAATAGGGGCGGCATATGCTTTTGCGTACAGGCGTTTGTACGCCAAGGTAGGGAAACAGGTCGCGCATATAAGCACGCATTTGCACGGCCTTCTGCTCATTGGCATTTTGTTTCATTTCTTCAAATAATCCTGTATACCACATATTGTTGATACCTCGCAGGCTATAGTCGTTGAAATTATTATACGACGGAAATCCGCCCTGATACAAGGCTTTCCGGCTTGCGTTTGCGTATGGGAAAAGTTTATTTGATGTATCCGGGGTTTATATAGCAACTATAGGAAGAATTTGTTAAATAATAACGGAAAACGAAAGGGATGGAGCTTTATGAAAAAATTATATTCGACGACAATGATAAACACAGGCGGGCGCGCAGGTGAGGTGCATGCGCCGGATGCTTCGCTTTCACTGAAAATAGCGCCACCGGGCGGTGGAGGGGACGCGACAAACCCGGAGCAATTGTTTGCGGCGGGGTATGCCGCCTGCTTTAACAGTGCGCTGTCGCTGGTGTTGCAACGTGAGAAAATAAAAGCGGAAAGCCAAGTGACGGCCATCGTTTCCCTGTATGAGAAAGAAGCATTTGATTATATTGTGGGGGTGGAGCTGGAAGGGCACGTGGAAGGCGTGGAGATGGACAAGGCGCAGGAGCTGATGGAAAAGGCGCATCAGGTATGCCCGTATTCCAAAGCAACGCGCGGGAATATTGAAGTAACCTTGAAGGTTGTATGATATAATTGTATAGAAGAAAAGGCGGGATCGAACCTGCCTTTTTTTGACATTAAAAAATTTTTGGGAGAGGGCGGGGGCTGCTTGTTGTTCTGCCATTCATGGTTGCTGCTGGTTGGCAGGGCACCTCTTTTGTCACTACAAGCTAAAATCGGAAGCCCCTGCGGAATAGAATTAGCATGAATACTCTGTAATGTGTTGATGAAATAGATATTGCTTGCGCACAGGCGCAAAGACAAAGTCGCACGCTATGGCTGATGTGCGACATGCCCGCAGGCATTTACCTGCTAAGATTCCTGGTTTGCTTTTTTATATTGCCCGGGCGTGCAGCCATAGGCCGCCTTGAATTGAAGGCCGAAATAGCTCTGGCTGCAAAATCCGGTCTCCTTGAACGCGTGTGTGGCAGAAAAGCCTTTGCGCAGCAGCTTTGCCGCTAGCGTCAGGCGGTATTGGTTTAGGTAGCCGAATGGTGTGGTTTTTAGGATTCGCTTGAAGCAACGGCAGCATTCGCTGGTGCTGATGTTTGCCGCACCCGAAATATCCTCTAACGACAGGCTATCGGCATAGGAGGCGTGAATATATTCCAACATTTTTTTGATGCGCTCGTCATCCCTCTCGCGTAGGGTGTTACCCTCCGGTGGAAGGCCGGACTGGCACTCCCGGTAGATGGAAAGCCACAGCCGTATCAGCTCGGAGACGCTCTCCAGCTCATAGCCGTCCTGCCGTTTTTCGCACAGGTCATATACTTTGTTAAGTGTGGTGGTGATGCCGGCGTGCCAAGCCCGGGTCCCATCGAAGATAAGCTCGCTGAACTTGGGATTGCTGGTGAGCGGGGTGATATACTTCCTCTCTATCACCGACCCGGGGAAGCCATACAGCAACTGGGGGGAAAACAATATAGTGAAAAGCGAAGTTCCTTTTTCATTGGGCAGGAATTCGTGCAGGGTGTTTGAACTGGCAAAAAAACCCTCGCCTTCGTGCAAAGTAAAACGTTTTTCGGGCACGCCAAGAACCATGCTGCCCTTGAGCATGACGCCGAACTCGAACTCCGGGTGCCAATGCCAGGGGACCTTTCGCTGGCTAAAGCGCTCCAGTTCGTCTATATAGACCTCGAGCGGGAAGGCGGGGTTGCCATGCGATTCCAACTCGCGCAGGTCTTTGTTTACTACAATTGCCTGTTTTACGATTGCCATTATATTTATAAAAACCAGTCATTATATTTGTAACAAAACAATGTTGTTGACAGTAATATTATAATATATACTGGAGGGGAACGCAACTATGAGACAACTGACCTACCGGCATACGCTGGCTGCCAGCTATGTTGGCTATGTGACACAAGCGATTGTGAACAATCTGCCGCCGCTGTTGTTTATCGTTTTTCAGAAAAACCTGGGGCTGGATATTGGGCAGCTAACCTTCTTGATCATGCTCAACTTTGGGGTGCAGCTGGTGACGGATGCTCTTTCTCCTTTGTTTATTGATAAAATCGGTTATAAAAAAGCAATTGTGCTTGCGCATATCCTGGGCACGGCGGGGTTGTTTAGCATGGGCATATTGCCCGGCATATTACCCAGTGCTTATGCGGGCCTGGCCATTGCCATGGTGGTTAATGCAATTGGGGGAGGTTTGATTGAGGTGCTGGTAAGCCCGATTGTGGAGGCGCTGCCCGGTGACAAAAAATCTGCCGAGATGAGCCTGTTACATAGCTTCTATTGCTGGGGGCATGTGGCGGTTGTGCTCATAAGCACATTGTTTTTTACGGTATCTGGCCTTTCGAACTGGATGTTGCTGTGTTTTATCTGGGGGCTGGTGCCTTTGTTCAACTGCTTTTTGTTCGCGAAAGCGCCCGTAAAGCACCTGATAGAAGAGGGGGACACGGCGGTTCCTGTACGGAAGCTTTTTACAAAAAAGATATTCTTGCTTCTGATGGTTGCCATGGTATGCGCGGGGGCGAGCGAGCAAGCGATGAGCCAATGGGCTTCGTTGTTTGCGGAAAGCGGGCTGGGTGTTAGCAAGACGATGGGCGACCTGTTGGGCCCGTGTGTTTTTGCTGTGCTGATGGGTACATCGAGGCTGGTACTGGGCACGGGAAAATTTAAAATAAAGCTGGAAACACTTCTGCTTGCCAGTAGCGTTTTATGCGTTTTTAGTTACACGCTTACCGTGTTTGCGCCCATTCCTATTGTTTCTCTGGTGGGATGCGGCCTCGCGGGTATGGCGGTGGGGTGCATGTGGCCCACTGTGTTTAGCCTGGCGGCAAAGGTGATTCCCAAGGGGGGGACAGCCATGTTTGCACTGTTTGCGCTTGCGGGTGACCTCGGCTGCGCAGGCGGCCCCGGGCTTGTAGGGATTATAAGTGATTTGGGCGAGGGCTGGCTGGGATTCACGGGCGACGAAACGCTGAAGGTAGGGATATTCTTTGCCATAGCGTTTCCCGTTGTGCTGCTGGTTAGCGTGATGGCGATAAAACAGTATAGGAAAAAGGAGCAGCGGGAAGACGCCGAATGTGGGATAGCACAGGAGCAAGGCGCGGATGCTTGAGCGGGTTTGATTTTTGCGAGGTATGATGATACAATTAAGTAAAAGCCAAGAAAGGAAGAAACATATGGACGATTATCCTCGAAGTAGCAAACTGACAATTCGCATATGGATTGGAATGCTGGGAACGCATACCGGGGGCCGTCCTGTTTTGACATGACACGGGTTCCGTGTGTTTGCGTCCGCAGGAAGGGCGCTTTTTTTATGCCTTGATTTTCCCCACTGTATGCGTGGCTGGGGCTGTAAAGCCGGAAGGAAGGACGGAAAATGGTGAAGGAAATCATGACGTTGTATAAGACGCATAATTATCCGGCGGTAAAAGAGATTCTATTGAAGATGAATATTGTGGATATCGCGGACGAGCTGGGCGCCATGGAAGAAAGCGATGTTGTGAAGATATTTCGCATGTTGCCCAAGGATAAAGCGGCGGAGGTGTTTGCCTACCTTGACAACCAGACAAAGCAGGAGGTTGTGGGGGCGATTACGGACGCGGAGGCGGCAAGCCTCATAGACGACCTGTTTTTGGATGACGCGGTTGATTTTATTGAGGAAATGCCGGCAAGTGTGGTAACGCGTATTTTGGAACGGGTACCGCGGGAGAAGCGAGAGCAGATCAACCTGATTTTGAGCTATCCGGATGATTCAGCGGGTAGTATTATGACGATTGAGTTTGTGGAGCTTAAGCTGGGCATGACAGTGAAGCAGGCTTTTGATCACATCCGACTTACAGGCACCGACAGGGAAACCATCTACACCTGCTATGTGATAAGCCCGGACCGGCGGTTGCTGGGTACGGTATCTGTGCGGGCACTGCTGCTCTCTGGTGATAATGAACCGGTGGAAAACCTGATGGACACACAGCCCATCTATTCGCACACGCTGGATGACCAGGAATCCCTGATGGAGGATTTTCGCAAATACGACCTTTTGGCGTTGCCTGTGGTGGACAATGAAAACAGGCTGGTGGGGATTGTGACGATAGATGACGCCTTTGAGATTCAGGAGGAGGAGGCAACAGAGGACTTTGAGATCATGGCGGCTATGTCGCCATCCGAAAAGCCGTATCTTAAAACAAGCGTGCTCACACTTACCAAAAACAGGATACTGTGGTTGCTGTTGCTTATGCTGTCCGCAACTGCCACAGGCGCGATTATAAGCGGGTTTGAAGGCGCACTGGCGGTTGTGCCCGCGCTTGTCACGTTTATCCCCATGATGATGGATACAGGCGGCAATGCGGGGTCGCAAAGCTCTACATTGGTAATACGCGGTATGGCACTGGAGGAAATACACCTGCACGACATAGGGCGGGTGTTGTGGAAAGAAATCCGGGTTGCAGTACTGTGCGGCGCGGTGCTCGTGGGGGTGAATTTTGTACGGGTGCTGGTTACCAACCGGGATGCAACGGTGGCGCTTACCGTTTCGCTTGCACTGTTTGCCACTGTTTTGGTGGCGAAAACTGTGGGGTGCTTGTTGCCCATGGGTGCAAAGAAGCTGAAGATGGATCCCGCGGTGATGGCGTCGCCCGTCATTACGACGATTGTGGACGCGGCGTCGCTGGCTATGTTTTTTGGTTTGGCTGTATGGATATTGAAGATATGATATGCGGAAGGGAGCGCTGTGGCGTTCCTTTTTTGCTTATTGTTCCTGCAATTGTATATAGAACAGTTGTGCTGTTGTAATCTCTGCCCAGCTGTAGTTGCTCATGTATTCGCCGAAAAACATATTTAGGCTGGCGGTGTCGCCGCGCAAAAAGCTATAATAATCACAATCAACCTTGCTGACGTCTAGGGCAAGGTAATTCCGCCGCTTGACAATGATATCCTCCACGCCGGCCTCCCGAAGGGCCTTCATCATGAGTGAAATGATGGTTTGCACCTGTTTTTGAACGGAGCGAGTGTAGTTTTTTTCTTCCCACAGCACAGAGCCAATCTCGGACGCGGACACACCCTCGCCCCGACGGTCGGCAAGATAAGCCAGCAGCTCTTTTGATTTGGAACGGTTGAAAATGAATGGTTCACCATCCACAAAAACCTCGAATGCGCCAAAGCATTTAAGCCGCACCCGGTTGCCGGATGAAGCATGAACAGGGGAATGGCGCAGGTTTTCAAGCTCCCTTAATATGGCTTCTGTTGTTGCGGGTTTTAGTATATACCCGGAGACATGCATGGAGAGCGCGTTGCCCATATAATCGGAATAGGCGGTTACAAAGATGATATTGGTTTTCGGATTGAGTTCCTTCAGCTTAAGCGCAAGTGAAAGGCCTGTCATATCGGCCATTTCGATATCAAGGAAGGCTACGTCAACGTTTGTGCTCCGGGCATATTCCAACGCGTCAGCCGCAAGGGAAAAACAGGCAAGAGCCGAATATGGGGCGACGCTTTTAATTTTACCCTCCAGGTCTTGCAGTGCGAGCCGCTCATCATCTACCGCGATCATATTCATGCCATCTCATCCTTTTTTATTATCAGTATCGCACATATGATTTGTGTGGTCAATTCTGCAGCGCATAATTCCTGATGCTAAAACGACGGTGCGGCTGCCAAAAGCTCTGTTCTTGCTTGTTCCAGCAGTGCGGAGACATCCTGCCCCTCCACGTCAAGCATCCCTGCTGCAAAATAGGCACAGTCATTTATGCCCAGAAGTGTGTTGCATAACTCTTCCATATAAGCGAAGCCGGCGTTTTTGCCGGGGACAGGGCCGCCAGTGGTGGAAATATACAACATTTTTTTGGCGTTGCACAGTCCTTTGGGGCCGAGGGGAGTATACAAAAAAGTGACGCCGTTGACACAAATATTCTCGATGTAGCATTTTAGCGCGGCGGGGAAGGACACATCCCAGTAGGGCGCGCCAATGACCAGTTTATCGGCCTTTGCAAAGCGGAGCGCGGGAGCAAGGGTTGGATGGGTCAGGTTTTGCGCCAGAACCAGCGCGTCCCGCTCTTCGACAGCTTTGCTTGTGAGGCAGTTGTAATGGTCGGTGCATAGATCAACCGTTTCAATTGCTTCTTCCGGATGCAACCGGGCATATTCCTCCAGAAAGGAATCGCAGAGGGATTTGGTGCGCGATTGCTTTGCTCGCAAACATGCGTTGATAAATAATACCATGGGGCTACCTCCCAAAATCATTGTGGTGAAGGCGGGTTTTTTGGAGCAACGCCGCCGTTATAGCAGATTAATAAACCATAGTTCGTGGTGCTAACCTATTAATATGAGCCATAAAATAATTTTTGATATATGGCGGGTATAACGCAGGAAAACAGGATAATGACAGTATACCTCTTTTCTGATGGTTTGTCTGGCTCGTTTTTTCCTGCCGTGGGAAATTTCCACATAAATTCACATGATACAGATGAGAATCAATTTCCCATACAAAACAGTATATAGCCCGATGAACACCTTTTGCACACTGGGAGGGTGGTGTGCAGGAAAACATATTTTTTTATGTTAGTGCCCGCAAATTTGGTGTATGTATAGGGCAAATGAACAAAGGCGGTTTTTATTATGTTGAAAACACTGGAAATGGAGCAGGATAAATGTCCTATGACCCAAAAAAAGCTTAGTGCTGCGTGCTGCTATAGCTGTGAATTCTGTAATAATGCTTTTCTGGAAACAAGGAGCATTTTGTGTACGTTTCCGGCGATTTTGCCGTTTGTATCTGCGGAAAAAGCGAAGAGAGAACAACGGTGAATATGAAATAACACAAGCCTGTTATAAAACCTTCTGGCGGGGTGGATGTTAAAGATTTATACCGCTGGATAATGTGATTATGTCGATGGTTGATGGTAGGTTTGTATTTTTGTGTGTTGTGCCGAGGCTGGCCGATGCTGTCAGCCATAAATAAAAAGCCCTCATTGCTGAGGGCTATTCTAAAGGGGGTTGGAAGTATATTCTATGGCGGTATCTCTACCGCATTATTAGAATAACAAACGGATGTGGATAAACCGTTTCCAAATGTTGAACAATGTGTGAAGAATAAATGCCCCCGGTCTACGCCGAGGGATATTTATTGTACTGGCGGCAATACAAAACCGCCCACCAGAAATAGGTAAGCGGTAGGTGGCGATTGCCCTAGCTGATGCTGGTGACCTCGTAGCCCGCGTCTTCCACTGCGCTTCTCAGCATATCGTCTGTGATGGAGGGGGACACTTTAAGCGTAGCTTTTTTACCTTCAAGATCCACCTGCACATCTTGTGTGCCTTCTACTGCATCCAGCGCTTTTTTGACAGCGGCGGAGCAATGCCCGCAGCTCATTCCTTCGATGCCTATTGTTTTTTCCATTTCTGTATTCTCCTTCTCTATTTTAGTAGTAATGGTATTAGTCTCCCCGGCTATTACAGTTCCCTCGGTTTGCGTATGCCACTTTGGCTTAAAGAAGCGCAGCCGCAGCGCGTTCAGCACAACGGATACAGAGCTGAAGCTCATGGCTGCCGCGCCGATCATGGGATTTAGCAACCAGCCAAATGCGCCGTAGAACACGCCTGCCGCCACCGGGATGCCGATGGAATTGTAGATAAACGCCCAAAACAGGTTTTGGCGGATGTTGCGCATAACGGCGTGGGAGAGCTGAATGGCAGAGGGAACATCCATCAGGTCGCTTCTCATCAACACGATATCTGCCGATTCGATGGCGATATCTGTGCCGGCACCAATGGCAATGCCCGTATCCGCACGGGCGAGCGCGGGCGCATCGTTGATGCCATCGCCCACCATGGCGACCTTTTTGCCTTGCTGTTGCAGCCTGCGTACTTCGCGCTCTTTGTCTTCCGGCAGTACCTCAGCTATCACCTTTTTCAGCCCCACCTGCCGGCGGATGGCTTCTGCCGTGCGTGCGTTATCACCGGTGAGCATAATCACGTCGATGCCCATGCTTTGAAGCTCGGCAATGGCTTGTTTGCTTGTAGGTTTCACCGTATCTGCCACGGCAATAACACCCAGCAACTCCTTATCCTGAGCGAAGTAAAGCGGCGTTTTACCCTCGCTTGCAAACGTTTCCTCTTTATTTTGAAGCGGGGTGGTGTCTATGTCGTTTTGCCCCATTAGCTTGCGGTTGCCGGCGTAGAGCAGCTTTCCATCCCAATCGCCTGTAATACCCTGCCCGGGGATGAGTGTGTAATCGGTTACTGTCACAAGCGCTAAGCCTTCTTTTTCCGCCTCTGCAATGATGGGGTCGGCCAGCGGATGCCCGGAGAGTTTTTCCAATGAAGCGGCAAGGGCGAGCAGTTGTGCACGGCTTGTGTTGTTGGTGGCGATGTCTGTCACCACGGGCTTGCCCTCGGTCACTGTGCCTGTTTTATCCAGCACCACGGTGTCAATGCTGTGCGCCACCTCCAGCGCTTCTGCCGATTTCACCAATACGCCATTTGCCGCGCCGCGTCCGGTACCCACCATAATGGCGGTGGGGGTGGCCAGTCCCAGCGCGCATGGGCAGGAGATGACAAATACCGAGATTCCCGTGGTGAGCGCAAACTCAAAGCTTTGCCCCAAAAGCAGCCAGATGAGGATGGCGGCGATGGCAATAATAATGACCACAGGCACAAAAATACCGCTGATTTTATCAGCCATCTTGGCGATGGGCGCTTTGGAGGAGGTAGCGTCTTCCACAAGGCGGATGATTTTTGCAAGAGCAGTGTCTTCGCCCACGGCGGTCGCCCGCATTTTAAAATAGCCAGAGCGGTTCACTGTGCCTCCCGTCACTTTATCGCCCGTGTTTTTTTCCACAGGCAGGCTTTCGCCTGTAATGGCGGATTCATCGATAGAGGAGTGGCCTTCTGTTATTATGCCGTCTACGGGAACGGCAGCGCCCGCTTTGACGACTAAAACATCGCCTGCCACCACGTCGTCTACCGGGATTTCCTGCTCCGATTCGTCTCTTAACACAATTGCTGTTTTGGGGGCTAAATCCATCAGCTTTGTGATGGCGTCTGAAGTGTGGCTTTTTGCCCTTGCCTCAAAGAACTTGCCCAGGGTGATAAGTGTCAAAATCATGGCGGCGGATTCGAAATACAGATCCATGGAGAACTGGTGAACCACAGCCATGTCGCCTGCGCCCAGTCCCCAAGCGATTTTGTAGATGGCGTAAATGCCATAGCCAAAAGCCGCGCCCGATCCCAGCGCGATCAGCGTATCCATATTGGGCGCGCGTTTGATAAGGTTCTTAAAGCCGGTGGCATAATAACGAAAGTTGACAAAAATGACGGGCAGCACCAATAAAAACTGGGTGAACGCGAATATCATAGCGTTTTCCATGCCTGTTAAAAAAGATGGCAACGGCCAGGCAAACATCTCTCCCATGGCAATGTAGAACAGTGGGATGGTGAACACAGCAGAGATGATGACGCGACGCTTCATGGACTGCATTTCCAGCTTTGCCGGATTTTCGGCGGTTTGTGCTGCTGCTTTCTTTTGCGTGCGAGGAAATGCGCCATAACCAGCGCCTTCCACCGCTTTTGCAATGCCGCTGGCGGTGGTGACAGCGGGGTCGAACGTGGCGACCATGTTGTTTGTGAGCAGGTTAACGCTGGCCTCTTCCACGCCGTTTAATTGGCTTACTGTTTTTTCTACCCGCGCAGAGCAGGCCGAGCAGGTCATTCCTGTTATGTCAAATGTTACTTTTTCCATACTATTTATATAAACACCTTTCTGGCTGCGCAAAATGTGGATAATAGCCCTGTTGACAGTTTTTCGTGCTTCTGATACCATCATAGCACATACGGCTTTTTTAACAAGTATGCACTATTTTGTAACATAGTACCCCAAAAGATACTATGGAAGGAAAAGGTTGAATGTGGTCGGGTGAATTAATCCAGAAATGACACCCTTATTACAGTTGCGTTTTCTATTCGCTGGGGAGAAATGTGGAATGCTAGACTGTGACATATGCAGCTTACGGACTCGCCGCTCTATCGAAAAATTCCACCCATGGTAGATACAACCAAAACTTTTGGGTGTTCGCATTTATTCGAAGGCCGTGCGCCGCATACATCTCATACCAAGCGGGTGATATAGAAAGAAAGGAAGTGCGTCCGGCCTGCATAGCAATAATCTACAATGTAGAGCAATGCTTTTATTTTAGAGTAGGGTTCGAATCCCTTCTGCATGGGCGGAACAAGCAACAATAAAGGAGAAACTATGGAAAATATAAATTGCCCTGTATCGGCGACATTGCAGCTTATTGGTGGCAAATATAAGGCTTTGGTATTATGGCATTTGATGGATGGTGTGCTGCGGTTTTCGCAGCTCCGAAAGCTGGTGCCCGGCGCTACGCCCAAGATGCTGACACAACAGCTCAGAGAATTGGAACGCGATGGACTTATTCACCGCGAGGTATATCCTGTGGTGCCACCCAAGGTGGAGTATTCGCTTACCCCGCTGGGGGAAAGCCTGAGAGGCATACTGGAAAGCATGTTTGACTGGGGCATGGAACGTTTGCATGAGCAGGGGATCACTCCAAGCTGCACAATGATAACGGCAAAAGAATAGGCCGGGGAGCCAATTCTATCTACGCTAGTCCAAAGTCTTCATAAGAAAAAACAAAAGATATGACAGAACCGATGCCACTGCAAAACAAGTGCGGCATAAACTAACCTTTAGAGTTTCTTTTGCATGTGTTTTTCGTAGGCCTGCGCTGCTTCCTGTCAAATGACAGGCCATCCACCTGAGCTTTGCCGCGAGTACCCTCCTACCGCGCTGTTGTTGAAACGCTATGCTTGGATTTCAACACTTGTCACTCGCTTTGGGCATACTGTGTTAACACTGCAAGTCCTTTTTCATAATCATCCCTGTCTACATAAAGATCGCCGCCATAGGAGGAAAATGCCCCGTGGGTGTTCAGGTAATCGCCAGCCTCCATGCCATCAATATAGACAGTTACGCCGTTCTTTTGCAATGCGCTCACCATTCCCGTACACTGCTCCTCGTCCACAGCAATCGTAAGGAATATGCGCCTCGCCGCACTGCCCTTTGTTTTCAATTGTTGTTGCCGTTCCTCCCATTTGTCTGGTAGGATGTCTACAAGCTGAACGCCGCATTCCACGCATATAGTATATCCCTCACGGTATTCATCTTTGCAATTAGGACAATATGGCATAAACGTCCTCCTTTAAAATGTGATAATACTTTTTAAATCTTTTTCCGCTTCCTCAAACGCCAACGCCGCTTCGCTAATGTGGTATTCCCCTGTAATCAGGCGTGTGACAGGGACAATGCTGCGCTCAATTAATTCCAGCGCCTTGTGAAACAGAGCAACAGGCGCCCCGGACACACCTGTCAGCATTAGCTCCCTGTTACAAAGAATGTCCATATCCAGTTGCGTGGGCTGTTGTTCTTTGGCGTGCCCGGCGGCATAGACCATCCTGCCGCCATGTGCCATCAAGGGTAAAATATCAGCCTGCATAGGTGAACTGCCACCAGCAATAACAGCAATATCCAACCCGTGCCCGTTTGTTTGCTTTTGCACAAACCCGGGCAGGTCGTCCCCTCCAAAAACAACGGATCCTTCCACAAAGCGCTGTGCATCCACCAGCCGGTCAAACGAACGATCGCAAACAATCACTGTCGCTCCTGCATTCTTCAAAAGCAGGGCATATAGCAGGCCTACAGGCCCCATCCCTGCCACAAACGCATAGTCTCCCGGCGCTGCACCGCATTTCAACAAACCGTTATACGCACAAGCCAGTGGCCAAGCCAACACGGCTGCCGCATAAGGTACCCCATCGGGGAGCACAGTCACATTTCCTTGGCAAACGGCCTGCGGCGGGACAGCCACATACTCGGCAAATCCACCATCAATCGTTGTGCCAAACAATTGACCATCACCGCGCAAAGATCCCTCGTCTGACCCATTACTACGGGTGGCAGGCGCAACTACCACCCGCATTCCTTTTTCATAGCCTGTGGTTTGCCTGCCAACCTGCTCCACCGTTCCGGCGAATTCCTGCCCCGGCGTCAGAGGGTGGCTTTCATCCACTCCCGCAGACCCGTTTTTCCACAGGTGAAGATCTGCATCGCCGAGCGCAGCCACTTCCACGCGCACCAGCAGCCCGCCTTCGCAAATCTGCGGGACAGGCAGCTCCTCTAGCCGGATATCTTTTTTGCCATACAGCCTCAATGCCTTCATTGTCATTTTCCTTCCACAAAAAATCTTTTGTCATTTTGATATCACTAGAGTACCATGTATCCCCCCATATTTTAAGTAGCAATTTGCGTTTTGCAAAACATATTGACACACGCTGATGCTTCGCGTATGATTACGGAGACAGGAAAATCAATCATTTTTCGTTGGGGATTTTCCCCTTTCGATCCTGTCTTGTATTATACTTTTTCGTTTTTTTACGATAGACAATATAGAGCAATGCAGCATAAGGAGGTTCTCATGAATATTAGCATGGAAGCATTACCGGGAATGGTGGACGTTACGCAGGTAACCGCTCAGGCGCGTTTGCAGGATATTGAGTTCATCTGTAAAATTGCCAAGGCATACGGCTGCGCTGCCACAATGGTAAACCCCTGCTACCTCACATATACAATCAAAAACACCATTGGCTATGATGAAATTGCCAAGGGTGCTGCCATCTGCTTTCCCCTTGGCTGCGACCTTACGTCCGTTAAGGTATATTCCGCCAAGCAAAGCGAAATCATGGGGGCGCAGGAAATTGACATGATGATGAATGTGGGCGCGTTTTTATCCGGCAATATGAAATATGTGCGGCAGGATATTGAGGCAGTGTGCGACAGCGTAAAAGTCCCGGTGAAGGTTGTGCTGGAAACATCGCTTTTAACAGATGCGGAGATCGGCATTGCCGCAGAGCAGGTGGCGAAAACAAAAGCCTCCTATATTAAAACAAACACCGGCTTTTATAGCAAGCCAACAACCCCGGAAATCATCCGTATTATAAAAAACGCCGTGGGTGACGATATCAAAATAAAAGCATCGGGCGGCATTCGCACCATAGAAGACATGATGAAGATGGCAGAGCTGGGAGTGGATCGCTTTGGGATTAGCGGCATTTACGCGCTGGATATCTTCCGGCAGATTGATAAAGAGCTGGGGCGGGAAGCTCCGGAAATTTGAAGCAATAAGCAAAAAGCACTCGGGTGAGTGCTTTTTTTATGTCACGCTGTGTGCGTCGGCTTCATCTGTCAACGCACACGCCACACACTGGCCGAGCCCCCGTTCACAAAAAAGTTGGCGTTGCCGTCTTCACCTATCGTTACGGTTTCTTCCCTGTTTAGTGTGCAATCATAAAACACTTTGCCTGCGTGCTGCTTGCCTACATACATCGTTTTATTGCCGCCTTCGCCATTAGTCACCAGCACTGCCAACCCCGAGCCCGTGTGTTCATCGTCGCCTTCGCGCGTCCAGCCCACTATATTCGGATGGTCAAAATAATCATGCTGTACGCCATAAGCGCACTCTACCCTTGCCCGCATCAACGGCAACAGCCAGTCGCGCCCGGGCGGCACGTTGTCATGCGGTATCCCGTAATAATCACCGTAAAAAACACACGGATACCCGTCTGCGCGGAGCAATATGATGGCGTATGCAATGGGCTTAAACCAGTCCTGAATCCACGACTCCAGCGACTGCCCGTGCTGCGTATCGTGGTTGTCCACAAACGTGACGGATTTCAGCGGGTTATCCTTTGTAAAGGTGTTGTCAAAAATCGTGCGCATGTCATAAGCGCCGCCCGCGTTCGCCGCGTCAAAGAAGCGGTAATGCAGCGGCACGTCAAACAGCGAAAACGTGCCTTCTGTCGTGTCCACATAATGCTTTAGGTCGGCAAGGTCACCCGACCAGTATTCTCCAACAGAAAAAAGCTCTTCTTTTTCATCATGCCGCAATATCTCCAGCCAGTTGCTAAGGAAGGTAAACTTCATGTGCTTAATCGCGTCAAAACGAAACCCGTCTACATCTGTCAGGTGTACGAACCACTTGCCCCACCGTGTCAGTTCATAGATTACTTCCTCGTTGTTAAGGTCAATATCCGCGCCCATCAGGTAATCGAAGTTTCCATTCTCGCGGTCCACATTTTCCCAGCGTTTACCGCGAAAACGGAAGATGCCGTTTGTATCCGTCTTCTCATCCCAGTCAATCCCTTTAAAATGATACCAGTGCCATTCGAAATCCGAATACGCACCCTTTCTGCCCGGAAAAGTAAAATGCGTCCACGCCTCTATCTCCAGCCTGCCGCTTTCATCTTCATTGCGGTTTTCCGGGTTCACCTCTTTTGCCTTTACCATCTCCGGTTCGTCAGCGCCCATTTTATGGTCAAGCACAATGTCGGCATATACCTGGATACCCTGCTCGTGCAGCGCGCGTATGCCCCACACCAGTTCGTCCTTTGTGCCGTATTTTGTTGGGACAGAGCCCTTTTGGTCAAATTCTCCAAGGTCATACAGGTCGTAAACGCCATACCCAACATCGTCTGCTCCCGCACTGCCCTTGTAGGACGGCGGAATCCACACTGCGGTTATGCCATCCTGCGCCAGCTGCCCAGCATGTTCTTTTAATTGCTTCCACAAAACCCCGGGTGGCAGATACCACTCGAAATATTGCATCATAATCCCATTTTCGCCCATTTAATACCGCCTTTTGTTGCAAGCGCCCGCCCATGTGGGGAGCGCCATATGCCATCTGTATAAAAAGGAGGGCGTTGCGCACCAATCACAGCACGTAACACGCCCCAACAGCCCTAACCATTATTATAACCCAAACACTGCCGCTTTAAGCGCAAATCATATTTCACGTCAATAGGTGCCCCTGCTTGTCCCTTGTTACGTTCTTTAACCACTTGCCGCCCTTCAGGCGGAACAGGCATGCCACCGCTTTCACCACTTCGTCCGACCGCAGCAGGAAAAATGTCAGCGGGATAGACGTTCCAAAGACAAGTCCGCCTACCGCGCCAAGCGGTACGGCAATCCCCCATACGCCGATTACATCCAGCCACATGGCAAAAATAGTGTCCCCGCCGCCGCGGAACACGCCCACAATGCAGGACATATTGATTGCCTGGAACACCATGATACCTGCTGCCACCAGCAGTGTGCTGTTGATGGCAGCTTTTGTCGCCACGCTCATTGCGTCCGTTAGGCTGTATAGGCTGATAAACGCCGGGCGCAGTAAAACAAGTGCCACCGCGCTTGCCACCGCAATCAGTATATTCAAACCCACAAGCTGCGGTGCGCTCTTTCGTGCCTTGTCGTACTCCTTTGCCCCAATATATTTACCTGTAATTACAAGCGTTGCCGAGGCTGCCCCGTAAATTAACACAGTCATAATTTGCGACACGTTTGTTACGACGCTTACAGACGCCAGCGCCGTTACGCTCATGCGGCCAAGCACCGCCATCTGCGCGGATGTGCCAAACGCCCACATCATTTCATTGATCACAACCGGTAGGGCATAATGCGCAAAATCCTTGCTTAGCACCTTGTCATTCCTGATGATGTTGGATAAATGCAGCTTTACACGTGTTTCTACCCGGAGCGCATAGAAAAGCACAATGCAAAATTCCGTAACGCGCGCGATGAGCGTGCCCACAGCCGCGCCTGCCACACCCATTTGCGGCGCGCCGAATTTTCCATAAATAAACATATAGTTGAAGAATACATTCACAAAAAAAGAAATGCTGAATGTAATCACGGCAATTTTTACTCGTTCCACATTACGAATACAGTTGATATAGGAGCTGGTGAACGCAAAGAATATATACGAGAACCCAACGACCCGAAGGTATTCCACGCCATAAGGAACCACCGCGGCCTCATCTGTATACAACTGCATTACCTGCTGTGGCAGCGACAGCACCACCGCCATGGCGACCACGCCCGCAATTACGGAAATTTTGATGGCAATGCCAAACACCTTGGAAATGGCCTCCCTGTCGTTTTTGCCCCAGTATTGCGAAATAAGCACGCTGGCGCCGGAGGATAGGCCGAAAATACACATTGTATATAAAAAGAAGGGCTGGTTTGCCACAGAAACAGCGGAAAGTTCTACCTCGCCGAGTGCGCCCACCATTATCGTGTCCATCAGCCCTACGGCAAAAGACAACAGATTCTGGAATGCAACCGGCAATGCGATCCGCAAAAACATGTTGATCATTGATTTGTTTTGAAAAACACTTGCCATTTTGTTCTGCCCCAATCATAAGATGCGCTGCCTGTGCAACGTAGCATATCGTATCATAACAATATTGTTTTTGCAAACGATGGCAGAGCCATATATGTTAAGAAATTCTTGCGTTTTCTTTACCATTTCTGAACATACTGTCTGGTAATATTTATTGTAAAGCAATAGTTATTATTCATGAAAATAAAAAGGAGGCTGCGCTATGCAAAAAGAACGTGTCTGTGTATCTGCCATCATTGCTGAGGAAGAATATGTCTTTCCTGTTGCCGTCGCTCTGGAAGGAGGGTGTATGTTCGACATCGAACGCATCCTCAGCGTACAGGCCGGCCAAAATGCCACTTGCTATACCGTCAGCCTGCGTGGCTTAAAACGCAACCTGTACCATGAGCAGGGCGGCGGCTGGTTTTTGCAATAAAGCACGGGTTTTATGCTTGGTTGAATAAAACTAAAGACAACCTAGTTTCTTGCCTAGTTTGAAGTATAAGAAAATTGAACTTTGATTTTGAAGCTGGGGTTGAGCGCTGTGCCTAAAAAAATAAATAAAAAAGAGCGAGCTTTGGTAAAAGCCTGCTCTTTTAGTTTTTAAGGATAGCTATTGTGCCTGTTTTTCTGCCGGAGGCCGGAACGCCAGCGTTACAAACACACCGGCGACACAGGCGATGGCCGGGATGATGAAGGTAAGGATGCTGGTGACGCCGCCACCCGTGTTGACCGCGGAGGTAATGGTGGGGAAAATCAGCGCGGAAGCCGCAAAGCCGATCATTACCAGGCCATAGTTGACCCCAGCGTGCTTTGTGCCAAAGTAATCCGCCGAGATAGCGGGGTATGTTCCTGCGCTGCCGCCAAAGGCAAAAGCGACCAGCGCAACCAGAACCATGTAAAAATAGCCTTGCGCAATGATGAGTAGCAGCACGGCGGCGATGGAGATGGCAAACAAAAGCAGCACCACTCCTTTGCGGCCAATGCGGTCGGAAAGCCATGGGGCAATAAGCCTGCCGCACGCGGAGGCAATGCCGGTGACCATAACGCTGGCAAGGGCCGCCGCTTCAGCGAGGTTGCGCTCTTCGGCAAGCAGCTTGAATCGGGGGTTGAGTATAAAGTACGCGGTTGTTAAAAGCATCATGGAAAAAAGCAACATATAGTATTGCTTTGTTCGCAGCACCTCCGAGGGGGTGTATTGTTTTTTGTGTGCAAGTGCGGGAGAGGTCACGGCAAATTGCTTTATATACTCCTCTGGCGGGTTTTTAACAAACCAAACAAACACCAGGATGACGACGACATAAATGAGCGCCAGTGTGAGGAACGTTTGAGAAACGCCAACCTGTGCTAGCAGATAATTGACAAGCGGTGTGAAAATGACGGTGGATGCGCCAAAGGTGCACACAATAACACCGGTGGCAAAGCCTTTTTTGTCCGGAAACCATTTTTGTGCGCAGGAGATGGTGCTTGTGTAGGCCGCGCCCACGCCAAATCCAGCGACGCCGCCGTAAAACACGCACAGCAGCCATGGGGCGGAGGGTGCAAATGCGGCGGAAGCGGCGGACAGCAATATACCGCCGACAAACATCAGTCCGCCCGTGAGGACAACGGGGCGCGGGCCTTTTTTATCTCCCCAGCGGCCCCCAACGATGATACCAACAACAAACAGGGCCAGCATAATGGAATAAGTCATGGAAGAAAAAAGCTCTGCCGATTCTGCCGGCACATACTGGCTATAGTGCGCCACAACAGGCGCTTTAAAAATACTCCAGATATAAATAATACCAATACAAAGCTGGATGACGGCCCCGGCAACGAGGGGGCGGTATTTATTCAATGATTGCTGCATGGTTATAACCCCATTCTATGTGTTTTTTACCGTTTTAGCATAATACACCAATGCGAAAAAGGCAAGGTACAATAACATGTGGAGATTGGCGCTAGGTTATGAAATGCTGTTGACGATTTGCCAGATAAGGGAGGCAAGTCCTGTGGCCGCGCCTATAAAGGCAAGTATGGTGATGCGTCGGAGATGTTTTGCGTTTTTATCCGTGGCAGGACGGGGACTGCTGCTGTCCGATTGCGCGGGTGCAAAGCAGGGCGTTCCATCCGGGCCAGCTTCGCAGACAAGCCTGCCTGTGGAAACAAGCGAATCGAGTCGGGCCAGGAATATACCGGATTCAGAAACGGGTAGCTGTGCCATGGAAAGAAGCTCCGGCAATGGCACTGGGCGGCCTTCGTGTGTAAGTAAGGCTATGATCCGTTTGTCTGAGAGAAAGGTTGCCATAAAACGTCTCCTTTTTGATTGTATAACTGTAGCGCGCCATGCGTTGTTATTTACAGCCTGAAGGGTGAAAAACTCTGTGTTTACTCTATATGGACTGATTTTAGCACAACTTGCAGCGGATCGAAAGACTTTGGTATGCACAGGCCTGTATTTTGCGCTTGAGAAATATGGGCGCGCGTTGTAGAATAAAAGATATGGACAGTGGAACAAGTGTGGAAAGACAACTTTATATTTTATCGCTGCTGGCACAAAGTGCGCGCGGGTACACGCTGCAGGAGATTATCAACCAGTTGCAGCGCTCGGGGATTGAGGCGACGCGCCGTATGGTAACGCGCGACCTTGACAGCATATCACGTAATTTTTTTGTGTATGAAGAAGAGCAGGGCGGTAAAACGGTGTACAAGGCGGATAAATATGCGGTATCCAGCATGGATTTTACTATGCCGCAGATGATCTCGTTGTATTATGTGAAGGAAATGCTGAAGGCGGATCGCCCGCATGGTGTTGCCAAAGAAGCTGCGGATATCATTGATACGATATTGGGGCAAATGCCCGCGCTCTCGCAGGCGGCGCTTGCCGAAGTGGAAAAAATGATTAAGGTGGTGCCACTGACGGGTACGGGAGAGCAAGATCTGGATGCGGCTGTGTTGGAGGAGGTACAGCGCGCGGCACGGGATTGCAAAAGCATTGAGGTGCTGTATACGTCCTTTTCCAGCGGGGAAACGCAAAAGCGGCTGTTTGATCCGTATGTGCTGGAGGTGCGGGATGGCTGTTGGCATGTGATCGGCCATTGCCATTTGCGCGGGTCGGTGCGTGACCTGCGGATTTCGCGTATCAAGGAAGCCGGCTTGACAAAAAAAGGATTTACTGTACCGGTGGGGTTTTATGAGCAATACCGCCGTACGCGGTTTGATAAGATGGCAGGCGAGGAGCTGCAGGAGGTGGAGGTAGAGTTCACAGGGACGGCTGCACGCCTGATTGCGGAATACCACGCAGACAAGGCGGATAGTATAAAACAGGAGGACGGCAGGCTGTTGTTTTATAAAAAAACGGCGTTGATGCCAGACCTTGTGCAGTGGCTACTATCATTTGGGCCGGAGGCAAAAGTGTTGAAGCCGGCGAGGCTGGCGGATGATATTCTAAAGCAGGCGCAGGAAATTGCCGGGCTTTACAGTAAACAGGATGGGATATGAAACAACGGCAGATCATAAATGACATATCGCCCGATTTTAAACGGGACAAAGAATCACAACAAGACTATATTGAACGGAAAAAACAGCAAACCGTGGAGTTTGTGTCGGGTTATGTTCGGCAAAGCGGCATGGAAGGGCTGGTGCTTGGTGTCTCCGGCGGGGTAGACAGCTTTCTGGCGGGTGCGTTGTGCGCACAGGCTATGAAGCAGGCAGGTAAAAAGCTGCACATGGTGATATTGCCCAATGGGGAGCAAGCGGACTATAAGGACGCGCAGGACAGCGTGAACCGTATATTGGAGATATACCCGCAGGCAGTGGCGGATACGATTTCCATACGCGGCGGGTATGACGGGGCTGTTGCCGACCTGGGGACGGTGAAGGGTTTTTCAAGTGACGTGTATACGCTGGGGAACCTGCAACCGCGGCTGCGGATGATGTATCAATATGCGCTGGCGAAGAATATGCTGGTGGTGGGTACAGACCACGCGGCAGAATCGATAACGGGCTTTTACACGAAATACGGCGATGGCGGCACAGACATCAATCCATTACAGGAGCTGGTGAAAGACGATATCTATGACATGGCGGCTTCTTTTGGTGCTCCGGAGGAGGTGCTGAAAAAAAACCCGGCGGCGGGCTTGGGCATCTCTGCGGACGATGAGAGCGAGCTGGGGATTAAATACGGCGATATTTGCGCGTATTTGAAAGGAAACATAATTGATGCGGATGCCCGGCAGAAGCTGGAGCGGCTCTACGATATCTCTAGGCACAAACGTGCTCTGCCTGCGTCTCTCAAAGACCGGTATGTGGAGAAAAAACCTGCGACGATTATAGTGGTAGACTTGATCTATGCGTTTTTTGACGAAAAGCTGGGAGAGCTTGCCTGCGGCAATGGCGAGGCCGCAGTGCGGAACACCGTAAAGTATATCAACGAAAACCCGGATGCCAATGTGCTTTATGTGCGCGACTGGCACCCGGAGGAGCATTGCTCGTTTGTGGACAATGGCGGACAATGGCGGAAGCATTCTGTACAAGGTACGGCAGGTGCGGAATTCGCACAAGCTTTCTATACCGACATCATAAAGACGGCAAATACCCCCCTCCAAAGATATAATGTATTCCAGAAAGGGATGGACAGGGAAAAAGAAGAGTATTCTGCAATTGCGGCGCAGAACGAAGCATTTGGCCTGTTGAAGGACAACATGGAGCAGGATGTGGTTGTGGTGGGCGCGGCGACGGAATATTGCGTATACCGTACGGTGAAGGATTTGCTGGAAGCAGGGGTTGCCGTGACAGTGCCCGAAAGTTGCCTTGCCTATGTGAGTGAAGAGGAACACCCCTGCTATCTGCGCAATATGGAAGGCCTTGGCGTGACGGTTGTGCGCGACATGAAACACAAGCATAGCAGGATGCCGGGAGAATGAACAACATCTGTTTCCGCAAAGCGCCGTCGTACGTGAGCGGAAATAACATAGATCGAAGAAAACGCAAGAGGGGGAAACCTCTTTCGCGAAGTGAATGGCGCGGCATATACTAACGTGTAAAAAAAATAATTCGTTTTGCGAAACGCTGTTATGCGTGAGCAAAATATCATTAACCGAAAGGGGCGCACGGGGAAAACAGGGTGTTTTCCTCGTGGAGCCTTAAAGAAAAATCGACACGGGAGCATCCTTCGTAAGTGATCTTTCTTTAAGGCGTTGTGCAGCAGGATATTAGAATGGATATCTTCAGTTATGTAGACGAAGTAGTAAATTATTATGAAAAAATACAGCAGCGGTATCTTGGTATTGCCGAAGAGCTGACCCAGATGCTGGAAGAGATTATCGTGAAAAATTCCGAATACACGCTGACGGTTACGTCGCGTGTGAAGGAAGTGGATTCCGTGCGGGAAAAACTGATCCGCAACAGCTATTACCGCCTGCATTCCAGCAAGGAAGAGATTATTGCCAATGTGCAGGATATCATCGGATTGCGGATAGAATGTAAATTTACGGAAGACGAAAGATATGTGTATTCCCTGATCGAAAAGTTGTTTTACCGGACAGACGACCAGATTTACTTTTTTAATGAAGACTATCCTAAAATACGCCTGAAGCTTTCCGACAGGCAGCCGCTGAAGCAGAAAAACGGTTTTGATATCTACAAAATCGACGGGCGCTATGAGGACAAAGGCGGCGACAATGAGCTTCGGATCAACTTTGAGGTGCAGATTAAATCCATGATCAATATGTTCTGGGGTGATATTGAGCACAAGATCATCTACAAAAACCCTTCCTACTTTATGGTGGAGCAGCAGGTGGTAGAGAGCATGGCGTCTATCCGCGAAAACCTGAGCCTGGTGGACAGGCAGCTTCACAAGCTCTACAAGCGCTACAAGCGAGAGGACACCTCCAAGCTTCATTACCGCAAAGAGAATATAGAGGCGATCCTGTCCAAGCTGATCCATGACACATTCGCGCGCAAAATGAAAAACGAGCTTGGGTTTGTGGTGCAGTTTAAGGACACGTGCGACAGCATAGTGGATTATATATTTGTAGTGAATAATGCCGCACAGATGGAAGATTATGGCCGGGTGATGATGGATACGTTCTTTATCACCGGCAACATCACCAAGCAGGAGATTTCCTTCCGCGAATCCATTACGCTGGAGCGGGAATTTAACACGGGCGATGCGTTTGTGGATACGGTGGGTGTGACAATCCAGCGACTTATAAATGTGGATTTTAACTGGCATTTGTTTTTTATCATATTGTTTGAGCTGGAGCGGGGCAGCAATGTGGATGATTTGGAGACCTTCCTACGGTATTATAAAGGCAGGCTGACGGCAAATGCCGAGCTTTCGCGTCTGGAGGAGGTTTACTCGGAGGAAGAGGCGCAAAAGATAAAGACAGACCTGATGAGCGAGATGGGGTATGTGTTCCGCCGCAACGCGGATATCACGCTGCTGTATGCGGAGGGCGTCAAGGCGCTCACCAAGGCGCTGAAAAAAACGGTAAACAATATAGTAAAGGACAGGCCGGACTGGAACAAGGAAAAATCGATCTATTTTCTATATTTAAACAACAGTGTGAATCTGGATTGAAGGGAAGCAACAGAGAGGGTTCCGGCTGCGGCGGGAGCCCGTTTTTTACGATAGCGTAGTAAAGGTGCTGCCCAATTGACAAAAATACGCTTTGGGCGTAATATTAGTACTAATTTTAGAAGAAAAAGGTGAGTAGGATGAAGATTACATTAAAAGATGGAAGCAGTAAAGAATTCCCAGAGGGCGCAAGCGGCCTTGACATTGCCAAGGCGCTCTCACAGAAGCTGGGCAAGCAGGCGCTTGCGGTGCGTGTGAATGGCACCGTGCAGGATATCGACACGCCAATCACCCGGGATTCAACTGTGGACATACTGACCTTTGACGATGAAGATGGCAAAAAGGCCATGTGGCACACGGCCTCGCATGTGTTGGCACAGGCGGTTAAGCGGCTTTATCCGGGAGTAAAGCTGGCGATTGGCCCGGCGACGGACAGCGGTTTTTATTATGACTTTGACGCGGAGACGCCGTTTACCAACGAAGACCTTGCCAAAATAGAAAAAGAGATGAAAAAGATCGTGGCGGAGAATATTCCTATCGAGCGGTCTGTACTGCCCAGGGGTGAAGCTGTCAAAAAGGTGAAAGAACTGGGCGAGGACTACAAGGTGGAGCTGATAGAAGAGCTGCCGGAGGGCGAGGAGATCAGCTTTTATACGCAGGGTGATTTTTGCGACCTGTGTGCCGGCCCGCATGTGGCCTCCACCGGCAAGGTGAAGGTGCCCAAGCTGCTGAAAACGGCGGGCGCATATTGGCGCGGGGACGAAAAGAATAAAATGCTGCAACGTATTTATGGCACGGCATTTTTGCAGCAGCAGGATTTGGACAAATACCTGGAGCAGCTTGCAGAAGCGGAAAAACGCGACCACAATAAGCTGGGGCGTGAATTGCATTACTTTACGACGCATCCTGCCGTGGGGCAGGGCCTGCCGCTATTGATGCCCAAGGGCGCGAAGACGATGCAGGTGTTGCAGCGCTTTGTTGAGGACGAGGAAGAGAAACGTGGTTATCAACTTACAAAAACGCCGTATATGGCCAAGAAGGATTTGTTTGTTATTTCCGGCCACTGGGATCATTATCACGACGGTATGTTTATTATGGGAGAGGACGACCCAGAGCAAAAGGCGGAAGTGATTGCCCTGCGGCCCATGACCTGCCCGTTCCAGTACACGATCTACAATGCGGAGCACCACAGCTACCGCGATTTGCCTGTGCGGTATAATGAGACTTCCACGCTGTTTAGGAAGGAGGCGTCCGGCGAGATGCATGGACTCATCCGCATTCGCCAGTTCACGCTTTCCGAGGGGCATATCATTTGTATGCCGCAGCAGATTGAAGAGGAATTTGAAGCGGTGATTGATCTGATCAAATATGTGATGAAGTCGCTGGGTATAGAGGACGATATCAGCTACCGTTTTTCCAAGTGGGATGAAAACGATACGGAAAAATATATCGGCAGCAAGGAGGAATGGGAAAGCTCGCAGGGCACGATGAAAAAGATACTCGACCATGTGGGGCTAGACTATGTGGAGGCGGACGGCGAGGCGGCTTTTTATGGCCCAAAGCTGGATATCCAATTTAAAAATGTGTTTGGCAAGGAAGATACCCTGTTTACCATACAGGTAGATTTTGCGCTTGCCGAGCGGTTTGATATGACATATGTGGATAGCGACGGGCAAAAGAAACGCCCCATCATTATCCACCGCTCGTCCATCGGCTGCTACGAGCGTACGCTTGCCATGCTGATAGAAAAATACGCGGGCGCGCTGCCACTGTGGATGATGAGCGAGCAGGTGCGGCTGATGAGCATTACGGATGCGGCAGCGGATTATTGTCATGAATATGCCAAAAAACTGCGTGCGGCGGGAATCCGCGTGTATGTGGACGACAGGCAGGAGAAGATTGGCTATAAAATTCGCGAAGCGAGGAACGAGCGTATTCCATATATGCTTGTCGCGGGGGAAAAAGAAATTGCCGACGGGACGTTTGCTGTGCGCAAACGCGGCGAAGGCGAGATTGGAAATAAGAGCGGGGAGGAATTCATGCGAATGTGCCTGGAGCAGATTGACGACAAAATAATATTCTAGCAAAAAGGAGAAAGCATGAAACACCCTAAAAACAGAAAAATGCCCATGTTGTGTCTTGCGTTGGTTCTTGTTGTTTGCGTTTTAACAGCGTGCGTATCATCCACCGCAGACGTGATTAAAGTGGGAGAGGATGAGATCCCGTCGCTGTACTCCGCAGTTGGCGAAAAGAAGATAGTGGGTACAAAGGCAGGGACGGAGAACGGTACGAAATACGCGGTTGTTACTTATGAATCAGGCGCGGTGTCGCAAGAGGAGATGCAGCAGTATATCTCTGCGCTGGAGGCGCGGGGTTATGCGCAAATAAGCGACATTATAGCCGATGGGACGGTGCAGACGCTGCAAATGGCGACAGAATCAGTGCAAGACGGTAAAGTTGTTGTTGTGGAAATTTTGTTTGATTCCGCGGGGAATACAGAGCTTATGTATGCTATTGCCGCGGGAACATTGGACCGTGAATAAAGCTGGAGGCAATTATGACAAAGATAGATACGAAATGCGTGACGGAAGGGTATAAGGCAAAAAGCGGAGAGCCGTTTGCAATGCCTATTTACCAGAGCACGACCTACGAATATGATTCGACCGAGCATATTGGCGATTTGTTTGACTTGAAAAAGCCGGGCTATTTCTATACTCGGCTGGCAAACCCCACGGTGGGTTTTGTGGAGGAAAAAATCGCGGCGATGGAAGGCGGCGTGGGTGCAATGATCACCTCGTCCGGGCAGGCGGCGTCACTGATTGCATTGCTCAACATCGCGGATGCGGGTGATCATTTTGTCAGCTCGTCCACCATCTATGGCGGCACGTTCAACCTGTTTAACGTGACGCTGAGGAAGCTGGGGATCGACGTGACTTTTGTTGACCCGGAAGCGAATGAAGAGGAGAT
Organism: Christensenellaceae bacterium OttesenSCG-928-K19; assembly: GCA_030266015.1. Taxonomy (GTDB): domain Bacteria; phylum Bacillota; class Clostridia; order Christensenellales; family Christensenellaceae; genus UBA5399. The sequence continues at coordinate 30,762 of JAJDHD010000012.1, read as the reverse complement.
AAGCAAGGCATTTAAGAAAAACACAAAAGGGCTGTTTGGCGAGACGATTGCCAATCCTGCCATTAAAGTACTGGATATTGAAAAGTTTGCACGGATTGCGAAAAAGCATGATGTGCCGCTGCTCATTGACAATACGTTTGCCACGCCCATCCTTTGCAGGCCGATTGAGCATGGCGCGGATATTGTGCTGCATTCCACCACCAAATACATGGACGGCCATGCCGTGCAGGTGGGCGGTGTGATTGTGGATAGCGGCAATTTCAACTGGGATAACGGCAAATACCCTGGCCTTTCCACGCCGGATGACTCGTACCATGGTGTGACGTATACCAAGAATTTTGGCAAGGCGGCGTATATTACAAAAGCGCGCACACAGCTGATGAGGGATTTGGGCGCCTGCCCCACGGCAGAGGGAGCCTTTTTAATTGACTTGGGGCTGCAAACATTGGCACTGCGTATGGAACGGCACTGTGCCAATGCGCAAAAGGTGGCGGAGTTTTTGGCAGCGCAAGATAGCGTGGTAGAAGTGGGATATCCCGGCCTCAGGGGGGATAAATACTATGACATGGCTCAGAAATACCTGCCAGATGGTTCTTCCGGCGTGATTATGGTTCGCGTGAAGGGCGGCAGGCAAGGCGCGGTGCGCTTTATGGATAGCCTGGAGATGATAGCGCTTGTGGTGCATGTGGCGATGAACCGCACCTGTGCGCTGCACCCGGCCAGCGCAACACATCGGCAGATGACGGATGAGCAGCTTATAGCGGCAGGTATCACGCCGGATTTGATACGGCTTTCAGTTGGTATTGAAAACGCGGAGGATATTATAGCCGACTTGAAGCAGGCGCTGGATCAGGCAGTACAATAAAGGCACGACATTTATTGCGTTAGCACACAGTCCTGAGATCTCGATGAATTTCTCATTCTGTTTTATCTGCCGGACTGAGCACTTCCTTGCAACAGGGCCTTTCTTGCCAGCCTGGGATTGGTTGTTTTCAAAGCCTCGCATATGCGGGGCTTTTTGCTTGTGCAAAACAATCATGTGCGCTATACTGGCAAATATGGAATTTACAAGAATAGACTACGAGCATTGGGAACGGCGGGAACTATTTGAATATTTCCGCGGCACAACCATGTATGTGACAAAGCTGGTTGATATTGCGAAATTCCTGTGTCATATTACGAAGTTTTTTGAAAGCTTGGAGGATGTGCTGGCAAAGATGATTTTGTGACGGAAAAACTTGACACCAGGCATGGGGCTATGCTATGATACAAAAGCAAAAGAAAGCAGAGACTACCCAGTTTCTCACCTGCCGGCAATTGCGCTTGCAGTGTCAAATAGCAAAAGCTGTTATGATTGACACGGGTAGTTTACTATCCGTTTTTTTGTGGGTAGGAACAGTCAGGCCGCAGCGGTATATGCTGCAAGAAAGGATGTGACTCTAATCGCTAACGATCTGTTCATCAATGAACAAATAAGGGATAAGGAAGTAAGGGTTATCGGCGCGGACGGCGAACAGCTCGGCGTGATGCCCCTGGAGCAGGCAATGAAGCTTGCGGAAGAAGCAGATATGGACCTGGCGAATATCTCGCCCAAGGCAAACCCGCCCGTGTGCAAGATTATGGACTACGGGAAGTATAAGTTTGAGCAGGGCAAGAAATTAAAAGAAGCCAAAAAGCATCAAAAGACCGTGGAAATAAAGGAAATGCGCCTTTCTGCCACCATTGATACGCATGATATGGAGATAAAGGCAAAAAATGTGCGTAAGTTCCTTTTGGCGGGTGATAAAGTTAAGGTATCCATACGGTTCCGTGGCAGGCAGTTGGCGCATACCGATAAAGGGCGTGCGGTGATGACGCAGTTCATTGAGATGCTGGAAGACGTTGGGACAGTGGAAAAAAATGCGAAAATGGAAGGCAGAAGCATGTTTATGGTGCTGACGCCCAAAACAGAGAAAAAATAGCAAATAATGATTTACATATTTTTTAAAGAGGAGGGCGTGTATCATGCCAAAAATGAAGACGCACAGGGGTGCGGCAAAAAGGTTCAGTGTGACGAAATCCGGCAAAGTGAAACGCGCGAAAGCGTATAAAAGCCACATTTTGAACAAAAAATCAGCGAAGAGAAAAAGAAACCTCCGTAAGGGTACGCTCATCAGTGCGGCGGAGCAAAAGAATATCAGAATGCTGATACCCTATAAGTAATTGAGTAGTGGAGGTAAAATAAAATGGCAAGAGTAAAACGGGCGGTTGGCGCTCATAAAAAACGCAGGAGAGTTTTTAAGCTCGCGAAAGGTTATTTCGGGGCGAAATCTAAGCAATATAAATCGGCAAAGCAAGCTGTGATGAAGTCCATGCAGTATGCGTATGTCGGCAGGAAGCTGAAGAAACGCGACATGCGCAGGCTGTGGATTGTGCGCATCAACGCTGAAGCGCGGCAAAATGGGATCAGCTATTCGCAGTTTATGAACGGCCTCAAACAAAGCGGGATTGACCTGAACCGGAAGATACTCGCAGATATGGCTGTGAATGATAAAGCGGCATTTAAAGAGCTTGCGGATACGGCAAAGAAAAAAGTACAGGCGTAAATCGCAAAAGCAATCAAAAGGTTTTATCATTCATGATAAAACCTTTTTTACACTGTGATTGAGGTGCGCGATGAAAGAGATTACCAGCCATACAAACGATTATATCAAAATGTTGAAGTCGCTGAAGCGTAAGAAATACCGTGACGAGCAAGGTAAGTATATCATTGAAGGTGGCAAGACAATATTGGAGGCGTTTGAATATGGCCAGCATGTGGAGAGTGTCATTGTTTCGGATAAGAATTCGGATGTGGTGCACGAAGCAAAGCAGCGTAATGTAGACGTGATAAAAGTGCCGTATGAGGTGCTGGAGCAGATTGCGGATACCAAATCGCCGCCCAAGGAGCTTGCTTGCCTTGTAAAGGGAACGCAAAAGAAAAACACCGGGGGCAGGTTTTATGTGGCGATGGACGATGTGAACGACCCCAAAAACCTGGGGACGATTATCCGCACGGCGGATGCCGCCGGGGCGGACGGAGTATGTGTTTCGGCTGCGAGCGCGGATATTTACGGGCCAAAGGTGCAGCGTGCCGCAATGGGCAGCACATTCCATATCGATGTGGAGGTGTGTGACCTTGTGCGTCGCCTGAAGGAATTTAAAAAGCAGGGCGGGGTAGTTGTTGCGGGCAGCCTAAAGGGAACGGATCAGCTTTTTGCCTCGCATGAGCGGGTTTGTGTGGTGATAGGCAACGAGTCGCGGGGCATTTGCCCGGAAGTGATGGAGCTGGCGGACGAGCAATATACCATCCCCATTTACGGTAAAGCGGAAAGCCTGAACGCCAGTGTGGCGGCGGGGATTATGCTGTATGAGGTGCGGAAACGGTTGAAAGGATAAGCAAAATGAATGTAGAGGAAATCAAAAAAAACGCGACCCAGGCGATTGCGGCGTGTGGTGACAGCGCGGCTTTAAATGATGTGCGCGTGAAATATTTGGGAAAGAAGGGGGAAATTACTTCCCTGATGAAGCAGATGGGGCAGCTTTCCCCAGAGGAACGCCCAGCGTTTGGCAAGGATGTGAACACGCTGCGCACGGAGGTGGAGCAGGCGCTCAAGGAACGTCAGAGTATCATCGCGCATAAGGAACAGCAAAAGAAAATGCAGGGCGAGGTGATCGACATTACGCTGCCGGGCACAGGCGGCAAAGTGGGTGCTTTGCATCCGCTCACACAGGTGTATTATGAGCTGCGGGATATTTTTGTGAGCATGGGCTTTGATGTGCTGGAAGGCCCGGAGGTGGAGCTGGACGAATACAACTTTGAAAAGCTGAATATCCCCAAGGAGCATCCGTCGCGCGATGCGCAGGATACGTTCTATATCAGTGATGACGTTGTCCTTCGGACGCATACATCGCCTGTGCAAATTCGTACGATGCTCACGCAAAAGCCGCCTATCCGCATGATTTGCCCGGGCAGGGTGTTTCGTTGCGACGATGTGGACGCGACGCATTCGCCGGTGTTCATGCAGCTGGAGGGGCTGGTTGTGGACAAGAACATCCGCTTCTCGGATTTGAAGGGGACGATTAATACATTCTTGAAGAGTTATTATGGCGAGGACGTAAAGACAAAGTTTCGCCCGGGGTTTTTCCCGTTTACAGAGCCATCCGCCGAGGTGGATGTGACCTGCACGGTGTGCAAGGGTAGCGGTTGTCCGGCGTGCAAGGGGGCGGGCATGATAGAGGTGCTGGGCTGCGGCTCGGTGAATCCTGTTGTGCTGCGTAATGTGGGGCTTGACCCGGAGGAATACAGCGGGTTTGCATTTGGCCTTGGCGTAGACAGGCTGGCTACTACAAAATATGGCATTACGGATATTCGGCTGTTATATGAAAACGATGTGCGGTTTTTGGGGCAGTTTGTGTAGGGGGAAAACCAGTCAGGGAATAAACCAACGGATGGTACTCTAAAGCTATAGTAAGGAAGCGAATCCAGTGGGATGCGTTGAACAATAAGGAGTTTAAACATATGCTTGCACCATATAGATGGATCAGTGATTATACAAAAGGGCTTTCCGGTGTGGAGGCGCTTGCGGAAAAGATGGTAATGACAGGCAACGGCGTGGAAGGGATTGAGCATTGCGGCGAGAATATCCAAAATGTCGTTGTGGGAAAAATAGAAAAAATAGATAAGCATCCGGATGCGGACAAGCTGGTTGTGTGCCAGATTGATGTGGGTGACGCAGAGTTGTTGCAAATTGTGACAGGCGCGGACAATGTGTTTGCCGGCGCGTATGTACCCGTGGCAAAGGCGCCTGCCGTGCTGCCCACTGGCCCTATCAAAAAGGGTAAGCTGCGGGGGGTGGAGTCGTTTGGAATGCTGTGCTCGGGCGAAGAGCTGAACCTGAAGGAAGAGGACTATGAAGGCGCGGGCGTGGATGGCATTATGATCCTGAGGAACGAGCCACAGCCGGGGATGGATGTCCGTGAGCTTTTACACCTTTCCGGTACGGTGATGGAGTTTGAGGTGGGGGCTAACCGCCCAGACTGCCTCTCTATGCTGGGGATTGCGCGCGAGGCGGCTGCGGCTGACGAAAAAACATATGAGCAGCCGCAAACGGGGTATGCCGAGAGCGATAAAAAGACGCAGGATATGGTGAGCGTGGAGGTGCAAGACAAAGACCTCTGCACGAGATATATCGCAGCGGCGGTTACCGATGTGAAGATTGAGCCTTCGCCCGAATGGATGCGCGTGCGCCTGCGTGAGGCGGGTGTGCGACCTATTAATAACATTGTGGATATTACGAATTTTGTGATGCTGGAGACAGGCCAGCCTATGCACGCGTTTGATGCGGCGGATATCCGCGGGGAGAGGATCATCGTACGGCGCGCCCAAAAGGGCGAAAAAATGGTGACGCTGGACGACAAAGAGCATGAATTTACAGAAAATATGCTGCTGATCTACGATGCGGAGGGGCCGATTGGCATTGCGGGCATTATGGGCGGTCAGAATTCTGAAATCAAGCAGGATACAAAAACCGTGGTGTTTGAGGCGGCGAAGTTTGGCTATGGCAATGTGCGGCAAACATCACGCGCACTGGGTGTTTCCACCGAAAGCTCTATGCGCTTCTCCAAAGGCGTGGACGCAGCCACGACGCTTTATGCCATGCAGCGTGCGCTTACGTTGATTGATGAGCTTGGCGCGGGCAAGGTGGCGCAGGGCATGATTGATATATTGAATGAAGACCTTTCTGCCCGCGTGGTGAAGACGTCGGCGAGCAGCGTGAATGCGCTGCTGGGGACGGAGATTGCCGCAGGGGAGATGCAAAAATACCTGAGTCGCGTATTCATTCAGGCGGAGCTTGAGGGCGATGAGCTTGTGTGCACCATCCCGTCCTTTCGCGGCGACATGACAGGCCCGGCAGATGTTGCGGAGGAAGTGGCGCGTATTTACGGGTATGATAATATTCCGGCGACAGACGCGAATGTGGGTATGCGGCGCGGCGTTGTGTCGGAGAGGGAAACAAAGACAGATGTGGTAAAACGTTACCTTATAGATACCGGGCATATGGAAAGCGTGACCTATTCCTTTATTGGGGCGATGGATTACGCAAAGCTGGACATGCCCATGCCAAAAAGCGTGAAGATATTGAACCCGCTGGGCGACGACACTGCGTTTTTGCGTACGACGCTGATTCCGCATATGCTGAACACGGTTGCAACCAACCTGAACAGGAAAAACACAGAACTGAAGCTGTATGAGGTGTCGCGCTCGTATACACCTGTGGAGGGGCAGCAGTTGCCCAGGGAAACGCCGCTTTTGTGCATAGCTCACAGCGGGGTAGGCTGTGATTTCTTCCGCCTCAAGGGTGTGCTGGAGAATATTGTGATGCTGCTTTGCGGCAAGGAGTTGCAATGTAAACAGGTGAAGCGGCAATACCTGCATCCGGGCGCGGGTGCGGAGGTGTTTGTGGATGACATATCCATTGGCCTGATGGGAGAACTGAACCCACGGGTGGCCGGAGTATATGAGCTAGAGCAAAAAGTGTTTCTGGCGGAGATTAACCTGGAGGCGTTGTTTGGCATAGAAAAAGCACAGGTAAGATATAAAGAGCTGCCAAGGTTCCCTGCGGCGACGCGTGATATTGCGGTGATTGTGGATACAAGAAAAGGCGCGGGAGACCTGATGGATGCTATTAAAAAAGCTGGTGGCAAGCGCGTGGAGCAGGTGAAGCTTTTTGACGTGTATGAAGGCGAGCAGCTTGGCGAGGGCAAAAAAAGCCTGGCATATGCATTGACGTTACGTGCACAAGATGGCACCATGACAGACAAGGAAGTGGATAAGATCATGGATAAGGTTGTCAAAACGCTGCAAACGGAATTTGGTGCGGAGCTGCGGAGCTGAGAATTTGTTTTAATATATTGTGGAACTGCTCTTTTTGTTGTATAATCAACAAAAAGGGGCAAGGCAGGTGAGCAAAGTGGAAAAAACAAAGACAATTGTTAGGATTGGCGGAAAAGATTACACGATCTGCGGTACGGAAAGCGCGGAGTATATTCACCGGGTGGCGCTTAAGGTAAATGAAAAGTTCAAAGAAATTAAAAGCGCGAACCCCGACCTCAATAATACCCAACTCGCTATGCTTACCTCCATTAATCTTGCGGACGAGCATCTGAAGATGCAGGACGAGCTGGAAGCCACAAAAAAGGAACTGGAAAAATTGAGACCTGCGCCGGGAGTTGCCGCGCCACGGTTTGGGGAAAAATGACGTAAATGGAACAAAGCCGTTGCCATTGGAATGTGGTAGCGGTTTTTTTGTGCGGTTAAGCAGGCTGGAGCACGACTGTTTTTGTTTGTGATATTTGCGGTGGTAAGAAGTCTGCGACTGTCACCCGTTAATTTTTTGTGAAGCAGCAGCAACAGGCGCAAAAAATATGCTATACTGTATCTGTTATGAAAATACCGGTATCATTGGAATACAAAAAAATACTGGAATTGCTGGCGCAAAAGGCGCTTTCTGGCCCGGGTGCGCAACAGGCAATGAACCTGCAGCCACAAGGCGATATAAAAGAAGCGCGTTTCCTGATGGAAAAAACAATGGAGGCGGAGACAATCCTGCTGCACCATGCGTCTTACCCGGTGCGCGGGTTTTCGGCAATAAACGCGGAACTAAAGCGCATGAAGGCGGGGGCCAGCCTTTCGGCGGGAGAGCTGCTTCGTGTGTGCGGCGTGATGCGTGCGGCAAAGCACGCCGCGGCGCTTGCAAAAGACGAGAACGGGCAGGTTATTCCAGCGATGGCACAGGGGCTTTTTTTTGACGATGCCTTTATCCACCGCGTGGAGGAAAGCATTATTGCGGAGGATGAGATTGCGGACGGTGCTTCGTCCGAGCTTGCGCGTATACGCCGTGCTATCCGTAAGGAAAATGAGTTTATACGGGAAAAACTGCAAGGGATGATAAAAAACAGCTCTAAATACCTGCAGGATGCCATTATTACGCAACGCGGCGGCAGGTATGTTGTGCCGGTAAAGACGGAGCATAAAGGCGATGTGGCTGGGATTGTGCATGAGAAAAGCGCATCCGGCGCCACGCTTTTTGTGGAGCCGGCAAGCGTGGTGGAAGCAAACAACCGCATCCGCGAGCTGGAAGGTGCGGAGGCGGCGGAGATTGCCGCGGTGCTGCAAGCGCTCACGGCGATGGTGAGCGGCTACCGTGAGGAGCTAAAAGCTGATGTGGAGCTTTTGACAGAGCTGGATATCCTGTTTGCCAAGGCATCATTGGCGCGAGAGATGAAAGCTGTGCCGGTGGAGTTTAATGAAGATAATATCATTGAGATAAAAGAGGGGCGGCACCCGCTGATTGAGGCGGACAGGGTGGTGCCCGTGACAGTAAATATGCATGATGGCATAACGGCGCTCATTGTAACCGGCCCGAACACGGGGGGGAAGACGGTGACGTTGAAGCTGGTGGGTCTTTTTTGTGCCATGGCGCAGTCAGGCTTTTTGCTGCCGGCGTTGGGGACGGTGAAGCTGCCTGTGTTTGACGGTATTTTTGCGGATATAGGGGACGAGCAGAGTATAGAGCAGTCGCTATCCACATTTTCGGCGCATATGAAGAGCATTATTTATGCGGTGAAACATGCGGGAAATCGCTCGCTGGTGTTGCTGGATGAGCTGGGCGCGGGCACAGACCCGCAGGAAGGCAGCGCGCTGGCACAGGCTGTGCTGGCACACCTGCATGGAAATGGCGCAATGCTGATTGCCACCACGCATATCGGCGAATTGAAAGCATTTGCTACGGCGCATGACGGCTTTGAAAACGCCAGTATGGAGTTTAACGCGGCGACGCTGACGCCTACCTACAGGCTTATTATGGGTGTGGCTGGTCGGTCGAACGCATTGGCGATCAGTAAATCGCTGGGGTTGCCCGCGGAGATCATACAAGCCGCGCAGGGGTATATGCAAAGTGAAACGGTGGAATATAACCGCCTGATTGAGGTGGCGGAAAAGGAACGTGCCAAGGCGGCAAAAAACCTAAGAAAGTCGAACGATATGCTGCAGGACGCGCGCAGGGAGCGTGAACGTGCGGAACGCGCGTTGGAAAAGGCAGCGGAAAAACGAAAGAAAATACTGGAAAAAGCAAATGAAAAGGCGATTGAGATTATTGATGACGCGCGAGATGCGACGGAAGAAGCGATTGAAATTGCCAAAAAGCTGAAAACAAAGCCGGAGGCGCAGCGCACCCAGATGACACAGCAGGTGCGGCAGACGCTTGCTGGGAAAAAGCAGACGATAGAAAAGCATAAAAAGCTGCAAAAGCGACATCAGGCATTGGAGGCAAGCGAGATTCGAGAAGGGGATACGGTGCTTATTATTTCTATGGACGCTCCGGCGACAGTGCTGGAGCCGCCAAATGCAAAAGGCATGGTGAAGCTGCAGGCGGGTATTTTAAAGATGGAGCTGCCAGTGGGCGAGCTTGCCAAAACAGAACAGGAAGCGCAACAGCAAAAGCAATATTTCTCCAGTGTAAACCTGAAATCGCGTAGCAATATATCGGCTAGTATCGACCTGCATGGGCAAACGGTGGACGATGCTACGGTGGAACTGGATAAATACCTGGACGACGCATTTTTATCCGGGCTACAACAGGTGACTGTGATCCATGGAAGGGGTACAGGCGCTTTGATGAAGGGCGTGCGTGCGCATCTCCGGAATCATCCGCATGTAAAAAAGATGCGTCAGGGTGAGTATGATGAGGGCGGCCCGGGTGCGACGATTGTGGAGTTGAAATGATGATTGCGGTAAGTGCTTGAACGGAATATTGATTAGGACTAAAGGTGATGCGCCTGCCGGGATAGTCGGGGGCAATGGCGTTTTGAGCGGCGGGGCAAAGGTTATGAATAAAGAAGGCTGGAATAATACTGGGAAACTTGTGGCAGATGGTTGGCTGGAGGCCGCGGCAGTTTTGCTCGAAAGAAGCGGTAGAGAGGTTATGGAAGTATAGGGAAGGAAGGACAGGGAAATGGCGAAACAAAATATTCTGATTATTGACGATGACAAAAATATTCGCGAGGTGGTGAAGCTTTACCTGCGCAAGGAAGGATATGAGGTGGCGGAAGCCGCGGATGGCGCAATCGGGGTGGATTTGTTTTTTGGAAAGCAATATGACCTTGTGCTGCTGGACATTATGATGCCTGTGCAGGATGGCATGGAAACAATCAAGCAGATCCGGGCGAAATCTAACGTGCCAGTGATTATGCTTACGGCAAAGGGGGAAACATTTGACAAGGTGCTGGCGCTGGAGTTGGGCGCAGATGATTATATTGTAAAGCCCTTTGACCCCAAAGAGCTTGTGGCACGGGTGAAGGCGGTGATTCGCCGCAGCACGCAGGAGGACAAGTCTGACGTGCTGGAATATCCGGATTTGAAAATAGACATGCAGAATTATCAGGTAATCTACAAGGGCGAAGAGCTGCAAATGCCGCCTAAGGAGATAGAGCTGCTACATTTTTTGGCTGCGCGGCCCAATAAGGTCTTTACGCGCGACCAGCTTTTGGAGCAGGTTTGGGGGTTTGAGTATTTTGGCGATTCCCGTACAGTAGACGTGCATATAAAGCGTCTGCGGGAAAAGTTTGACGACGATGAGCCATGGCAGATTAAAACAGTATGGGGAGTGGGATATAAGTTTGAGGTATAATGCTTGATGGCTTGGATGAAATCATTTCGCGAAGCGCTTTTTGCGTGAGTGAAATGACCTTGCCAGGGAGAGTGCGCGAGAGGGGCGGAGCCTCTTTCGTGAAGCGCACGCTTGCGCATTCAGGGGCAGGGGAGTGGGATATAAGTTTGAGGTATAATATAGATGGGTTGCCGGTAGAAATTGGTTTTGCCAGCCAGGGTCTATGTTTATGCTGCTGCGAAGAACGGAAGACCTTCTTTTGAAGTACAGGCGCATGTATTGCCGGGGGCGGTAAGTATAAAAACAAAAGCAAAGGTGTAACTGTCAGTTGTTTAGAACAATATTTGGGAAAATGGTAATGCTGTTTATGGCGATCATTATGGTGTCGCTGTTTATTTCTGGTGCCCTTATAAGCAGCCTGATGCGTGAAACGTATTTGGAGGATAACCAGACGCAGCTTACCCGCATCCTTGATAACCTGGAAAGCTGGGGGTATATGTACAACAATGGTTACATCGAGGAAGCATTGGTGGAAAGTGTGCTTCAGGAGATGGCGAAAAGGGAGGATGTTGTTGTTTGGGTCGTAAAAAACGACAATAAGACGATTAAATATGCGGGCGGTGAGGTGACCTGGGAAGAGGTCGCGATGTATTATGAAAAAATGCTTGCCAACCTGCAGGAAAACCAGCGGGACATGGTTGTGGAGGAGGAAGCAAACTTCTTTAACACGCCTGTGATTACGGCTGCCGCGGCGATAGACCATGGGGTCGGGGCCGACCAATATTGTTATATTTTTGTGCATAGGCGGATCAGCGCGTTAAATGAGCCACTGATGGCAGTATATCGGTCTATTGTTCTCTCCATTGCGATTGCGGCGGTGCTTGCTATGTTACTCACCTACTTCTTTACAAGGAGTATGCTGCGCCCGCTCTCTGTGGTGGCGCGTGGGGCAAAGCAGCTTGCGCGCGGCCATTTTGATATTTGGCTGGAGGTGAAGTCGGAGGATGAAATCGGCCAGCTTGCAGATACGTTTAACGTTGTCGCACGGGACCTGAAAAAATCACAGCAGACGCAGGACAGCTTTGTTGCGAATGTATCACATGAGCTTAGAAGCCCGCTCACATCCATACAGGGGATGGTGCAGGGCGTGATAGATGGCATAATCCCTAAAAATGAAGAGCTGCATTACCTGAGTGTTGTGCTGGATGAAACCAAGCGCATGAACGGCCTCATAAGTGATCTTTTGGATTTGGCGAAAATTGAATCCGGGCAATTCCCCATGCAGGTTGCGGATGTGGAAGTGAACGAGATGGTGCGCCGACTTCTAATCACGTTTGAGCGTAAAATTGATGTAAAAAACCTGATGGTGGAGGTTGAGTTCCAAAACAACAAGCAATATGCGCAGGCGGATGAAAACCGCTTGATGCAAGTGTTGCAGAACCTGATGGATAATGCCATAAAATTTGCGGATTACGGGGGAAGGCTGCGGATTTCCACAATGACGGACGATAAGCTGGTGTATGTGAGCGTGAATAACTCGGGCGAGCCTATCCCGCGGTCTATGATCCCCAGCCTATTTGACCGTTTTTATAAGGGGGACGAGTCGCACACCCGCGTTAAGGAAGGGACGGGCATTGGGCTTTCCATTGTGAAGAAGATATTGGAGGAACACCGGCAGAAAATATGGGTGGAGTCGGACAGCATTGGCGGCACGACATTCACCTTTACGTTGAATAAATCGCAGGAAAAGCTGGAAGAATAATGGAATATTGCCAAAAAACACTCCTTGCCATGTGCTTTTTCATAAAATATGGGAATTTATTTAAATTTTGTTCATGGTTTCTTCACAAAACGGCGATATGATTGATTTATCTGAAATATCAGGAGGACTCATATATGAGCGATTATCATTACAACAATGAACAGGATAATGGAACGAATCCGAATTTTACGCAGGTTTCGGAGGGCAACGAACGTTATCCCAGTTACTATGGGCCGACAGAGCCACAACAGCCAAAGAAGCCTAAGAAAAAAGGCATTGCTGGCATTATTGCCGCCATGCTGGCAGTAGGGATTATTGCCGGAAGCTTGCTGACGGGATTTGTTGTTGTGCCTGCGCTAAACAAGGCGGTGGAGGCACAACAGCAGGAAGAGCAGGCTCGGGCGGAAGCGGATGGACTGGTGCAGGATGCGGCTGTAGAGGAAATGCCGCAGGTGGATTTGGGCGGTGAGGCAAAGCCGGTTGAAGATTATGTGAATCCTGTTCCTGAGGTTGTGGAAAATGTGCAGGAGAGCGTGGTAGGGATTGCCACATACAACAAAGCGTATGCTTCCGGACAGGAGCCGATTGAAGAAGCGGTTTCATCGGGTACGGGCATCGTGATTTCCGCGGAAGGACATATCCTGACAAATAACCACGTGGTGGAGAACGGCAACAGGATAAAAGTGACGACGTTCAGTGGCGAAGAGCATTATGCGGAGCTGGTTGGCCGGGATGAGAACACGGAGACTGCCGTGATAAAGGTGGAGGGGCTGGGCCTGGATCCCATTCCACTGGGCGACAGCGACAAAGCGCGGACGGGCGAGATGGTGATTGCCATTGGCAACCCGCTGGGGCAGCAGCTTTCCAATACAGTAACGGTGGGATATTTGAGCTCTGTTTCAAGAGAAATCCAGAACCCCAACCGCATAAGTGAAGGTGAAACAATGAATATGCTGCAGACAGACGCGGCAATTAATCCTGGGAACTCGGGCGGGCCATTGCTGAATACGAACGGTGAAGTGATTGGCATTAATACGATGAAGACCTCAACGGCGGGGTATTCGCAATATGGCGAGTCGATATCGGCGGAAGGCCTGGGCTTTGCCATCCCAATCAACGACGCGAAAGCCGCGGCTGAAGAATTGATTCAATATGGTAGTGTGCAGGGCAGCGGGGAAAGCGCGGAAGGGGAAGACGCAGCCGCGGAAGAAGAACAGGGGATAAAGCCGGGAATTGGCTTCTCCTATCAGGTAGTGACCCCGGAAGATGCAAAGCTGTGGGAATCGCCGCGGGGCATTGTGGTGCAATATATCATACAAGGCAGCCCGGCGGATCAGGCGGGTTTGATGGTGTCGGATATCATTACAGAGCTGGATGGCGTTGACCTGACGGGCGGCGCGGATGCGCCCACATTTGAAAGCAGGAGTGTGGGGGATACGGTGACGGCAAAGGTGTGGCGCGATGGACAGGAATTGGATCTGGAATTTGTGCTGGTGGACTTGAATGAACTGGAAAGCCAGCAGCAACAGCAACAGTTGCCATGGTAATCTAAAAATAAATACAAAAGAACGGCGAAGGCAACAGGGCGCCGTTCTTTTTTTGCGGGCAGGTAGTTAGGTGCTCAAAAATGGAGCAAATGAAATCCCGTTGCAATCTGTGTAATCGTACCATATAATGAAAGTGCTAAGTTTGGATGGGGAATATATTTAAACTGAAGCAGGATATTTTCCTACCAAACACTAGCTATGAATTAAAGAAAAATCTTTGTTGATCCGTGCTTTTTTAGGACCGACAGAGAATACAATTACGGTATTGGAGGAGAGAGGTGTGAAAGGACACAGGTTTGTGGTGAGTGGGGAGCCCACTATAGCTCGCAATACTGTTTATGCTACTCTTGAGAATCAGGGATTTACCTTAACCCATATGGATGATTGGTCGGCTGACGCAGAGAGAGGGTCATCTGGGGCCTCGATTATGTTGGGCGCGTTTGCCGGAAAAAAAGGACGCCATGTAAAACTGCGGGTCACATGCCAAACATCGCCGGAGGGCGTAGTGATTACGCTCGTGCAAGGAACCAGTGGTATTTCGGGTGGCATTATTGGTATGGACCAGGCTTCTACGCTTTACGCTGACATCTACAATACTGTAGGGTTGACTTTTCAGCAGGCCGGTGTATTAATATCGGGTGGAAATTTATAAGAAAGAAGCTCTCCATAAATTTGATTCATGGCTTTGTAATTTCTTATGACATATTGATGTAATATTTTTTTTAGTCAAATGCGGCAATGTTCATTTAAAAAATCCTTATTTTATTGTGGACGGTCTTTATTTTGCTGTGTCATGATGGCGGGGGGCATGCTTTGCATATGTGTTTTTTCGTTTGGCGGGGAAACACGGATTTTTCACATTAAAAGATTTGCCGCGGTATGGCGAAATTTGCCCAAGGGGAAAATGACAGAATCGGGGCTTGCGCTCACCCACGCGGCTATGCCGCCGTAATTGCCGGGGTGACAATTTTCCTGTAACCTAGTATAATACTTTCATGCAAATGATTTATTTGGACAACGCGGCAACGACAAAGCCGCTCCCCGGAATAAAAGATGTGTATAGCGAATATGCGCAAAGCCTGTGGCAAAATCCATCTGCGCTTTATGCGCCCGCCACAGAGGTGCAAAGACGCATGGACGAGGCGCGTACGGTGTTGCTGAACGCATTTGGCGGCACAGGGCATAAATGCTTCTTTACAGGTGGGGGAACCGAGGGCGCAAACACAGTGGTGTTGCGCGGCGCGCGCTTAAAAAAAGGGATGAACTATGTGTGCGGCGGCGCGGAGCATCCTTGTGTAGAGGAAAGCTTTAAGTGGCTGGAAGGACAGGGATATCCTGTAACGTGGGTCAGGCCGGATGCGCATGGGGTGGTATCTGCGGAAGATGTTGCCGGGGCTGTGGATGAAAGCACCGCGCTTGTGAGCGTGATGCACGTGAACAATGAAACGGGCGCGAAAAACGACATTGCCGGGATTGCGGCGCGCGTGAAGGCAAAAAACCCGCAAACGCTGTTTTATTCAGACGGTGTGCAGGCGTTTTTGCGGGAAAATGCGGTAGACACCTCAAATATCGATTATTACACGGTAAGCGCGCACAAGGTACATGCCATAAAAGGCGCTGGCGCTGTGTTTTGCGGAAAGAGCACGCCGCTTAAGCCTTTTTTGTTGGGTGGCGGACAGGAATATACGTTGCGCTCTGGGACGCAAAATACGCTGGGTGCTTTTTGCTTTGAAAAGTCGGCGGATTACTTTATGCAGGAGGGAACGCGCGTCGGGGAAACGCTGGAGGCCTTGCGACAAGCGTTTATAGGCGCGCTTGACGGCGTGGAGGAGATGCACCTGATAACGCCCGCAGAGCGGGAGAGACGTTGTAGCCATATTGTGAATGTGGCGTTTGAAGGCGTGAACGGAGAAACACTGCTGCACGCGTTGGAGGCAAAAGGGATTTATATCTCTACCGGCTCTGCGTGTTCCTCTAAAAAAGGGAAAAGCCGCATTGCCAAGGCGCTCGGTATGCGCGAGGAAGTTGCGGCGGGTGCGGTGCGCGTCAGCTTTTCGCCGTTTAATACAGAGGATGAAGCGATAGCCGCCGCGGCAGAGATGAAAAAAAATATTGCGCAGTTGCGCAGGTTTATGAGGAAATAATATGGTATTGCTGATACGCTATGGAGAAATACATTTAAAAGGGCTGAACCGGCCATATTTTGAAAAGCTGCAAAGGCAGGCGATTAAGCGTGCGCTGCGCTCTTTTGAACATGCGCAGGTGGAAAAGGGACAGGGCAGGTTTTATGTGCTGGGGTTGGCTGATGAAGAAATACCGCGAGCAATGGATGCTGTAGCCAAGGTGTTTGGGCTGCACTCTGTTTCTCCGGCGGTGGAAATAGAAAAGGATATGGACGCCATCCGCCAAGGCCTTTGCAAGCTGGCAGAGGAATATATGCGGCGCAAAGGACTGGAAGAAGCAACGTTTAAGGTGGAGGCAACGCGCTCGGACAAACGTTTCCCGTTAAAATCCATGCAGATTGCCGCGGATACGGGCGGTTATTTGCTGCAAAACATTCCCGGGCTTACGGTGGATGTGCATAACCCGGATTTTAGGGTATATATAGAAGTGAGGGAGCAATGCTATGGGTATGTGGACATCATCCCGTGTGCAGGTGGGATGCCACAGAAGAGCAATGGGCGCGCCATGCTGCTTTTGTCGGGCGGCATTGACAGTCCGGTGGCCGGGTTTTCCATAGCCAAGCGCGGTGTGGAGCTGAATGCCGTGCATTATCACAGCTTTCCATATACCAGCGAGGCGGCCAAGCAAAAAGTGATTGACCTCGCGGAGCTTGTGAGCGCCTATGCGGGGCGCATCCATTTGCATGTGGTAAGCTTTACGGATATTCAGATGCAGATCTATGAAAAATGCCCGCACGAGATGCTGGTGCTCATTATGCGCAGGTTTATGATGCGCATTGCCGAGCGGTTGGCGCAGGAAAATGGCTGCAAGGCGGTTGTGACGGGGGAGAGCATTGGGCAGGTGGCAAGCCAGACGCTGGACAGCCTGGTGGTGACGGATGACGCGGTATCGATGCCGGTGTTCCGGCCGCTGATAGGTATGGACAAGCTGGAAATTATAGAAATTGCGAAAAAGATTGGCACTTATGAAACATCTATTCTGCCACATGAGGACTGTTGCACGGTGTTTGTGCCCAAACATCCGCAAACGCATCCGGTGCTGGATAAGATAAAGGAAGCGGAGCGCGTGCTGGAAATAGACAGGCTGGTAGAAGAAGCGGTGCAAAGCGTGGAAAGGATTATAATAGGATGAATGTAGATGAAAAGGGCGGCTCGCGCGTGGCGGTGGTGCAAGCGGGCGAGGTGCGGATTGACAGCGTGGCGGATGCGATGGACTTGCTGGCGGATGCCAGCCACACACAGCAGTGCGATAAGCTTTTGATACCAAAAGAATGCATGGACGAGGCGTTTTTTGATTTAAAAACAGGACTGTTGGGCGAAATGCTCCAAAAATATACGAATTATTATATGCGGGTGGCGTTTGTGGGCGATTTCAGTAAGTATGAGAGCAAGAGCCTGCGCGATTTTATCCGTGAATCCAATAAGGGGAAACAGGTGAATTTCCTGCCGGATACGGAGCAGGCACTCGTTGCGCTGCACCGGTGAAAGAAGGGCGTTTATGAAAGTGAAGGTGACCTACCTTGACAACAGCGGCTTTGCGGTGGAGCTGCCCAATCATTTTCTGGTGTTTGATTATATGAACACCCGGCCGGTGGCGGGCAAGCGCGGGCTTGAGGGTGGCGTGGTAGATGCGCAAGCGTTAAAGGGAAAGAATGTGGTGGTGTTTGTTTCCCATATCCACCCCGACCATTATAACCGGGCGATCTTTGAATGGCGGAAAATAGCGGATAGTATTAAATATGTGCTCTCCGACGATTTGCAGCCGGTGCCAAATGCGCTGATGGTTGCGCCGGGAAAAAGCTACGACATGGATGAGATCCATTTTGGCGCGCTGCGTTCCACGGATGAAGGTGTGGCGTTTGTGGTCAATGTGGAGGGGCATACCATTTACCACGCAGGTGACCTGAACTGGTGGCATTGGGAGGGCGAAGACCCCACCTGGAATGACGAGATGGGCGAGGCTTACAAAAAGCAGATAAACAAGCTGCGGGATATTCGTATTGATATTGCGTTTGTGCCCGTAGATCCCCGGCTGAAAAACGACTGCCTGCGCGGTTTGGATTATTTAATGAATACGGCCCGTGTTTCACATGCAATCCCCATGCACTACGGCGGGCAGGGAGATTATGCGGCGCGCGCGATCAGTATGTCGTGGGCAACACGTAAATACAGGAAAAATGTTCTGCGCCCAATGAAGCGCGGGGAAATGGCGGAGTTTGATATATGAGTGCCAATTAACGCCTGCGGGATATTGCTGGGGTATCAGTTTTTTCAATAGATATTGACCGGTGTTCCAGATAGCTTTTTTCAATAATTTACGCACTTTACAGTCCAATAAAAATTCTTTCAATATTGTATTTACATCCATAATAAAAAACCTCCTAATCAACTTGTGAGCAATAAGCCAATTAAGAAGTTCTTTTTGTATATGATAATTCGATAGCCACAAATCCCTTGGGAACGCCATTGTTCGCCGGAGGTATGTCATCATTCAAGGTGTGTCATTAAAACATCATACACCTTCAAGCCTGCTCCGCCAAAGGATTATTCGTCTATCTCTGCCAATTCAGCATTGTGCCACACGTTCTGCACATCGTCGTTATCTTCCAGCATATCCAGCATTTTTTCAAACTGCTTTGTCTGCGCTTCATCAAGCGTCACGGTGTTGGCGGGCACCATTTCTATTTCCGCAGAGAGGAATTCATAGCCCTTTTTTAACTTCTTATTCAGTTTGCTTGTCGTAATCTAGATGTGGTTCTTTTCCACAACTCGAATAAAGTATATCACCACTTAAAACGCTTTGTAAAGGTCTGGGCGATGACATACATTGTAAAATTTTCCGTAGTCAGCGCGCTGCCGTAATTTTATATCATAAAGCATCCAGTTGTATCGACTTCAAGCAACTTTGGTATCAGTTTAAGCCAGTTTAATCGACTTTGGCATCACTTTTACTTACTTATATCGACTTCGCTATGAGTTTTGATTACTTATACATCCGCCGCATATCACCCAGATACTTTTTTATACCAGTAACAACGGAATATGGGGATTTCACATACATTTGTTTTCCAAAGCTAAATAACCATCCCATAAATTCATCATCCACCACAACGGGAACATAGGTTTCTAAATATTGCGTGCCGGATTTTTGTATATCCAAATCACGCCCAAACCGTTCCATTACAGCATCAACTAAATCCTTCTTGAAACATAGCCGCAAGTGCTCGCTTTTCTTTTCCTCAATAGATAGATATTGTTCTGCAAGACCGCTTTTTTCTGATACCTCAATCAATCTATGGCCTTGCCGCCTTGTGCGCGGGTGGAGTTTTATATCCTTTAACCTATCAATACGGTATCGCACTATTTCGCGCTCATCTTCTTTGTCAGAATAACTCACCGCAATTAAATGATAATACCCATCGGCAAATATGACGGAGAACGGACTAAGCCAGTTGCGGCGTTGCCCTTTCAATTTATCACTTATTGAATCATCTGTATGGGGCATGAGGCTATGATAACGATTTTCGGCAGAGATACATACATCCTCATTGATTGCGTATTTGATGGTATTTATATTGGATAGTGTAACATCGTCTTTATTTCGTGCGTAATCGGGAATGTCGCTTGATGGAGTGTTCGTAGAGGATGCGCCCGCGCGCAGTTTATCCAATTTTTTTAGCAATTCATTTGTTTGCGATATGGAAGCAAAGCGAAATGCCTTAACGCTATCTTTTACTAATTCCAACTCTGCGGGGGATAGTTCACGATTTTTTAGGTAGTAGGAAACGGGCTTATGCCTATTTTTTTCTATTACTATATTGAATTCGCTGTTATCTCCGTTCGTATCTGGAAAAGTTGAATTTAAGATTTTTATATCGTCATAAATGGTACGGCGTTCTGTGTAGATACCCATATCTTCGAGGTGTTCCAATATTTCATCCATCGTCAGCTTGTTGTGTTCATAGAGCAAGCGATAAACTTGGATAATACGTTGCTTCTGATTTTGGATTCGTGGCATTGCCGAAACCTCCGCCCCTTTTTCATTTAGTATATCATAAAAAATGTAAGCCTCCGCCAACCGATTGAACGTAATCAGCGCGAAGCCGTAATTTTACATCATAAAGCAAAACAAGGGAAGATAGGACTACTTAAATGGATATAAGGGAAGAATACTGTATTTAAGATCATAATGGGCAATTCTATGATACTTTAGTTAGAATAAGGATGTTTTAGAATGTTGAAGGCGCGCGGTCGCGAAAAAATTAATCATTACGAATTTCCTCTTCGATGGCTTTTACCAACTCGTAAGGGCACATTTCAAAAGCGTTAGCAATACGCCAGATGGTTTCAAAGTTTGGTTGTTTATCACCAGTTTCAATCATTGCTAAATGACTTCTTGCTAATCCCGCAAGGCCGCTAAAAACTTCTTGTGACAATCCCTTTTCCTTGCGAATTCTTTTAATAGTATAACCAACGGCTTTATTATCAAAATTCATTATAATTGCTCCTATGACTACATTGTAATAAGGAACTACACGCAACAAGTCTGCGTTAGTAGACATTGCGCGAATTGTCTGTTAAAATAGACAAACAACACTATAAAAGGAGCGAATGCAATGAAAAAAATCGTATTGTGGGTATTGGCAATAACGTTTTGCGTAGCTTTTGTGGGGTGTGCCGCAGAAGTGCCAGAAGAAATGAGCGCGCCGCCAGCAGAGGAAACCGCAACGCCAGAACCGATAGCGACACCCACGCCAACGCCGACGGCGACACCAGAGCCAACAGAAGAGATAGAATTAACTACAGAAGAATTTGAGGTATCGAATATTTCGCTGAATATTTTTGCGGATAATTTCATTGACTTTATTAATAGCGATTCAGAGTTTGCCAGCATTCAGACCGCGACCAAAGAAATGGGTGTAAATGATGATGGCGAAGATGTAGGAACATACTATATTCAAAAGAATGGAGAATCTACGAGGCTTAGTTTTTTCGGACGCAAAAACGGTCAAAGTGTTGGTCAGGATGTAGATACACCAATCGACGATGTTCTATTTATGACTTTTATTGATAAAACCGCTGATGGCGACTGGGACGAGGAAGATTTACAGGAAAAAGAGACTTATATATCTGCTCTAATGAAAATGTTAAATCCAAATCTCGGAACAGATGAAATCAAAAAATCTGTTTCTGATCTTTTGGATAAGGCAAAGTCGAACACGGCGGAATCCTCATTTGAATCAGAAATCGGAGGACGATTATTTACCTCTTCTAGTTCTGACGTAGGCGCGTTGTTTTTGGTAATGCTGTCGGCAGAAGTAATAACTGAAAATGAAACCGACGAATTAACCGAGAATGTGTTTTTTGATAATCACGAATTTATAGTAGGAGCACTTTCAACAATAGGTGATTTTCAATTTAATAAAGTTGAATCTTCTAATGATGCCACTGCCTATCATATAGTTTATAAAGGGCAAAATATTGAAAACGCGTTACTCCAAACCTCAAGTGATAACATAGCCGTCATTTGGCCTATGGGTATTGAACAAGAAGCATCAATCATTCTTTTTAGTTCACTAACTGCATTATCTAACAATACCTTCACATCAGATGAAGCATTTTCCTTGGTTGGCGAATTAATGAATACGTTATCAGATGAATACTCGCCCGATAAACCCAACGTCTCAAAGAATATTGATGGAATTCAATATTTCTTATCACTTTCAGCACCTATTACAGATGAAGCCACGGGAAGTATGAATTTCTTTATTATTAAATAAATGTTTTTGTTTTTGGAGGGCAATCCTACGGGGTTGCCTTTTTTCTTTGCGTCTGTTCCTCGCGCGAAGCCATAAAAAGGTGTTGTGCGGCGCGCTTCCGCATATTTTGAGAGCGGTCAAAACCATATACCGTGGACAACGCTAATTTTGTTCGACTTATTCAAAAACCGTCAAATATCTATCAACATATCCGCATTCTTTTTGCCGATTTCCAATACAGTTAGCTGATCTCTTCCATTCTGTTTGGAAAGATACATAGCCTCATCCGCTTTTTTTATGTAATCTTCAATGCCTGTATCTTCTTTGGGCACACCCCATGCTGCTCCAATACTGCATGTAATGGATTCTTCTAGGATATCAATTTTACACAACCGCTCCTTAATTCGTTTCGCAATTGTATTTATTAGGTTCGGATTATCTAACAGCAAACATATCGAAAATTCATCCCCTCCATACCGGCAACAAACATCCTCAACATTTATACTGCGTTGCACCGCAGTAGCAACGGCAACGATAACCTTATCGCCAATATCATGCCCCCAATTATCGTTAACCCGTTTAAAATTATCAATATCAAGGAAGAACACAGCTAAATAACCTTTGTTTGTGCATCTCTCACACAATATTTTTTTGCTTTCAATTAAATAGGCTTTTCTGCCAAGTACCCCTGTTAATGGATCAAGAGCAGCACGATCAATTTCATCCGAGGATTTAGATAACAGGATAACCAAAAGAAATAAAGTGCTAAAAAACGCTTTCACTATAAGAATAGAATGAAACGCACTTTGCAAAAAATCTGTCTCCAGAAGTGCATAGTCAATGTTTGTGATAGCTTTGATTGTTCTGAATATTGTCAGAATTATTAGCAGTAAATATGGCCATAAAAATGATCGGTACAGCGAATTACTATGCTTGCCAAACATACATTTTATAACGGTTGGCGCAAACGTCAGGAAAATTGAAACGGATGCGCATACGATACGTATATTGGGTAATCCCAAAACCACATCCATCAACACATAAACAATTGAAGAAATAACAAAAACAATGATTCCATAGATTTTCAACCCATTTGTGTTCAATTTAGTTGCTTGCAAAATTATCTGTGCGTCAAGATAGAATGCAAAAAAGAGCAAAGCATTCGCAGTTGTGGAAGAAAGAGCATCAGGAAATATACCACGATACAAAAAGAGAAAATATCCTACCGATCTAATCAAGTGGAAGATTATTGACTTTCTGGATAATGGTTCATTTTGTAGAGACTTAATCTGTTTGCGCGAAGCATACAAAATTAGAGATGAAGCAATCCCTTCCCAAAACATAATCATAATCAGCGCTGTCATATCAGCAACAAAAACTTTGTCCAAGATGAAATAATCCATGGTGTCCCCCCCTAGGCTGTCCAGCATCTTCTATTTTTATTGCGTGCAACAGCCCTATTCCAAATATAAGAATTATTTATTTGCTTTATTATAAACTATAACGGCCGAAATAAACACATAGTCGTTCGCGCGAAGTCGTAAAAAGGTGTTGTGCGGCGCGCGCCTCCGCAAATTTTGGGGGGAAGTCAAAATTTGAAAAATCTTGTAATTTTTTGTATAATATATAGAGAGAGAAAGGGAAAAATCCCCACAGAATTCTCTACAAAGCAAGTCCATTTCAACGGATTTCAGAAGCACTCAAAATAGTGTATCCTTCCGCAATAATACATACTTATATACGTAATAGAAAACGTAATATTGTATTCGAGAAGCACAGCTTCAATTATATAACGTGAAGGGCGAAAAGGGTGATTATCCTTTGTATAAGCGGAAACGACCATCCTCTGCTCGTCCTTCACTATTTTATTTACTGGATGGTTAATATTTAATATAAGGATGGTCTTAAAAATGTCAGTGCCAAACCAAAAACTAATTTTAATTCAAAAGCAAAAGTATGAAAGCCGTTTCCTTCAAATAGGAATAGAAGAATGGCAGAACGCCGGGAAAGACTTAAATTACAGCGAATTCAAGCTATATCTCTACCTCGCCAGCAATAAGGACGGGTTTCCCCTTGAGTTAAGCCAGAAGGCCGTAGAGAATGCCACAGGCATTAAAAAAAGTTCTTACCACGATGCGTTTAAGAAACTACTTAAAAGGGGATACATTTCCTCTGTGCACGGAAATAAGTATTATTTTTTTACTACCCCCGTCCGCCAGAGCGGAATGCCACCAGTTCCGTCAAATTTTGATGCCATACCAACTGCGCCCGTCCGTTCCAACGGAGCGCCGCCACAGCGTCCAGAAAAAGACACAAAATGTTTTGAAATCGAAAACCGCCCAGACGGACTTACCCCTCCGCCGGAGCAAACAAAAAAATCCGCTAAACCGGATGCGGAAGTCCGCCCCGGCAATAGAGAAATAGATAATATAAATAATACAAATAAAGATATAGATAGGTCTCTCATTCCTCAAAAGGAAGGGGAGCAAAAGGAAAATAATGAAAATGATAAATATAGGGAATTACTTAGCGGGCGCGCGTCCACTCTATCGGACAGCCGCCGGAGTGAATTTGCTAAAATATCCCGTAATTTGATTGCCAAAGGTAAATCCCCCCGTTGGATATGGACTGCATTTTCATATAAGGCAAATAAGTTATGGGAAGTTAAGGGATTTGGTTTGTTGTTTAAGCCAGATTATCAAGAGCAAATAAATGAAATGATTGAAAAGGAAGACCGCAAAGCGGCGCAGTTGAAAGCGAAGCAACAGCAAATCGCAAAGGATATTGGAGAGCAGTTGCGTATGAAACCGGAAATAATCCACGTTAAGAGATTGGAGGAAAAAGGAAATCGCAAGGAGATTAGTTTAGAGGATGCATTGGCGGGAAAGTTTTTGGAAAAATGAGTTCGTGGAACGAATGTAGGATGGACACTTTTTGACAGAAGGCAAAATTTGAGTTTTTCCCAGAAATACCCCCCATATACAAAAAAAATAAAGCGTCTTCGCGCTTTGTTCGGGGAAAGGCTAAAGGCGCAACCAACGGTTACGCTTTTTTAGCTTGATGCAAGATGGTTATTCAATTTTACTGTCCAGAGGCTTTTTTTAAGGGTGTCTCCTTCTTTACGGGAATGCTCTGGGGAGTAGTTTCTTGGACATCTTCAGCCGTTTCCATTCTAGATATGTTAATCTCAGCAAGCGTAACATATCCGGGGAACTTTGTGAAAAACCATTTCCGCAAATGTTCTATGGGATGGGGGAGTGATTTTGAAAGTTCTTTTTGTTCAAGAAATTCTTTCAACAATTCCACTGCGCTATCTTGACACCCGATATAGCGTAACATTTTCGTTTCGCTAATGTATCCCAGCCTGTATTTACCGGACTTTTCGATTGTGCGTTGAAGCAGGCGCATATTCGGATTATCTTGCTTATATATCTGGACTAAGATATATTCTTCTGAATATGGGTTGCTCATTCGCTTGGCAAAACTTTTTGTGATAGTTGCGTCGCCTGTGATGGGGTTGAATTTGAAGCCTTTTACATTACTCATACTAATTCCTTTCTGCGCTCTCGCGCAAAGCGTATTTTACTTAGGTCGCTCACCCGTTAATTTTTGTGAGTTTGTGTTCCTCACTTGTTGATTTAAGTATATCGCAGACAACGATATTTAACGATGCAATAAAAGCGACTTTACCATGACGTCTAATGTTTCGTTATTCCATAATTTGCTTTTATTAAGCCAGAATATGTTAAAAACTATTTTTTATGTTCGCCAATATTTAAATGCGTAATATATGAATATAACCATATATAAAGCCAAAATATTAAGTTTGTAAAATATATCAAAATGTACATTAGGTCGCTAAAGTGTTTATTTATTATTGATAAATATTGAGTTATGCTCTATAATAAAGGAAAACTGGAGAAAACGGAAAATGGAAAACAATATATATTGCTATATAAGAGATGATATGTATGAATCTCCTATCCCTTTAAAAAGCCAGTTTGCCCGCAATATAGGTATTTCAAAGAGTAATATCTTTATTGACTTACAAAAAGGCAGAAAATATATATGTAAAAAAGAATATCATAATGTGATTGCCAAATTGAAAAAAGGTGATTTACTCATTCTGAATTCTATGCGGAATTTAGGTAGAGATTATACCGAAATGAAGAACGAATGGCGCAGGATAACAAAAGATATTGGCGCTGATATCGCAATTATTGGTCACTTCGATACTTTGGATAAGGCTATGCTTAATACCCAAGTAAATCCCACTTATAATTACATTGATACAATGCTTACGCTGATTTACAGAAGGGAATGCAGACATTCGCGTATCACATATAGGATATTAGAGCAATGTATGCAAGATATTCCATTGTTGAATACCCCAATCAATTCATCTAATTTTGATGGTAATATTCTTGTCGAACTTATTGACCAACTATTGATTATATTAGCGCGCACAGAGCGTTCCCAGTATAGAAAAGAACTTAATCAAATTACAAGTCAGTATAAGAAGGTTAAAAAGCCACCTGTCATAAAGAATGGAGTTGGTCGCCCGCGAATTACATTTCCGCCAGACTGGGTTAATGTATACTGTCACGCTTATAAGTTTGAGGGTATATCTGCGACAGAAGCAATGAAGCAATTAGGACTAAAGAAAAATTCTTTTTATAAGCTTGCTAAGTTATTTGATTTGGCGTGGCACAACCCAGACTTTCAACAAGTATCAAAAAACTTACCCTATTCAGAAAAAGAAGATGCTTGCTTAAAATATGCCATGTCATTAGACTACGCCTTAGTGAAAGAACAGGAAAAGCAGAAATAGTATGTCATACGAATTGATTTTGTTATTTTGAAATATTTCAAATAAAACGCCTATCCTATTGACCGAGAATAGCACCTTCATTTGTTACAATAATAGTATAAACAGAAGGGAGCAATTCAAATGAGTAAAATAGGTTATGTAAGGGTTTCGACGGTTGAACAGAACACAGCACGCCAAGAACTACAATTACAAGGGACAGACAGGATATTTATTGAAAAAGTGAGCGGCAAAAGTGCGGCGGCGCGCCCGGAACTGAAAAAGATGATGGATTACATCAGAGAGGGCGACACCGTCATTGTTGAGTCGATTTCCCGCTTTGCCCGTAATACTCGTGATTTGCTTGCGCTTGTGGACGAACTGAAAGAAAAGGGCGTTTCCTTCATCAGCCTAAAAGAATCCATAGACACCACCACGCCGCAGGGCGCATTTATGCTTACGATTTTCGCAGCCCTTGCGGAGTTTGAACGGGAAAGCATCTTACAGCGTCAGCGCGAGGGTGTAGAGATTGCCAAGGCGCAGGGTAAGTATAAGGGCAGACAACCGATAAAAATTGATGAGAACGAATTTAAAGCCGTTTGCGCGGAGTGGCGCGCGGGGCGTATTACCGCTACTGCCGCAATGAATAAATTGAATCTAAAACCCAACACGTTTTACAGAAGGGTAAAGGATGCGGCTATTTAAGCAATATGATTAACTCACCATAGAAAGAAGCCCACTTGTCTAAAAAGTGGACTTCTTGTTATTACCAATCAATATGTGTTTTTGTTCATTATTGTTACTTCACAGACCGTTTACGTCTCCAACTTACAACACCTGCAATACTTACCCCTGCTATCATGCAAAGCGCAATCCACAGGGAAAGATTACTCTCGTCGCCTGTTTGAGGGCTGGTCGTGGTTGCCGCCGTTGCTGTAGGAGTAGGCTGTGCGTCACGCTTGATTTCAAAATTCAAAGAGCCAACGTCCTCTACACTGCCGTCCAAAAATCCTACCTCAAGCGTATACTTGCCATCCGGCAACCATTGCAGAAACTCCTTATACAGCGTTATAGTGGTGCTGCCTTCCCTTGCATCTCCAACATCAACAGGATATTGAGGATAGTTTGCAAGGGTAGCCATTACATTGCTTTGGGGTGTTGATGTCAGCAAATTACCGTTTATTTTAGCATATGCAAACGTATTGTAAGGTTTATTTAATCTAAACACAGCATTCTGCATTAAATCAAGCGGTTTAGTCGGGTCTGGCTGGTCTAATATGATAACAGGGTCTGGCGCTGTGATCGTCAGCGTTCCAACCTTCGCGTTTGCAACAGCGTTGTTGTGCGTATCCGCTGTGGATGATACGAGAATATCATGAGCACCGGCGTTGAGCGTATTCAACTTGTCGGCAGGAAAACTGAATGTGAGGTTTCCGTTGGCTGATGCTGTAGCCGTTGCCGCTACATTACTTGTGCCCAGCTTCGCAGTGAACGGTATGCCGGTAACTTTGGGGCCGAAATACGCATTTGAAAGCGTAGCCGTTACCGTAGCATCACCGGCCATCATTCCTTGTAATCCGTTAAGGCTGATTGTTCCTGTTACGGTTGGCGATACTTTTTCTATGTTAACTGTTTTAGTGAACGTAGAGGACGTTATAGTATTGGACTCAGAATCTACTCCCTCGGCGTATGCCTCAAAGGTAAAAGACCCTGTATCTAAATCAGCCTGTGTTACTTCATAAGTGCAAGTTCCTATTGCGGAGTTCCCCGGGTTCAAATCAATTCTTGGGGAGGTGGCAGTTAAGGAAGGGGTGGATTCAATACCGGCAAAGGTTATTAAAACATTCCCTGTATTTTTTACAGTAACAATATAAGTAATATCATCCCCAACCGCTGGCAGAAACTCCTTATCTGCTTCTATAGATTCAATCGTAATGGAGGGGGCGGCGGGTACGAGGTTAACTTTTACGGGGGTGGAGTCGGATGAGTATAAGCCGTCATTACTTGTCCTTGCGTAGTATGTTGTGCCATCCGCCAGCGGAGTCGTCAGCGGAAGCTCGTCCATTGAGCTATCACTTGCAAACCACGCAAGATCATATCCATCGCCAACAGTCGCTTGAAGGTCTGCAAGTGTATTTGCGCCAGTATCTCCTATATACTGCGGTGAGGTTGCTGTGGGTTTTAGCGGCCGTTCGGTTACCACATTTATGGTAGCAGTATCGGTGTCGTTATCCGTATTCGGGTCGGGGTTGCCCGTTGTACTGACGGAGGCGGTAAACGACTTGGTACCCTGCGTTTGCGCCACGCAGTTGACACCTAAGGTCAGCACCGTGCCTTCCGCGCCGGCCGGTACCGTTGCCGACCACGTAACCGTCCCGGCACTACAAGTACCACCGTCCGTCGCGGAAACAAAGTTAATCCCATCCGGAAGGGAGCATGTCACACTCGTGGTGATGCCAGCAGTTCGCGCTGGTGCGTACACATAGATGGTGAGTTCAACAATCCCGCCGGTGAGCACGGTGGTGGGGCTGACAGCGGTGGTGACCGAAAAATCCACCGCTGTGTCCGCCAGCCCCGTTGTGGGCAGCAGCGCGAACACAAGCGCGAATGCAAGCAGTATGACTATCGGTTTCCTTATTTTTCTCATTGTAATATTCCCCTTCGATTTGGATAATGACCATTATATTATTGATGAATCGTTTTATGGCTACATTATACACTGCAAAACCTTTGCTGGCAATCTTTTTCGGACAGTGCAAAGCCTGCTCTTACCATGTTTCGCGGTGAGATGTTCCACCCAATAATTTTATGCTTTCGCGCGCTGAATAATATAAACTCATCCAAACTAATGCAAACTGATACCAAACTCAATAAAAGATGTATCAAACTCGCCAAAAGTCGCTTAAAGTGATGCCGAAGTTGCTAAAACTGATGGCCAGTAGATACATCTTTTCTATGACTATTCTTTACGCAGTCGCGCTGTGTGGTTATAGATTCATCAAAGGGCTTGTTAAAACACTTTTTTCAACAATATCTTTATCCTTCATAGAATCCAGATAAACTTGCGTTATTCTTACATTATTGTGTCCAAGCAACCGCGACAGGGAATATACGTCAAGCCCATTTTTTAATTGTGCTTGTGCATACCAATGACGGCAGGTATGCGGCGAACATCGTATGTCCTCCGCCACATTCGCATATTCTCCCGCTATCTTTACTACCCTCTCTACTGCTTCAACAGTAAGCGGCTTTCCTGTCCTGCTTAAAAAAAGATTCTCCGGCAGTATCAACTTATGTCGGAAATATGCGTCTCTAACTATCGTATAGCGCAACAAAAACTTTTCAAGATATGGGCTTTTGCCAACAGAGCGTTCTTTATTGCCTTTTCCCCAAACGTTAATATATGTGTCTTTTATAGCATCCGCTTTTAGGTCGCATAATTCGCTGCAACGAATGCCAGTATCAAATAAAGTAGCGATGATTGCTTTGTTACGTATTTCGAGAAAATTCGAACCGCCAAAGGCTTTCACCATTTTGGCAACTTCCCGTTTTGAAAAAGTCTTAATGATGGGCTTTTCCTGCTTGCCCCATTTTATTTTCAGCATAGGGTTGATGCTTATGTATTCTTCTTCCTTCAAATACTTAAAAAACGAGCGGAATGTCTTTATAAGCCCGTTTGTATAAGTAGCCTTGCGCCCGTTCTTTTGCAAAAAAGTTAAAAAGCGTTTGATATGGATATGACTTATGTCTTCCGCCAGTGTAATCTGGTGTTCCGCCTCAAGATAATTCAATAGATACAAATTGCTATCACGATACCCCTTTAGCGTTTTTGGCGAGAACTTCCTTATCTCACATTCAAGCAAGAATTCCTTTAATAATGCTTTTGCGTCCATAATAAAAAACCTCCTAATCGACTTGTGACCAACAAGCCAATTAAGAAGTTCTTTCTGTATATCATAATTCGATAGCAACAAATCCCTTGGGAACGCCATTGTTCGCCGGAGGGATGTCATCAT
>JAJDHD010000118.1 GCA_030266015.1 Christensenellaceae bacterium OttesenSCG-928-K19 | reverse complement strand
TATTGGGGTGGGCTTGGCGACCATAACCGCTGGTGGTAAGGAGAAAAATGAAAAAAAAGATGTTGTTTGGCTTTGTGATTGCAGTTGTTGTCACCATATTGATCATATGGCTGGAAATGAAATATCCTAATTTGAATATGGATTTTGATGCAATGCGAAACCCGATAAATGAAGAAAACTTTAATAATATGAATTCTTCGGCAGATATGGCTGCGGACGAAAATTATGTATGTTTTTTCCATGAAAACTATGGATTGGTATGCTATGATATTAAAAAAGACAGATATACGACCTTGCATAGTAGAGTAGGTCAAAACGGTCTGTTTAGTTTTCCCCACTTTAGTGTTAAATATGGAAAGTTGCAAATGAAAAATGGGACTCTGTACTATATCCGTGAAGATGTACAAAATTGCGAAGGAAATGCTTTATGGAAAGTGGACTTAAGTACAAAAGAAAAGGAGTGTATTTGGGGTGATAATATAACTGTTTTTGATAATTACCTTGTTCTGGAAGATGGTTATCTTATTCAATCAGACTATTCTAGATTGTATAAAATAGATGAAAACGGCACCCAACTAATTAATGAAATTTGGGGACAATTTATGGTACTCAATGACTGTGTCTATTTTATAGATTCTTCTGGAAAATACCCAGAAGAAAAAGAATTTGTTTGTAAGCAGAGCATTTTGAAACCAAGTATCAAAAAAAACTTGGGTTTGGAATCTTCGCAAAATACGTATTGGCATTACTTTAAAATTCATGATTCAAGCGTTTATGTGATTTCAGCACAAACTAAAAATGGAAATGAATTTGAAAGTATTTCTGAACATTCAGTATATGTAATAGAAGATGACGAATTATCATATGTGGGAGAGTATTCTGCAAGACACAGCGGCGTGACATTTTTTGATGACTATATTATTTGTGAGGAAGGCGTTTTTACTCTTGATTGGGAAAAAGTAGCAGATTTGTCATACTTGCCACGATTCAACCCAGTTGTTGTGGGCGGTAACTTATACGTGAAATCGGATGATCCGTTAGATCTTCCAAGAGTAGGTGAAGACTGGTATAAACTAGATGTTGATCAGTTGATAGAAGAATATATTAACAGATAATAATTTTACGCTATTATGTCGTTATGACTTAAATACCGTGGCACCAAGGGCGACCTGAGGACGCACAACCTGTACACCTACTGCGCCAACAATCCAGTGAACTACACCGACCCCACGGGGCATATGCCACAAGGCACGGGTGGCGCGGGAATGCTGCCGGATAAATACTATAAATGGATTAATGCGGTGACGGGGCAGAAGGGGCCACTGTTGACTACCGGCGGCACAAGCAAAGGGCATGACTGGAAAACGATTTCCGGTAAAGGCATACCATCTGCTTCGGATAAAGCGTTTCAAATACAGTATGTTACTGATATGATGAATAATATAAAGGAAGGCGTGAAGGAGAATGATAGGATATTGATGGAATATGAATATCAGAATAATCCGGATAGGAAAGGGACACTAACGGCGGGGGTAGCTGGAAGTGCAGCATTCTTGGGAGGATATACTGGTAGCATCGGGTGGACATTTGATTTTTCTGGACACAGATATTTGCAAGTAACGCATGGCCCTGGCGCTGGAGGAGCATATATTGGAGGAGGTCTATCGGTAACTGTGACTAATGCGAAATCCGGAGAAGCTTTACAAGGCACCGGAGGATTAATTAGCTATTCTGCCTTTGGTGGTAGTGGCGGCATGGTTGTTGGAAAAGACGGTGTAATTGGGGGGACAGGTTCCTATGGCCTAGGTTTAGGTTATGAGGCTGGTGGTTTTGCTACAACGACGACGACAATAGGAGAACCGCAACATATATTTGATACAGTTGAAGGAATGCTTATATATAATGCGTTTTATTCCGCAAACACCTTTGTTCAAGCGATTCGTTCGGTACAAAGTTAAGGGGTGAAGAATATGAGTGGGGGAAAAAAAGTTGCTCTTTCCGGTATTTGTATGGCATTGATTATTGGGCTGTTTGGATTGTTTACAGTGACTCAGGCGAAAGGAAGATACTTGGAAAAAAACTCAATAAAAGTAGCGGAGCCAAGTGCATTAATGAATGTATCGGACTTTGATGTTTATGATGGAAAAATATATATTTGTAACGGCTCTTATCAGAAAGTACAGGTATATGATTTTGAAGGCAATTTTATTGCTGCATATAAAGCGGATACAGGAGGTGATATAAATGTATTGGCAACGGAAAATTTTATGTATATCTATTATATGAGGGGAAGTTATGTTGAAGAAATTGATTTTAATGGAAAAAAATTGAAAGAGTATGATATTCCACCGGTTTCTGGTTGGAAAGAATTGATTTCTTCAAATGAAAAACCTAAAAATCAAGATTATTCAAAAGGCCCTTTTGTCATATATATTGGAAGAGAGGGTGAAAACTACCAATTAATTAATATTTTGGGGTATTACTCAATTTATCAATTAGAGGATGGAGGAAAAACAAAAATTTTTTCCTCAGATAGCTTAGCAAGCTTTTTGATAACATTGATTGCATTATGTTTAATAGCAAGTA
>JAJDHD010000117.1 GCA_030266015.1 Christensenellaceae bacterium OttesenSCG-928-K19 | reverse complement strand
CTACCGGAAAGCGCTGAATGAGGGAGAAACCGTTTACGAGATATTCTTCACGGACGACGACCAGATGTACATAATCGCGTCCTCCCTTGGCACGGATTTTGCTCCCCCAGCTTACACCCTTGAATGCGGCTACAGCATAGAAAATGGTTCCATGCATTGGGCTGAAACTGGCGGAAATGCTTCTGTTTCAGATGGTATTGCGGAGATACAGGCAAGGCCGGACCGGATCATTTTGTCGGTCAAAGGAGGGAGCGGTAATAGAAAACTGACGCTGACAAAGATATCGGATACCGTTCCGTTGGAATATACACTGGAAGGCAAAGAGCAGATAGTGGACGAGGCAGCAGCCAGCGAACAAGAGACTCGGGAGGGTATCATTTCGTTTGCCGCGGAACTTAGCGATAAGACAGGCTTGCCCATAGAGCTTAATGAGGATGAGCAATTTCAGCTTACTGTGTACCCAGGCGTACAGTTTGCATCAGATGGTGCGAACTTCTATATATCACCTGCTGAAAACACATACATGCTCGGGGATAATGATTACTATATAGACGTTCCCGACGGCGCGATGTATACTTCCGTGCCGTGCTTTGTTATTGGCGAGTACGCCATTATATTCGATTCCTACTCAGGTGAAGCGCCTCTTGCGTGGCAAAGCGCTTTGGAACAGTTGCAAGCCGAGTGATGGAAGGAACTCCATTGGGCGTCGCAGCAGAGGGCTGACCGATTTCGCCGATGAACGAAAAACCATTTCAAAGGATTAGAACAATGAAACAGGAAGGAGCATTGATATGCGAACAGGGATAAACAAAACTATACTGGCGATGGTGATGGCCATTGCACTTACCGTGATCCTATTATCCGGTTGCGGGCTGTTGCCGGGTTTAGAGAAAGAAAGCGAAGTCGACACGAATTCGTCAGTGACAGGGATTGACGCGAATTCGTCAGTGACAGATGAAATCAATGAAAACAGCACCCTTCCCCTAGCGTTACTGACACCGCACAACAGCGTCAGGGACGAGTTACAAGAGGACGAAAGCCTCGATTCTGTCAATAACTTCATGAGTTTCGATTACTACGCCGATGGCTATATGCTCAGCTTTTCGGGATTTCCGGAAGACGATTCGGAATATTGTCTGACTGATATGGAGATCACAAGCGGCGAATATGACGTGCTGGGGATCAGCATATTGGATGACATGGCACAAGCGGCACAGGTTTTGGAGGGATATGGCTACAGCGCGAAAGAAGATGATCCCGATGCATTTATGAAAGATGGCGTTAAGATTGAGCTTGACGGGGAAAGTACAGTGGAAACAATCACAATTGATGTGCTGACAGCTTATACGAGCGGAAACCTGTATTGAGCACAGGGGGTTGGATGCCTGGGGCGAAGTCGAACAGCCTGTGTTGGACGACCTGAAAAGCATGATTGAAGGAAATGATATTTACGCATTGGAAAAGTTCGGCAATTGTGTTAGTTTTGAATTCGCATTCCGTAGCGATATTTTATATCTATACTGCACATCACTTTGTAAAACCAGAGAACTTCTGAGGAGGATTGAAACATGATGAACAAACAGAGCGAACTGGTATTTCCACATCCCAAAATGATTGTTTTTCAAGTTGCGCTTAAAGCAATTAGCGAACACCCCAAAATGAAAATAAAGAATTATGATGAAGCACAAGGCTTTATCAATGCAAGTGTGGGAATATCGGCATTATCGTGGGGTGAAAAAGTAATTGTAAATATTAAGCAACTGGAGCCCAACAGCACTTCCTTATCCATAAATTCGGGTTCCCATTACGCATTGGTTGATTGGGGGAAAAACCGGAAGAATACTGAGGAACTTGTGCGATTGATTACAGGAGGCCTTCCGGCGACGCCAACGGGAGTGATTACAGACGAAACAAATACACGGCAAT
This sequence comes from Christensenellaceae bacterium OttesenSCG-928-K19, assembly GCA_030266015.1. Taxonomy (GTDB): domain Bacteria; phylum Bacillota; class Clostridia; order Christensenellales; family Christensenellaceae; genus UBA5399. Next base: position 703 of record JAJDHD010000117.1, on the reverse strand, counting down.
GCGCTAATTGTGGAAATAGTTTATTGGATGACGCAAAATTCTGCGTGCAATGTGGTAAGGCGCAGCCAGCGTCTGAACCCCAAAGTCATTTCTGCAGATCATGCGGATCGAAAATCGAGCAGGACAACCCATTTTGTGCCAGTTGCGGTGCAAAACAATAACTATGAAACGAGCATAATTTATATGGCACAATATCATGCAAAAAAGATATCATAGCAAAAAAAGTCCATTGCAATGGGCTATCAGACTGTCAAAGAACCCTCATTTCAAAAAACGAACAACATCTGACACGTTTACTTTTCTATCGCCCAAAGATACATCAACATCATGTCAATCAAGTGCTCAATCATATCCCTCATATCAACATACCAAATGCTGTATTGATATATATGCACGAGCGCGAAATAATTGGTAAAATCTCTCTCTATCTTGCCGGCCACAGATTATGGATATGAAATTATGGAAGTAGCACCCCCCAGCCATTTTTTGATATCACTTGCCCCAGGGATTGGCTTTGATATGTTCTATCCCTGCTTTTTGAGGGGCCGGTGATGTATAGCCTGTGCGCATATTTTGATATCGGCCCGTCCCCTCCTTATCATAGTGAGAATCGTAGATCGACTTGCGAAGATTAGCTTTTTATCCTATACCCCATTACCATCCGTGCTCCCGCTGCATCTTTCCACTCATAAGCTTCGTGATA
>JAJDHD010000120.1 GCA_030266015.1 Christensenellaceae bacterium OttesenSCG-928-K19 | reverse complement strand
CAACGGGGAAATCTGGCCGCAGGTAGAAACGTCGATATCCACGCGAAAGGTGCACACGCCCTTTTGTGGGTGGCTTTCCGGATAGGAGTGCACGGTCAAATGGCTTTTATCAAGGTGAGCCGCTATGCTGCGTGGCGTTTGCAGATCCTCCTCCGCAATGAGCATGGTGACACTGGCACCCTGCGGGTCATAATCCTGTGTGGCAATATTTAGTATATGCGCGTCAATTTCCTTCACCACATTGTTAAGGATATGCTTCAGCCTTCGTGAATTGTAACACTCGTTAATGTATTCTATGTAGCTGGCACGGTCTTTGGCTGTGTTGGCATAGCAAACATCATATATATTGAAGCTAAGTGTTTTGGTGAGGTTGTTGAACCCATAAAGCTTGATTTTTTCCAATTACGCCCCCTCTTCACCATCTGCGGGCGGAGTAGCTTCATCGCCCCCACTTTCGGGGGCGTCCCCTGTTTCGGTATCGCCACCCTGTGGCGGCGCGCTTTCTTCCTTGTGATTAACGGTGTTCATTCCCCAGAAATAGGGAATTTCATGCCCACGCGCTTTGGCAATCTGTATCATCTGGGTCATGGTCACCAGCTTATAGCCCTCTTCTACCAACTCCGGTATGGCGCGTATCGCCCCCTGAACAGATGTTGGGTGCAGGTCGTGCAACAATACGATAGCCCCGTCCTGCGCACCATCCATAATGCGCTGGTACACGATGTCCGCGCCGTCCGGCTCGCCCTTCACCGTCCAGTCTTCCGTATCTACTGTCCAGTATATTTGTTCGCGGCCAATCTGCTGTGCCAGCTCCTCCGTCATTTTACCGCCGGGGGGCCGGTCTATCAGCGTCCGCTTTCCTATCACCGCTTCTATTGCGTCATTTGCTTTGGTGTATTCCTCCAACGCGCCATCGAGCCCAACCTCCGTCATATAGGCATGGCTCCAACTGTGGCTGGCAATCTCGTGCCCTTCGTCATAGGTTCGCTTCAATATATCTTCAAAATTCGCGACACGGTCTCCCACCACAAAGAATGTGGCAATCGCGTCATTTTCCTTCAGGCAATCAAGCAAGTCCGGCGTTGCGGGCGCAGGGCCATCGTCAAATGTAAGCGCGATCACTTTATCGTTTATGGGGTCTATCCCATCAAGCGGCATCAGTGTCAGGAATTCCTCACTCTTAAAAAACTGATTGTATTCACTCATATCCACAGATACAGTCTCTGCCGCAGGCGTTTCCGCTTCATCGTCGCCCGCTGCCGGGCGCTCTACAATTTTCCCAAACAACATCTCCCTGTTCTCCGGGTTTAAAATAGCTTCAAACTCGGAAAGTGGGATGCATACCTCCAGCGTCCCCGTTTCAGCAGGCGCTACCGCGCCCTTGTTAAAGAAGAACAGCATCTTGTTATCCGGCGTAATGGCAAAATTGGAAAAATTCTGTGCGTTTGCCGCAGTACCCGTTTGAAACAGCCCTTCCTCCAGGTTTTTGCGCACAATCTCATTCTCCAGCAGGTACTCCCGTATCTTTTCAGAAATGGTTGCCAGGTAATTAGGCTGGTCTATATCAAAAACATCTTCAATTCCCATGCGCGCGCCCGTGGCCATATTATACACAAGTGACTCAACATAATTCTTTTTATCCGTTTTTCCGCTATATGCGTTCTCGGTAAATTTAATACTAAGCAACTCTGTGCCCACTACATAAGGTTTATAGGTCAGGAACAATGAAAAAAGCCCTGTGTCCTCAGTGGGTGCACCCATCCCCCCTGCTTCCGATTGAAAGTTGCTTATTTCCTTTTCAACATAGGCTTGCAGGTCTGCGGAAATGGCTTCGCTTGCCACCACAACAGGACAATCAGCCGAAACAAGGTAATTGCCCTCCGTTTCCAGCCAGGTCTTCAGCGTGACGCCCTCCGGCTGCTCGACAAGATGGCTTTCCGCGGTCGCAATAAATTCCTCACGCTGCGCCTGCAAATCAATCACAACCGATTGTTCTTCTTTTGCGCAGCCCGCAGCCATCACCAACACAAACAAAATGCATAGCAGCACGCTAATCCTGCTTTTTCCGGCTCTCTTCATCCGAGTCTCGCTCCCTACCATAGTTTCGGCCATATTATACCATAAAGGGAAAGCATGGACAAACCATTATACGCTCACACCCCTTACAATCAAACAAACCTGCGCACGCAATGGTTCAATTCCTACACAACCTGCCTCGCCTTGTGCAGCGCACGCCTTGCCACGTTAACCTAAATCAAAACATCCTCGCACAGCACATCCTTAGCCTACATTATATTAACGCATTTAATTGCCTGGGGATTGTATTCAGCTTGCGGTGCAGGTTGTCCGCATCCATACATTTACGCCCTAAAAAATCTCCCTTGCCTATACCTGCATGGGTATGGCATACCATAACTTTTCCGTTACAAATATGAATTTGTATGATATAATTATTTCTGTTGTTTCTGTTACAATGCTAACCACCAATAGCGAAATGTCTTGCCATTTTTAGCGGTGACAGGTATTGA
>JAJDHD010000116.1 GCA_030266015.1 Christensenellaceae bacterium OttesenSCG-928-K19 | reverse complement strand
CCCTGTGAAAAGCAGCGAACCGTCGGTTGTTTTTGTCTCGCCTTCGCCTACCTTTGCCGCTTTCTTCTGCTCATCCGTCAGCGTGCTCGGGTCTTTGTCATAAAGCACAAATTTCGCTTTTACAAATACATCGCTTCCATTTTTCTGCGTCGATTCCGTTTTTACAATCTTGATGCCCACCAACGGCTCGTTTTTCACCAGCACCTTCACTTCCATGTTGGCAGAGCCTTCGTTGGGTATTGTAATAGCGGAATAATCCCCGCCCGGCTCATTTGTAGCCGCCACGCCGGTTGCTGTTACCACAGAGCGAATTACATGCCCTGTCACGTCGTCACCCAGCGGTTTAAACCCTTCCGGCGTTTTTTCTACAATATAATAGGAAGTACCCGGCTTCAGCAATGTGGATATCGCAATCCCCTGCTCGTCGGTCACAATTGTACAAACCGCGCTGCCAGCCGGATTACCGTCTGAACCCAATCCATATTTTGCTTCATACAGCACAAATTCCACGCCCTTCATCGGAGCGTTTGTCACTGCGTTTGTCTTCTCTATCTTAATCCTGCCGTAATTGGGTGTGTTGTATGCCTTTGCCGCAACCGTCTGCCCTTCCGGCACCTCAACCTTTATTCTGCTTGTCAGCGGCACATAACCCGTGCCTTCCAGGCTGTCAGCAACCTCTTCCAACCAATAAGTGCCCGCCGCAACCACAGTAACAGCAGTGGAATCCGACCCGTCGTCATAATAAAGCGTCGGAACACCAGAAGCATCTGTAATGGATGTAAGCACAATATTGTTACCGCTGCCATTCGTCAGCGGCGTGCCACCCGTTTCCTGGTCATAGATCAGGAATTCAATACCGGCAATACCTTCATAATCATTCTTGCCGCCCCATGTGCCATACTTCAGTATGCCCAGCTTAGAAAGCTTTTGGTTTTTCACCTTTATTTCGGTGCGCGTATACGGCTGCACAACCACCTCAATATAGCCGCTTTCCAGCTTATATCCATCAGGTGCTTTTGTCTCCTTCAGATAATAGGTGCCCGGCTCCAAAATACCGGATACATATCCTGTTGTGCCATTGGGAACGACAATTTTGCTATAGACCGTGCCATCCACACCCTGCACAATGTTTTTCTTCAAGGAATCATAAAGCGCAAATTCCGCGCCTGCCAAATCCGTGGGAAGCGCATTCCCGCTTGTGTCTGTCTTCAAAATCCGAAAACGCCCATATGGCGAATAGTTCATCACCACTGCACCCTGGCTCTCGTATCCGGGATTCGTGGTGGACACCGTCTTCACTTTGTTGCTTTCCACCACCACATCGATGCTGATGGACGTATCCAGCTCAAACCCGGCATCCTCCAACTCCTCTGTAAGCGCTTCTTCCACAACTTTATAGTTGCCCGGCGTTACCGCGTGGAACACCAGATATCCGTTTTTGTCTGTTGTTGCCCTGTCAACCACCTGGCCGGAAGAATTCACCAGCGCAAACGTAACCCCCTGCATCGGCACAACATCGCCTGCCGGGTTTACGCCTTTTTTCGTAAGCTGCAAAATACCCAGACCGTTTGCTCCCGCTTCATTCACAACCTTCACATTGGAGCCTGTTACCGAAACCGGCTGCCCCGTTGTGCCAATCTCCACCGTACCATCTGATTTTATCGTGATCTCAACCGGTGCAGTCAGCCCGTTAAAATCATCACTGGGCTTGGACCGCTCGTGCAGGTAATACACGCCTTCACGCATATTGGTGAACTTCAGCGTGCCATCCGCGCCAACACTGGTGGCGCTTTGCATCACCGGGTTGTTGTTAATATCCTTCGCTACTTTATTGCCCGCTATGTCTGTGGACAGCCAGAAGGTCGCTGTTCCATAGGCAGATTGTGCGTTTGTATCCAAAACGGCTTCAAAATCGCCAACCTTGATATATTTTGTGATAGTAAGGGGATACCCCTGCTTCATGTCTTCTTTTTTTCCAAGCTGGATTTCCGCGTCGTCCTCGTCGTTACCCGTCTGGTTGCCAACAAGCGTGTAGTCAAGCTTAGCTGTATCCTTCAGGTTGTAGATATAATCCGCCGGATCTACATTTGTGGGGTAAATATACGGCGCAACAGGATATTGCACCGTGACAAAATAAACACTTTCTATCGGCGCGCCAACAGGAATATATGTCGCCGCCGTTTGTTGCTTTGCATAAGTCGTAATATTAATCGCCGAAACTGTGCCGTCGCCGGCAAGCTCCACTGTATAATCTTTCTTGTCTGTATTATTTCCCTGCTGCAGCGTAATCATAGCGTCCTGTGCAGAGGGGTCTTTCATCTTAACATCTACGAGCGTTGCCCCGCCCCCAGCCGGATAATTCGCCGGGAATACATCTTTCAACAAATAATCAAGGAAATCAAGCCGCCCATTCCTGTTGTAGTTAGCCGAAGCAGAGCTGTGCTTCACTGTCAGCCTGTATGTTGCCGTGTAATTGGTGCCATCTTCCGTAATCGAACCTGCTTTAAAGCTGGTGGGCTTGCCCGCATTTGTCAGCTGGCCCGCCTCTTTTGTTACCTCCCACGGCTCTGTTGCCACAATATTAACGCTCTGGACTGCCGGGGATTCGGAAAATGTACCGCCGTTGGAATTGTCCGC
>JAJDHD010000115.1 GCA_030266015.1 Christensenellaceae bacterium OttesenSCG-928-K19 | reverse complement strand
AGACATAGCCCGGTCTTCCAACGCCTGGACTGATCTGCTGTCAACACTGCCATCCTCAAGAAAGGACAGCGCTTCTTCTACATCAGCGTATCCCATATCCGCGCAGGCTTCTTTCATCTCGTCGAGCGCATATTGCAATCCCCATGAAACCTCACGATATATCTCCACAAGTTTTTTTGCGCAGTGATAATACCTGCTGTCTATGTTTTTGCTATTTATCTGTTCAAGTATATTTGTCATCTTCGCTCTTTCCATATTGCTTCCGTTTCCACTTCGCCTTGACGAACCATTACTTCATATGCTATTATATCAACATGAACTTCATGTGTCAACGATTATATGAATTATAACTTCATTGTTTTTTAAGGGGAACTATCTAATGACATTTGGTAAAAAAGTAAAGATCCTACGTACAGAAAAAGGCTGGTCACAAAAAGAGGTAGCAGAACAGTTAGGCATTACTATGAGGGCATATCAGAATTATGAATTAAATAATGTACTGCCTCGCAAGAAAGACATTCTGACAAAGCTCTGTGAGATGTATGGTGTGACAAAGGGTCAACTTCTCGACGATAATGATCTTTTCTATATTGATGTTCGAGAGCGATATGGTGCCAAAGGAGAAGCCCAGGCTAAGAAGATCCTAGGAGAAGCTCAGGCATATTTAGCCGGTGGAGATATTAAGGATGAAGACCGCGAGGCTTTCATGGAATCTTTTATGCGTATGTATCTGCGCTCTAAAGAACTGGCTAAAGAAAAATATGGCAAAAAGAAAAAATAGTATATACTGATTCTTGCATATGCCCATGGTATGATTTTTATATAGAACATTTACAGGGGGGCATAGACAAATGAATAAACAAAGTGATTATATAAATCGTCTGTGCAAATCTCTTGTTCGAAAACATGGGACAAACGATCCATTTGAACTGGCTGAGGCGCTGGGTGTTCATGTCGAATTTGATAACATTGGGGCTGTAAAGGGATATTATTGCTACATGAATCGAATCAGGATGATTGCTATCAATAGAGAACTTAATAATAGGTTTCGGCGATTTGTATGCGGACATGAACTTGGGCACGATTTACTAAATCGCAACCGGGCAATTTTTTCACCACTTAAGGATATAGGGTTTACATCTACTGCACGGCATGAGGTTGAAGCTAATAGTTTTGCGGCTAGTCTGTTGGTGCGGGAAGACGAGTTTTTGGAGCTTGCTTCCTGCGGCTATACGGACGAGCAGATTTCGGCTGCGCTTGGCATCCATGTTGAGCTGGTTAGGATAAAATCAAATCTGCTAAGACAGTCGGGGATCCAGCTTCGAATACAGGAAATGCCAACGTATGATTTTCTGGGAATATTGTGATTTGTTTATTGTAACTTATTTAGATAACTTGTTGACCGATCTGACATGAAAAAGAGTATTTGTTTAGCCGCAAGCACTCTTATACTGTAGAGTACTAAGGTTCACCCAATGTTGTTTTTACAAGCCCTTTCTTGCAAATTTGTTATACTACATCGCACCAGTTACAATGAGAAGTATTTCTTTAAGCTCATCCACCACATAATCGGGTCTGCCTTCCTTCACTAACATATCATAATCCTTTTCCCAGCCGAAATGATGCCATACGATGCAAATATCCATCCCGCATTCTCGGGCAAGATCAATATCATGTCCCGTATCCCCGACATACAACACTGTATTAGGTGTTACACCCAATTTGCGAATACTGCCTGCACAACGCACTTTCTTGTTTAGCGAATCCGCTCTCGCTCCATCCAGCAAGTCAAAATATGCTTCTGCCTTGTTTATACGAATGATTTCCATCAACAATGCATGTTTGGAGTTTGTGACGATACCGGTTTTAATTCCTTCCCTTTTTAGAAACTCAATCACATCTATTACCTGTTCTTCCAGAACAAGATTTTCCATTAGATCTTCTTCACAGTTAATATAATAGTTGTCGACCTCCTGCACTATTTCCGGCTGGGCCTCTTTGGGAATACCGCAGCCATCCAATACACACTCCATTGTGTTTCCGATATGTTTGCGGACTTGCTCCATTGTTGTAGGATATCCTTTTTCCTGAAACATGCAGTAATACACTTTGCTGTGCAAATCAAACGAATCCAAAATAGTCCCATCCAAATCAAATAATACTGCTTCATATTTTTTTCGCATTCTCACTACACTAAAAGTTCCCGGTTCAATATGCCTCACGCAAATCATTCTGGAAACATGTATCGCAACCTTGGTTGCCGCGCTGCGACAACTTCGTCCGGTCTTCCCACCGGTGTTGTGACTGGCGCGGCATGGAGAGATTCCGCATCCGTATATGCACGCTCCAATATTTCGCAAATCTCCATTAGTGCATTGTCCAGCGTCTCTTTGCTTTCGGTTTCGGTGGGCTCGAACATAAGCGCCTCGTGCACTATAAGCGGAAAGTACATTGTGGGCGGATGAAAACCTTTATCTATCATGGATTTTGCCACATCTATCGCCGATACTCCCGTGCGCTCTTTAAAGCTTTCCAGCCCTATAACAAATTCGTGCATACAGGGTGAACTGTATTCCACATCGGAATATTTCCGCAAACCGTTCAGCATATAGTTAGCGTTTAGCACCGCGCTTTCGGATACTTCCCTAAGGCCATTGCCGCCCAAAGAAAGCATATATGTATAGGCCTTTAGCACAACAAGGAAGTTTCCGTAGAACATTTTTACTCTGCCCACACTTTTTTCGCGGTTGTAATTAAGCGTATAGCTTTCTCCGCTTCTCTCTATTACAGGAACGGGCAAATATTCTTCCAGTATTTTTTTGCAGCCAACCGGCCCGCTA
>JAJDHD010000114.1 GCA_030266015.1 Christensenellaceae bacterium OttesenSCG-928-K19 | reverse complement strand
CGAAGATGGATACGAGATCATATCCGGGCATCGCAGGACACAGGCGGCGATAGACGCGGATATGAACAGTGTTCCGGCGATAGTAGAGGAATTGGATGATGATACTGCTACAATCCTGATGGCAGATTCCAATCTCACGCAAAGAACGCATATCCTTCCGAGCGAGAGAGCCAAAGCCTATAAGATGAAAATGGAAGCTCTCAAAAGACAAGGTTATAGAACGGACAAGACTTCGCCGCAACTTGCGGCGAAGTTTCGTAGTGACGATGAAATAGGAAAAGATGATGGTATTAGTGGCGATACAGTCCAAAGATTCATTGACCTGAATGAACTTATTGATCCTTTGTTGGATGCTCTGGATAATAAGGAAATCAAGTTCACACCAGCCGTTGAGCTATCTCAGCTAAAGCTTGAGGAACAAAGCGAATTGGCATACATTATGGAAACGGAAGAAGTTGCTCCAACGCTGGCACAGGCCAAGACGTTAAAGGAACTCAGCCAGCAGGGTGATTTGGATAAGGGAAAGATTGCGGAGATCCTTACTACGGAGAAGCCCATTGATTACAAGGTTGTGATGAAGGGCAACGAGCTTAAGGAATATTTCCCGCCCGACACCACGCCAAAGGAAATGAAGGAAACGCTGTTCAAGCTGCTTCGCGAATGGAAACGGGGGCGTGAGCAAGAGCAGGAGCCGACAAGGTAGCAAAGAATTTGTGTGACCGCGAGAGATCGCGGCTTTTTTAATTTATGGAGGTAGATTATGTTCTCTGTACTTATGGCAGCGGTGAGCATTGGGGCGTCTGCCCTGCTCATCCGCTCATACATCAAAAAGAAGCGAAAAGGCGACAGGAACCTGGCAATCGTGTTGCTGGTGCTGACGGCAATCCTCATGTTTTCAATGATAACCACACGCATGACGTAGAAAGGGGAAACAATGGCATTTTTATTGGGTTTAAGGCTATTTCGGGTTGCGTATGATTCGCTCATCATTTTGGAGGTTGAGAGCACGGAATCAGCAAAGCGACTTGTCCATAGCCTGTATTTATCGAACATTGATACAATTATCTTCAATGGGGAAAAACATATATCTGAACTGGCTTTGCACGGTTTTGTCCGGGCAATGAACGAAACGAAGGGCGTAAAGCGTCCGGATGAAATAAGGCTTTATCATTTGCTTTGCAAAATCAACAATAACATCAATATGTTTTGCATTACGGAGCATCAGCGCCGTCATGTGAAGCGGCTGCGGCAGATTATCCATGACATGGAAACCAAGCATTACGCGCTTTATGGCAGGGAAATTTATGAAGAACTGCGGCCCGTGCCTCGATTTCACGGGCAGTTGGATGCTTACGGCATTCATCGGTAAAGTTGCATTTTTCGACAAATCGGAAAAGGCGGGGATATGATGGAATATGAAACTAATATCATGGAGGTATCCTGAAATGAAAAGAAAACTCATTTGTATCGGATTATGCGTATTCTCTCTATCCCTGTTGATTGGCGGTTGTGCGGATGGTGCTATACCCACCGAATCCCCGCCCGCGATAGAAGAAGCGGCTAAAACATCATCGCCTGAAGCGGGAGAAGTTGTAGAAAAGAATATTGAATCCACGCCGTCGCCAAAACCATCGGCAAGTCCGACGCTCAGGCTCCCTGCTTCAGCGTCGCCTACGCCCACAGCTACACAGATCAACAATTCCAATGTGGGGAGCGGCAATGGCGGGGCTTCTGTGGCAACTTCACAACCTGTATCAGCGAATGGTGTTGCAAACCAAACGCCTGCCGAAAGCACAAAGCCGCCCGCCGCGCCTACTCCCGCGCCAACACCCGATCCCAACGCCGGGAAAACGTGGTATGACGATGTTTATGAGGATGTATGGGTGGTGGACGAACCTGCGCGAACTGTGGAGGAACCTGTATTTGAAATGCGGGAGCGTACATACTGCTTTATCTGCAACACCGATATCACCGGCAATATTCCCACGCATGGCGACATGCATTTTGACAGGGATGAAGATTTCCAGTATGGCGGGAAACCTGTTCAGGTTGAGGTCGGCGTAAAACAAGTGACCATACCAGAAAAGGGACATTGGGAGAAAAAGCTGGTCAGAAAGGCCGGATGGTACTGATCGGAATACAAAGAACTGAATAATTCACAAGAGGGGCAGTCCTGTAAAACATATGGGACTGCCCCTCTTTTTTACGTTCTGCCCCAAGAGCTGCGCGTTCTCCAGAAATCTCAACGCCGCATATATTCCAGCATTGCGGCGTTTTCACATATACACAAAAATCAAACGAAAGAAAGGAAGCAAAGAATGAAGAAAATTTCCAGAAAAACGATTGGGTTACTACTCGTTATCATTTTGTGTTTCTCTCTTGTGCCTGCATCGGCGTTTGCCACAGGCAATATAGAGAACACAGGTGACCAGATTGAAACGAATCTGAACGAGGAAATTCCCGAAGAACAGGGCGGTGTGGAAACCGGCGATTCCGATGGAGAGCCTAAGCAGCAAGAGCCTATCGAAGCGCCTGTTGATGATACGGAGGAAGCGCCCCAAAATGAGGAAGTCGGCAATGGGAATGTATCGGTAACGAATGTGGTGGATGCGCCGCTTGCAACGGTTGAGTATCGGTATTACGATGCCACCAAAAACCAAAGCGTTGCCAGTATTGCGGATTACTCCATTGAATCCAGCCACACGTATCATGCGCTTGCATCGGCAAATGATTCCGGTATCAGTATCGCCGCCAACAAGTATCCAGACAAGGTTACGGTCAACACAGAGGCCCTGCGGTTTTGCGTTCTTTTGAACGACAACCAGGATGTCACCGCACAGGCGTCGTATGACG
>JAJDHD010000113.1 GCA_030266015.1 Christensenellaceae bacterium OttesenSCG-928-K19 | reverse complement strand
GTCGCTCAAACCGTACGAGGTGTTCATGGCAAACATTGAGGCCGGAAACGATAAGCAGCTCATAATAAGAGATTTGGTGGAATCCTATTCTTTGTCTATTGGACAGGTCAGAAACTATAACGTTATTTGCGCGGTGGGGGCACTTGAGCGCATTTATGACAAATACGGATATCACTTGCTGGATCGTACTCTTCGCCTCTGCGTGAGCGCGTGGGAGGGTGATATGTATTCACTTTCTGGCAATTTTCTCAATGGTGTGGCTCGGCTTGTATATTCGTTTGGAGACTCATTGAAGGATGTACTGTTCAAGGAACGAATCGGACTTATCTCTGTCAAACAGCTTGCCCGAACCGCCAAGGAGCGACGACCGGGCTCGCTTGGCTACGCCGAGGCTATGCTTGTGGCGTATAACCGCAAGTGTAAGAACCCATTGTCATGGAATAAGCTTTATCAGAAGAACCTCGGAGCAAGTTCCGAGGGAGATATTAATGTTGATTTGGAAGCCGAAGACACTGATGGTGCTTGAATAACATAAAATAGAAAAACTGATTCGTTGAAAAATGCCGTCTCTGACCAAAACATATTGACTATGTTTTGGTCTGTATCATTTTATGATACAGACCTCATTTTAGTAATAAACATTGCAAAAATCTGAAAATCGTCTATAATAACATTAAATAATGAATCAGCCGAAAGGAGAGGTTTATGTATATCTCTCGCCATATCGAACAGGCATTTCAATCGGTGGAAAAAATGTTTGGCGCTGTGCTGGTGACAGGCGCGCGCCAAGTAGGTAAAACCACCTTAATAAAAAACGAAAAAAAAGATATTCCATATATTACATTGGATGATCCTATTATGCTTCAATCTGCTGTAGACGAGCCAGGGACTTTTTTCCAAGTATCACCGCCGCCCGTGTTTGTGGATGAAATACAATATGCGCCTAACCTTTTCCCGTATATAAAAATGATGCTGGATAAAGATAAACAAAAAGGACAGTTCTATTTGTCTGGCTCACAGCAGTTCAAAATGATGAAAAGCGTAACGGAGTCGCTGGCTGGGCGTTTAGGGATTTTAAACTTATTGGGATTATCATTGCGAGAAATCAACAGGGATAGGTTCAATAAAAGATTTCTGCCAACAGATGATTATTTCGCTGAACGCCGAATATCTACAGCGCCGATTGCGTTTAAGGAATTATGGCGAATCATACAAAGAGGTAGTATGCCTGAACTATATACGGATGAGTCGTTTGACGCACAAACATTTTATGGAGCATATACAAGAACATATATTGAGCGTGATGTGCGCGATTTGACGCAGGTGGGAGATGAAGGAAAATTCCTGACATTCATGACAGTTGTGGCCAGTCATACAGGGCAATTGCTGAACTTAGCATCTATCTCAAGAGATGTTGGAATCAGTCAGGCAACTGCTGATAGGTGGCTTTCCATACTGATCGCATCAAATCTCGTATATTTGTTGCAGCCATATTCCAATAATGTAATCAAACGTGCGATCAAGACGCCAAAGCTGTATTTCCTTGATACGGGGTTGGCGGCATACCTGACACGGTGGAACACGCCGGAGGTTTTGGAGTCGGGAGCAATGGCGGGCGCTTTCTTTGAGACTTTTGTTATTTCAGAGATCATCAAAAGCTATTATAATGAGGGGATACTTGATCTTCCGTTATATTTTTATCGCGACAAGGACGGCAAAGAAATTGATTTGCTAATTGTAGAAAATGGAGTTATCTATCCATTGGAAATCAAGAAGACGGCAAATCCCAATAAGAGCATGGTCAAGCAATTCGCAGTTCTTGATAAGGTTTCAGGGATGGAGCGTGGAGCGGGTGGTGTGATCTGTTTGTATGAATCTCAATTGTCCTTGAGCGGAGATGATAGAATAATTCCAGTCGGCTACCTATGAGTCTCACCCTAGCTCAGCGGTAGGTCGTTCGTGCAGACTGTTGACGAGGACGTAGAGCGCAGCAAACGAAGAGAATTGGGCAGCGCGATTGGCAATTGGCATTTGGGGATGGGATGCAGACACATGATGCGGAAAATTGATAATATCATCGTATGGCCCGGTCATAATTTGTGTTCCCCAATCTGGTTATTTCGGTCTTTCATAGTAGAGCCTTCCTCAAGATTCACGCCCTTAAGAATGGCGTTTTTACCATAGGTAGTCTTAATTTTGAGGATTGTTTTTTGTATCCTTTTCTCGCGTTCCAGTTCAACAGCTTCTTCGACCTCTTTAGCCAGAGCTGCTTCGCTATCCGAGAACATATCTAGCTATTTAAAGGATTCATTAGATGCTGCGGAGCTTTCATCAACAACGTGATTGGCAACGATATTGATTCGCCTGGATAAAAGTATATAAAAATCAAATTTGATGTACAATATGAACAGTTTTGCAATCCACTCCAAAGTGAATTGTCATTATTAAAAAACTAAGAAGTAATAATCGAATCGAAATCAAGACAAATCGTGTTTACTTCTAGCGGAATCTTCAATCAAATTCTAAAATTAAATGTTATACCGCCATTTTACATGGGTTGTGATATAATTACAATATGTGAGGAAAATCGTATTAAAGGCACTACTCGCATGAGTCGTATTTGGATTATTCCAGAAGGTGCCGAAAAGTCAAACGGCGACAACGAAAGGTTGTGAATGGTCATGCAAAATAAAAAAAAATTACAATTCTTAGTTGAGCAATTTGACACTAATTTGGCTTATTATAAAGATAACAAAAACTCATATAATGAACATTCTTGCCGTATTGAATATATCGACCCTTTTCTTGAAATGCTTGGATGGGATGTTTCAAACTCAAAGGGACTAGCTCCCCAGTATAGGGAAGTAATTGCAGAAAACTACTCAACAAAAACAGACAGGCCAGATTATTCATTAACGCTTAGAGGCTTGACAAAAATGTTTGTCGAAGCAAAAAAACCTGCTATCGATATTTCAAAGGCCTCTACTCCTGCTTTGCAGACAAGGAAATACGGGTGGAATGCTAAACACAAAGTTGCGATACTT
>JAJDHD010000112.1 GCA_030266015.1 Christensenellaceae bacterium OttesenSCG-928-K19 | reverse complement strand
GCTTTCATTAAGTTATAGCGAACTCATAGACATAGTTTCTGCATTAAAACAAAACAACGAACTTGCGCCCGATAAGGAATTACTAATTGCTAATTACATTGATACTGTGAGGAGGGATATTGTGGGAGACGATAAATTGGTTAAGATATGTAATGAAATTTATCAGAAACATCGTAAAGCTTTAGACTTAATATATGAAAACAGGCTTGATACCGCCTATTATGTTTCAGAAATAATTAAAAATTGGGGTGCGCAAAAGTCCAAAGAGGGGTATCTGTTTTTTGACAATGAGCATTCAGGCAAACGATACCTACGATTTACGACAGATACAATGAATAATATCTTGCACCCCTTAAGCGATGATATTAACCTATGACAAATATCGGCAATTTCCTTACCGCTTGTGCTGGTAACACTCTCCAAAAAGGATTCCTCGTCCCATTCTTTAGATTCTTGTTTTTTGGTTTGAACTGCCTTGGTTGTATTACCGATGATGCGTGGAACTAAGGTTTTTATTCCATCATTAGAAATGTATTGCTTGATTTCCAGCCCCAAAACTTCGGTTTGTACCATCTGGTCATTTAAAAATTCTATAATGGCTTGCAACGTCTTTGGGATTTCATCTGCAACAAACATCAGCCGGATTTTTCCGGCGCGAAGGTTGGTTTGAACAGTTTCCCAAAATGAATCCTCCGCTTCGGGGTGGATGCCAATGTCTGCAAGCGTATTTGCTGAAATATTTGCTGTCTGCTCCATATAAGCATTTCGTATGATATCAATAGACCAGTATTGAGTAGCATTTGCCGCATAATCCAACATCTGGGCCACAACCTCACGTCGAATACGAGTATCTGTGCTGCGTTTTACTTCAACCAATGTTGGAATAGCCTCTTGGTCAATAAATAAATGGTCTAAAAACCATTGAGCATTACCAGATTGTTCACTTGGCACACCCATCTCGCGGTTTATCAATATCCATTTACATGGATGATCCGGGTTTATCTGATCTCCCGCCAGAATATCTGGATACTGTTCTATGAGCGTTTGAAAAATATCTTCGCTTTCATAACGGGTTTGAACAAGCTCACTTAGCTGGTTTTCGCCATGCAGAACAAATATTTTACTGTCCATGATTTCCTCCTGTATTATATATTGTCGCTGGTTTCGGCTTGTGTGGAATATGCGCGGTTTATAATAATTGTGTTCTCCAGCGGCGCACCCATTGTCCAATATTTATAACCTTCATGGTACCAACATATATATTTTTTTCCTTGATACAATTCTGCGATACCATTATCACGTATGTACTGAACAAAGAGCTCAAAAATCTGTTTGTCCTCTGTGGATGGCAACTTATCTTTGCAGACATACCAATGAGGATTTTGCGGCATGGTTTTGGCAAATATCCATTGCTGTGAAGATATGAATTTTTGAATCGTTTCCAATGTCATGGTGCGCTCCTGTTCTGTATAAGTTGATTTTATCACAGCCGATTTCCAAATTAGGTATACATTACGAAAACGAGCCATATCCATGTAAAGGGTAACCACAAATAGGGTTAATGTCAATCCGTTCAACTAATTGTACTATAAAAGGTAGAAAGCGGAGGGCATTACATGACTGATCTGTATGATGGGATTTACAAGGAAATTGAATTTGGTCATATAGAGATAACTATACGCCACTTAATGGATGAAGCGGGAATAACTCGCAATAAAATGTCAAAGTTGACAGGTATTAAATACGATGTCGTTACTCGGTATTATAATGGTACTGAGTTGGAACGGGTTGACCTCACTGTGCTCTCCAAAATTTGCTATGTTTTGAAATGTGATATTGCTGATATAATGCAATATAAAAGGCCATAGGGCGAAGCGTTATATTAACTGTCCTCGTCATTGCTATTATCAAGCCCCCGTTTTATTGCAGCGAAAAGGCCATCCGATGGAATCTGCATAGTGCGAGTATTCCCTTCTTCGCCAATCAGTGACCGTAATTCCCGAAATGCAATGGTATCACCCGAACAAGCCTTTTGAATGAGGGCCAACACGGTCATTGCAGCATAATTACAGTCCATATTCTGCAACCCAGCATTTCGTATGTCGGAAAGCATGTTTTCTTCTGTTACCGGCAATGCCAAAATGCTTGCGGCATATTCTCGAAGTCGCCTTCTTTCGCGCCTTGCTTGACCAGACGCAACACCGCCTTGTCTGCCCATCTTCACAGCTTCTTCGTTGGTTAAATCGCGAGGACGTAGATTTTTTCCGTTTGCCATTCGTAAACTTTTCCTTTCTCTTTCATTATCTTAATCACAAAGCCTCTCTCGTCGATTATAACCGAGATAAAATGGCCTTCGCGGTCTTCCGAGTATGCAGGGTAAGCTCTGTGTAAAAATCCCTTAAAATCAAAATGCATTATTCAGACATTGGACAGCCGCCGGATTCCCACTCCCGGTATATATCCATAAAATCATCCAATCGCATTGTGACAAGCCACGTAGTGAAATTCCTTCTGTGCATAACAACAGGGATTTCGCCGGACTGAGAATCGGCTACGGATTGGCAAAGTGCCTCCGCAAGCTGCAATCGTTCCGTTCTTTTACACTCGACGTGCAGTCCGGGCAAACCTACGACATCAGCATCGCCATTTACGCCACTGTACTGCTGCCCACGCCTGCAATTATAACCGTGTCCGCGTAGGGCGGAGGCTAACTCGCGCTCACCGCGCTTGCCTTTTTCTCTGCTGAACTTGCCCATCATATTCCCGTTGTTTTTGGTTCGTTCTCTATCTGGAAACAGGTTGTTTCGAGGTAATCCAACGGATTTTGTACTTGCCTACCTTCCATCCGACGCAATGCCTCTAAAATCACTGTCCCCTTATGTTTTTTGGCCATTTCGCAAAATTTTTCCCACAGAAGCTGTTGGAAGGGCTGTCCTTCTTCCTCGCAATATGATGTTAGGAATACTTCCTGACTTTTTTTGTGCGCACGTTCCTCCACCATAACTTATGGGGGGCAGATATTTTTCTTGATTTTCACCGTAACGATGGCAATGGCTCAACACAGCCTAACGGTGCAAGTATGCACAT
>JAJDHD010000111.1 GCA_030266015.1 Christensenellaceae bacterium OttesenSCG-928-K19 | reverse complement strand
AAGGCCGTAAACGAGCGGCCAGTGTTTTCGCATTGTTCGAGTATGAGGTGGAAGGAAAAACCTACCGGCAGGAGTTCTGTGTGGACACCATTGTTCCACCGGATGTTGGAAGTACGCTCACCATCGGATATGACCCGGATAACCCGGAGCGCATCTACCTGCGGAGCGGCAGGGGCTATATGGTGTTTTACATCATTGCGGCAGTATTTGCGGTTGTCGGCATTGCCATGCTGATAACCCAGTGAACAAAACGTATAGATACAGAGAGGATATTGTGATGAAAAAACTGTTGATTGTATTGATTGTGATTGTCTTTGCGGTTGCGGCAGCGGCGTGCGGCAGTCCGGCGAAGGAAGAACCGGCTGTAGAAGAGCAACCTGCCGCGCAGGCGACAGAACAGCAGCCAGAAACCGCGGAGGAAGACCCTCCGGAGGCCGAGGCGTCCGATGAGCCGCAGCAGGAAGAAGAGCCAAACGAAGAAGCTCCGCAGCCAAAAGGCACAGGCAGTTGGATGGAGTTGTTTACAGAATACCAGAAGCGTACTACCGAAGATATTGAAGCATTTATTTCCGGTACAGACACAGCCATGCTGGCGCTTAAATTGATGAAGGGCGAGATTGATCTCGCGTTCACCGCTTCGTTTTTCGACCCGACCGCGGAAGATTCAGTGAAGATGGTATTCGAGATGTTTGGCCTGCAAGACGTATCCTACACCGAACAAGGCGATACGGCAACCGCAGAGGGTACCGACAGCGAGGGCGTCTCAACCAAATTTGAATTGCGGTACGACGGCGGCAATACGGCGGTACTGTACTACTATACGGACGGCGAGCTAAAAACGGAGCTTTCCTTGTGCGTGACGGACGATTACGCTGCCAAGATGTATAAAAGCTATGAAGCGGACAACCCCGAGACCATTTGTGCTATTCTCAAACCAAATGGTGATGTATGGCTCGGTGCTGATACAAAGGTGTTGGATGGCACGCTATATCAAAATGAAGCGGCAGCTGCCGATCCGTCATTCGTTACAAGCCTGCCTGAGCACAGCACTTTCATCGGAGGGGTGCTGACGGAAAGCTAATTCTACCCCGTTTTGTCGTCTGTGGCTTGCTCGCATTGTCATATTACCGCAGAATGAAATATTACTCCAAGCCAATAAACAGATCGCATTCAATATCCAAAACATCATCGAGTGCGATAGTTTTCGCATCTACAAAAACGATGGTGCGCAGGACGTAATCGATTCTTCTTACAGTGCCGACTTCTGTAATATACTTGCCGCCGTCTTTCTTATCGTCCGGCAGGAAGTAGGTCACTGCGATTTCCGGTTGGTCTGCAATATGATCTGTTAATATGCATAACTTATCGTCCAAAGCAGCCAAGCCACTCTCGCTAAGCTCTATTCTCTTATCCGTTTGTCTGACGGTTTCCTGTATGGCTGCGTCGAATCCGGTCAGCGCAGCAAACGGAGAAAACTGGGCGGCGCGATTGGCAACAGGCATCTGAGGATGGGACGCAGACACATGATGCGGCAAATTGATAATATCATCGTATGGCCCGGTCATGACTTGTGCCCCCCAATCTGGTTATTCCGGTCTTTCATAGTAGAGCCTTCCTCAAGGTTCACGCCCTTTAGTATAGCGTTTTTGCCGTAGGTAGTCTTAATTTTGAGAATCGTTTTTTGCATCTTTTTCTCGCGCTCCAGTTCGGCAGCTTCTTCGGCTTCTTTAGCCAGAGCTACGTCGTTATCTGAAAACATATCAAGCTGTTTAAAGGGTTCTTTTGAAGATGCGGAGCTTTCATCAACAACGTGATTGGCAACGATATTGATCCGCCTGGATAAAAGTATTTCATCGGCAATCCGGTCATATAATTCCGTCGCGGCATCCATAATCTGTTTTGTAGAGGATGTGTGCTTTTTAAGATTAATTGTTCCATGCGCATGCTTCGGGACTTTTTTTCCGTAATAGTTTGTGGTGACGGCTCCTTTGTATTTTTTCATTATCTCAGGATCATTGAGATTCTCGGTGTCATAACCAATGGTGAGCACCAACTGGTCTGTTACAAGCCCCTTTGCCACCAGGTCAAGCGAGAGTAGGTCTGCCATTTCACGGACGATCATTCTTGTTTTCTCAGATGTATGTGGAGATTGCAGCACCTGTCCTGAGCCAATGCTGTTCGAGGCTGGTTTGTATGCTTTCACATCCGCAATCGTGCAGGGTTCCCACCCCCAGGCATGGTCTATCAGCAGCTCTGCATTAACGCCAAACAGCTTATATAACAGTTCTTCGTTGTAATAATCTGCTGGCTTGCCAAGCGAGCACCGCGCGATGTCGCCCATTGTAAAAAGTCCGTTGGCTTCAAGTTTCTTTGCGTACCCTCTGCCTACTCGCCAGAAATCTGTGATAGGCTTGTGCGTCCAAAGTAAACGCCGGTATGACATTTCATCAAGCATCGCTATTCTGACGCCATTTTCATCAGCCTTTATTCGCTTTGCTCCAATGTCCATCGCTATCTTGCTGAGATACAGATTTGTTCCAATTCCGGCGGTTGCGGTAATTCCGGTTGTTTTCAGCACATCAAGTATGATCTTCATGGTGAGCTCACGGGCAGACAGCTTATATGTTTTAAGATAGCTGGTGACATCCATAAACACTTCATCAATGGAGTAGACGTGGATATCTTCGGGAGCTATGTATTTGAGATAGATATTGTAAATCTGTGCGCTTACTTCCATGTAGCGCGACATGCGTGGTGTGGCAACAATATAATCCAAAGACAACTCCGGTGAAGCCGCAAGTTCTTTGCTGTCGCAGGATGAGCCGGTGAAGGTGCGGCCCGGCGCATTCCTCTTCCGCGCTGCATTGACTTCCTTCACTTTCTGGACAACCTGAAACAGCCTTGCCCTGCCCGAAACGCCATGGGATTTGAGCGATGGGGATACCGCAAGACAAATTGTTTTTTCCGTCCGGCTGAGATCCGCGACCACAAGGTTGGTGGTCATCGGGTCAAGCTCGCGCTCCACACACTCGACGGACGCATAATATGATTTCAGGTCGATAGCGACATAAGTTTTGTTATCCACGACTCAAAAACTCCTAATACCAAGTACATGAATTATATCATTTTTTGCTGCCTTCATACGCCTATGCTACCATTATAATATACAAAGCGTGAAAGGACGGTATGATTATGAAATTTCTATTTGGATTAGCTATATTG
>JAJDHD010000109.1 GCA_030266015.1 Christensenellaceae bacterium OttesenSCG-928-K19 | reverse complement strand
GCATGTTATAATAATCCCAACCATTCTCTTCTGCCAACACACGAAATTCACTTATTGTTAACGCAGTCCCATCTATCATAAAATATGTATCTGTATAGAACGAAGCATTTACTCCCATTTCACGGGCCTGTTGTTCCAATTCTGCCCATTCATCAGCCAATTCCTCTATTGTTTTTAATACATCCTCTTTTAAATTTCCATCATTGTCAAACCCTACGGACATCCAATAAAACTCAATGCCGCTGTACGCCGCCACTATATCCTCCATGCTGCTCCCTATTTTTATCCCGCGCTTTGTTGTGATGTTTTGCTCTCGAAAATCGAAGGGGGTACCCAAATATTTACTCCAATAATATTCCGAATATGGTGCGGCAAAAATAAATCGCGGCCAATCTGTCATTTCTATTTCTTCCAGTGTCAATATCTGCTCCCCATCCTCGTATACAGCAAACTCATCCCTGGATGCAAGCGCAGCTAATCCCGACGCTATTGGTTCAGGTTCTGCTTCTTTGCTGCAAGCAACAAAAGATATTGATAATAAAACGACAAGTAATAATATAACTATCTTTTTCATTTTTCCTCCATTTTCTATGGGCGGGATTGTTATCCCGCCCACATTTTGGCTGTTATTTTAATTCAACCGTAATCATTGGTGTTCCGCCTGTTGGAAACAGGCTCCTCACCACCTGCATGTTTTCCCCCTGTGCACTCACGGCCTTTGCCATTTCGTTTAAATATATTGCATCGTCTTGGTCTTTTCCCACAAACGTACCCTGCACCACAATGTTACCCTTGTTCACATCATTTGCAATCTTCTCTGCCTCTTGCTGGCCATAGCCGTCCCGCTGCAACAGCTTGGCAATATCATCCGGATGCGCCGCCGCATACTGCCAGTATTTGGGGCTGCCCTGGTCCATTGTCCACCCGAAAATAAAAAAGAGCGCAAACACACTCTCTTTCGGGTTTGTTATCAATCAATCCGCATAGCCGCTTTTTCGTCAAGCAGGGAAATCTCTGTCACCGCACCTTCCATCACAGCAAATCTTAATTCATAAAACGCATCCATATACTCATCCATATTTCTCTGCATATTGTAATAATCCCAGCCTTCTTCCTTTACTCGTTCATTAAACGCACTAACCGAAAGAGCACTTCCATCATGCAGAAAATATGTGTCTGTGTGAAACCATACCGTCTTTTGGTAGTCATTATAGCCTTCATAGCCACTTTCTTCACGCAGTCTTTGCTCCGCCTCCGCGACCTGTTCAACAGTTCTAATTTCATATACGAATTCGTCTCCATCAAATTCAGCTTGATAAAACTCTATCCCCGTGTATGCCGCAACCACATCCTCCATACTGCTCCCTATTTTTATTCCTCTTTTCGTTGTAATATCCCGCCCGCGATAGTCATATGAGTTTCCAACGTAATCATCACCATGGTATTCTGAATATGGGCTAGCAAAAAAAAACTGCGCCCAATCTGTCATTTCTATTTCTTCCAGTGTCAATATCTGCTCTCCATCCTCGTATACGGCAAACTCTGATTTATCTCTTAATGCTTCTAATTTGGGCTGCTCCGCCTCTTTCTCGCATCCAAAGGCGCACATACATAGCAATGCTGCCAACACTAAAAATATTGTTTTTTTCATACTCCACCTCAATTTTTGTGGGCGGAAAATAATTCCGCCCACATTTTGTCAGTTATTTTAGTTCCAGCGTAAGCGTAGGTACACCATTTACATACCGCACCCCGCCTATCGTGCTCATCTGTTCCCCTTGTTCATGGACCGATTGCGCCATAGAATTTAAGAAAGATGCATCTTTACCGCTTTGCCCCACAAACGTACCCTGCACCACAATGTTACCCTTGTTCACATCATTTGCAATCTTCTCTGCCTCTTGCTGGCCATAGCCGTCCCGCTGCAACAGCTTGGCAATATCATCCGGATGCGCCGCCGCGTATTGCCAGTATTTGGGGCTGCCCTGGTCCATTGTCAGCAGCGTGTTTCCCTTGTTGTCCTTCAGCGTCAGCTTAATCTGGAAACGGTCGTCATCCACCGGGTTCCATTCACTGCCATCACCCTTATAAATGCCAAATTCCCCACCCAATAGGTTTCCATATTCACCTGTCCAGCCACGCAATACATAGGGCTTATTGTTTACACTAAATCCCACTTGATCGCTCTTCATATCAAAGCCCATCATGTTTCTTGCCGCGCTTTCATAAGCCTTGTCGTGGTAGCCTGTGTTTTGCTGCAACCCTGTGCCCGTGCTGCTCCACACACCCTGCTGGTTCACCTTCATCCCCACCAGGCTGCCCAAAGTCGCCGATAAGTCTTGCATCAATCTCTGCATTGCTTTCGGGTCGCTTTGCGCTTTTTGCATTTCCTTTTTCATCGACGCAGTGATAATGGCAGACATTACGGGTGACGAAAGCATTCCCTGCATACTTTTTATCGCCCCTTGTCCCATGGGCGTACCCATCGTGTCCGCAAGCAATGCCAGGCCCTCCAGCAGCTCCTGCCGTGCTTTGGGGTCTTCCATCGTCTGCTCCACTTTATCGCGAATCTCCGCTTCCCATTGCCTTGCCCGTGGCGAAAGCCCAGCGTCTTCCCCGCTTATCCATGGGCTTAGTATATCATATCTTTGTTGCGGTGTTAACTTGTTCCAGCCCTCCTGTGTATATCCATCCAAAAATGAATGTGCAAATTTCGGCAGTATGTTTTTCACATCATCCAGCGAATTAAATGCCGAATCTGCAAACCACCCCAACGCCTTTGTTGCGCGATTTTTGCCATCTCCATATGCCTGCCCTTGCGCGCCCGCGCCATCCGGGCCATATTTGCGGTTAAATTCTTCCTTTATCCACCTCGCAATATCCTCCTCGTCAGTGGACGCGTTCGAGCGGTTCACGCCATCGCCATATGCCTGCCCTTGCGCCCCGCTGTACGATACCGCCTTGGGCGCTTCATTCATCGCGTCCTGTATCCGTTGCTTCGCCGTCTCGCGCTCCGCCGATGTGATCACACGCTCTGTTCCGTCCGCCTGCGTATACCGCTGCACAATATGCTGGTTCTCATTAGCGCTGTTTGCCTGCCCTTGCGCGCCCGCGCCGCTCGGCCCATACCTGCGCTCAAATTCTTCATTCTTCCACTTATTAATGCTGCTTTGGTCTGTCAGCACCACGGCGCGGTTCACACCATCGCCATACGCCTGCCCCTGTGCCCCGCTGTATGTCACCGCCTGCGGTTGCCTGTTGCTGTTTTCCG
>JAJDHD010000011.1 GCA_030266015.1 Christensenellaceae bacterium OttesenSCG-928-K19 | reverse complement strand
TCGGTCGCTGGGCAGAATGAACCGCTTGGTTATACGCGCAATATCGTTGCTGATGTTTTATTTAGGCATTATGCGCGGGTCGCGCGGGATGAACAGGTTGATTTCTCGGTTCGCGCGGAATTGGGCAAAGATGCTGGTATTCCGGACGCCGAGCTTTGCGCAATCTTGAGCAACCTTTTGGAAAACGCAATGGAGGCCTGCATTAGGGTGAAATCCGGTCGCCGGTTTATCTCCATTACGTTACGTCAGGAAAAAGCCGTCTTGTCTATTCAAATGGAGAACAGCACCGCGCCTATGCAGTCAGATACAGGCGACTTCCTTTCCCAAAAGGCCCCGAACAGAACCGGATACGGGCTCAGGTCGATTACCGCAACTGCGGCGCGCTATGATGGCGAAGCATTCTTCGAGTATGACGAAAGTACGGGGACTTTTATGAGCACCGTCATTTTGCTTGTGGATTCCGAAGGGCAGTAAGCGTATTTCAATCGCAACTATACCCAAGGGGGTGGGGTACCTTCAAACCCAATGATTCCCTCTGCCGCTGAGCTATATCATGTTTCCGCTCGCCAACTGCTTATTTATAACATTTTTTATTTCTATAATACTTCTACCTCATCATCACTATAATGATGGAAGAAGCCGCCTTCATATTCAACAGCGTATTTTGTATATTCGAAGGGATCGAAACCATAAGCAAAATCACAAAAAAGATGAGGACATCGATAGTATTCATCGCCGTCAATATCATAATCCACTATATTTGCGTATGGTATATACCCAAGAGTCAAAGCCTTGGCTTCAAATGGTACTGTCGTGTCGCCTTGATCTATCACTTCGTCTTTATGTGGAGAAATCTTTACTTTCACCCAATGTTTCGCGACAATTAACCCATTGTGGTAAAAATTAAAAAGGCCATATTTTCCATACCCATAGTGCATCCCATCTATTAGCTTGTTTTCAGGATAAAATACATCATCAATGGAACGAATTAAAATTTCGCTACATATGAATTTGCTTCTATCATCGATAAATCCTGTTTGGGGATCTCTTTTCCACTCGTTTACAGGACTTTGGAAATCCCTGTGCATTTTATGTTTCAGTGATATGTTACGCCTTACGGTTTGTTTTTTCTCATTTCGTTGATGAGTGAGGCTAACTCCAAAGTAAGCAAACAAAAGATCATGATGCTCTGCATATAGCATAGTCTCCAGTATGCTAGCAGTCCAAATCGCTGAAGATGAAATTCCTTTTTCTTTCGCATACGCTTGAAAATACTCTATAAGTTGTTTTGAGATATTACATCCTATTACCAGATAATACTTATCCGGCAACATATCATTTTGTTTAACAAAATCATCCATAATTATTTTCAATTGCGCTTTTGTGAGTTTTATATATCTTTTGCACTGGAAGCAATGGTTCCGTTTTTTTCCGTTTTCTAGTATTTCAACTGCTTTTATATCTATCCCAGAGTCTTTTCCTTTTTTACCAAAATGATTTATATCTCCCCAACGGTTCATTCGGTATATAAGAGCTAGAGCAAGATCTTCAAAGCGCATAGGATCCAAATCTTCAAAATGGATCTAGTTTATGGTTTTCGTAACATTCATGTTTAATTCCTCTGAATTGCTCCTTTTTTTTTTGAGAAGTTGCCACATGTTTGGATACACGCATATTTTTCCATAAATCTCTCATCAGGAAGTTCCTTATTGGTGCTCCTGCGAAAAAGACATTAAAAAAGCCCATTAGACTGGGCTTTTTCGTTTGGCGCACCTGAGACGACTCGAACGTCCGACACCATGCGTCGGAGGCATGTGCTCTATCCAACTGAGCTACAGGTGCATATTTGATATTTCATATGTATGCTGCAAAAGTACACTTTTCTACGCAAAAATGTTGCATTTTTGCAAAACGCAGTATTTCGTTGTTTTTGGCTTGATTAAGCCCTTTCTTCTTTCAATCTTTGTTTCCCCTCATTATAATCATTGTAGCGCATTTTTTCAGTACTGACAACTACTGCCTTTTACCTTTTTTCCCCTTAACTACTGATCCGCCCGCTAGCGTCGGAGTCTGTCTCGTTATCCATCTGCGCCACGGGTACAAACAATACCTGATACTCAGCTACACCAAAAGCTTTTTTCACGCGACCAAAATCAAGCCTGTTTATTATATCATTTTATAAAAATATTGTAAATCACTCATTCTCATTTTCTGCGCAAGATTACATTCCAATTATCTTCGCCTTCCGGCAAAATGTTTTTCAAAAATCCGCGTACCCAAAAGCGATATTTTACAGCTTTTTTCAAAAAATGTTGTATTTTGCCAAAAGATATGTTTTTTTTGACAAAAACTCTTACCCAATGCTATACTGAGACATAACGGTATGATTTTCCATTGGTCATATTGGGGGGGTGTGCTTATGGAAAATAACAAAACCGCCGGGGCCGCCCGGCACTCTATCCGATTCCGTGTAACAGCCACGATGGCTGTTTGTTTCATTGTAATGTTCGTTGCGCTGTATATCATGTTCTCTGTCAGTATGGGCAGTATGCTAACCGCCCGCGAAAATGACGTCATATCCAATCAGGTTGACATGGCACGTAATATGCTTCTAATGTCTGTTGAGAATCTTCCCGCGCTTACAAAAGAATGGGCAGAGCTTTCATATATGTACGACTATGTCACCGGCGAAAATGATTTAATCTACCAAAACAACTTCCTGCCCGACCGCTCCTATGAAATAAATAAAGTAAACTTTCTGGCTGTGCTCGACCAGGACAGCACCATATTATTTGAAAAATTCTATGATTATGGCAACCACCGCACGATTACGCACGATACAAGCCTGCAGAATTATTATGATATCTTCTCCTCTGTTGTCCATTCAAATTATCAGCAGGCTATCTCTTCCGAAAACCCCGCAAGTTATTCTACCGGCCATTCCGGGTTTTTTAGTAAAAATGGCAATGTTTATTACCTAAGCGCCCACCCTGTTGCAGATATGTATAGCGGAAGGCCGTTTGTTGGCACTTTTCTTTTTGGCCGTATTATTGATGAAGAAGAACTGGGCGCAATGACAACCAACGGCGGTATTGAGTTCACCGTGCTCGAAAGTGCAGAACTTACTCTTGCAAAGCAAGAATTGCAGGCATTGACCGACGACGGATATTACGTCGATTTATCTTCAAACCACGCAACCGGCTATGGCGCGTTAAAAGATATCCACGGTCAGCCCTCTTTACTCGTGGCCGTCACAAACTCCCGCGCGCTCAATGCTTCCGGCCAGTCTTTTATCAACTATGTCATTTTCTTGGCTGCTCTGGGCTGCGTTATTGTGCTGCTTGTTATCATCAACCTTTTAAACCGCATCGTCCTAAACCCCCTGGCCTCGCTTGCCGCACAGGTCAACAGCATTGATATGGATTCTGTAAACACCTCACTCAAGCGCAATGACCAGGACAGGGAGTTTTTCAATCTCACCACCTCTATCAACAATATGCTGACACGCATCACAACCGACCGTGACCTGATTCAAAAAAAGAATGAATCGCTTTTTAAAAACGCGCATTTTGATGACCTCACCGGTCTGCGAAACAGGGCCAGCACCATGCATTTGATTGACGAAGCCATTACCAAATCAAAGAAGCAATCCTGCGGGCTCACTGTTTTTTATTTCGACATAGACCGCTTTAAATACATCAACGATACATTGGGCCATGCCATGGGTGACTACCTCATTGAGCAGATTGCCGATAAGCTGCGTTCTGTGCTATGCGATGAAGCAATTATCATCGGACGGATGGGCGGTGATAAATTCGCAGCCATTGCAGAAGGCGTCCACGAGGAAAGTGAACGGCAGGCATTTGCAGAAAGAATATTCTCTGCCTTCCAGCACCCCTTTGTCGTAAAGGAACGCCCCTTCAACATTTCCATTTCTATCGGCTCCAGCACCTATCCGGAAGACGGACAGGACATGGAAACGCTTGTCCGCAATGCGGAAATCGCCATGTACCAGGTAAAGGACGCAGGTGGAAGGTTTTATACCTACTATCAATCAGAATTTCACAAAATGCTGCACCGCCGCATTTATATCGAAAACCAGCTCCGCGCGGATATCCAAAACGGATGCAAGGCCTTTGAGGCGCATTTCCAGCCAAAAGCCTCTGCACGGAACGGTAAAATTTGGCAATGTGAAGCACTGATCCGCTGGAATACCCCAGACGGGATGGTCTATCCCAGCGAGTTTATACCACAGGCGGAGGAGAGCGGCCTCATCATTCCCCTTACTTGGTGGATGATCCGCGAATGCTGCAAGCAGGGTAAACGCTTTGCGCAAAATGGGCTTCCCACACACATTGCCATCAATGTTCCGGCACAGGCGCTGACACACGAGGATTTTATCAGCACCATCCAAAATGCCGCCCGTGAAACCGGTATGGACATCCGCAAGCTGGACATCGAAATCACAGAATACACCTTGCTGGAAGATATGGAAAAGGTAAACCAAGTGTTCTACAAGCTGCACGCACTTGGGATAGAAATTTCCGTGGATGACTTTGGAACGGGCTATTCCTCCCTCAGCTATTTAAACAAGCTTGCCATAGACCGCATCAAGGTCGACCGTTCCTTTGTTATGGGCATGGATACCGACGAAGATAGCCGCGCTATTGTGCGCGCTGTTGTGGCAATGGCAAAAAGCCTGCATATGGCAGTGACAGCCGAAGGCGTCGAGACACAAAGCCAATGCCGCCTTTTGCGGGAAATCGGTTGTGATGAGCTGCAGGGCTATCTAATTTCCCGTGCACTGGGCGCACAGGAATATATTGAATTTGTACAACGCTGGAACCCCGCCCCCCTCATCGAAGACGGGGATGAACCAAAAAAAGAGGCTCCCTGAGCCTCTTTCTCTTTGCTTTACTACTTATTCGCCACCCGATGCAATCAGTTCGTCAACCCTGTCATATCCCAGCAACTCCGCATAATTTGCAATATAATAATGCTCTGCGTTTTCCTTTTTAATTAAATTAATCCCACTGTTGATGTAGGGAATATCCACAGGGTTTTCCCCTGTCCGTTTCCTGTCGTTCATGGGCGACACCAAATCCGGGTGCGCCGCGGTAAAAAGAGTTGTCATGCCAAAGTAACCCTGCATTCCCTGGTCCGGACACACTGCCAACCAAATACCACCCTCGCTTATAAGGTCGAGCACAGGAACTCCCGCTCCTACACAAACGCATTTAATGTCACTGTCCGCTTCTTCTGCGGCTGCTGCCGCGCCCAGCGCCGAGGCTGTGTCCGGGCAAAACACCCCTGCCAAATCCGCATGCGCCTGCGCAGCAGAGTTCACCAGCACCTTTGCCGTGTCCCCATCCCCGTTTGCCGTGTCATCCGCAACAATTTCAACGCCGGGATAGTTTGTTGTGATGACAGACACAAACGCATCTGTTCGCTCTTCACAGGCTGCGTCACCCATATTGCGCAGCACCATCACCTTCCCTTGCCCTTGCAGCTCCTCCGCAAGCGCATAGGCCGCCTGCGCGCCTTCTTCCTCATGGCTCGCGCCAATATACGCCTGCCGTTTTGACTCTGGCGAATCCACGGCGAAAGTGACGACCGCCACCCCCTGGTCCACCGCTTTATCCAGCACATCCTTCAGGCCGCCAGATGTTGCGGGTGATACAAAAATCCCCTTAGGGTTCTCCTTTAGCGCCTGCTCCACTGCCGCCGCCTGGCTTTCCTCATCCGGCTCGGCCGCGCCGACATACACCGTCCTTACACCTAGCCGGTTGCCCGCTTCCTTAAACGTGGCAAACACTGGATACCAATATTCATCCCCGCTTTGCGGCACAATCATGTAATAGGCCTCACCCGGACTACCCTGCAATCCGGCACCCTGTTGCGCTGTCTCTGCAGTTTCTCCGCTTTGCCCCTCTTGTTGCGCACAACCCATCAATGCCATTATTCCAAGCAATAGTATTGCCGCTGCCGCAAAAAACCATTTTTTCTTTTTCATCTGCCTGTCCCGCCTGTTTTAACAATACTACCGGCATTCCGTTACTTATCGTCCAGCTTTTCCAGTATCGATTTTGTAATCTGTTCTACCAAGGAGTTTAACCGCCCGTCCTCTGCGCTATTTTGCACCCCGCCCGCCGGGAGAACATCCCGCGCGTTTGTGGGCGCATCCACGCATGGCGGCACGCCACCCGCGTCAATACCCAGCTTTTTACGCGTTTCCAATAACTGCTCCACCTGTCCGCAGCTCAAAATATTCGCCCGGCCTAATAGGTTATGGGTATACATAGTAACCGTGGCATAATACTCCAGCGACTCCAGCCTGTAAAACGCTTCAAAAAGGCTTTTGCCCCAGGTGAGCGCGCCATGGTTGGCCAGCAGCACCGCGTTATAGTCCCTGCAAAACGGCGCGATGGATTCGGGCACTTGCTCCGACCCCGGATTTGCGTATTTTGCGATGGGTACCACGCCCAGGTTCACCACCGCCTCGGGTAAAATCGCTTTGTCCAGCGCAATGCCCGCTATGGCAAACGAAGTGGACGCGGGCGGGTGCGCGTGCGTCACCGCCATAATGTCCGGGTTTTCCCGATACGCGCGTATGTGCATCTTGACCTCGGAGGACGGCTTGTAGCCGCCTTCGCTTTGCAGCACCTCGCCATCCATCGTCATTTTTATGATCATATCGTCCGTCATGAATCCTTTGGAAACACCCGCGGGTGTGGTCAAAATGACGTCCTCCCCTATGCGGCACGTGATGTTGCCGTCGTTTGCTGCCACAAACCCCTTTTGGTACATCCGCCTGCCGATTTCCAATATCTGCTCTTTGGCTTCCCCTATAGAGGGATACTTTGTCATTGCCCTTCCCCCAGTCACTTGTTGTCTTTTGCCTGTGCTTTTTTCTTAAAAATCTCTTGAAGCGATTGCTCATACGGTGGGTACGCAATACCATATTCTGTGATAATCGCCGTAATGTTCTGCGCGTCCGTCACATCAAACGCCGGGTTAAACACCTTTACACCCTCGGGCGCCATGCGCTTTTCATACCACATTTCCGTCACTTCCTCCGCGGGACGTTCCTCTATATGGATTTTCGCGCCGTTTTCGCAATCCATATCGATGGTGGATGTGGGCGCGCACACATAAAACGGGATATTATAATACTTTGCCGCAAGCGCCACATAAGAGGTACCCACCTTATTTGCCGCGTCGCCGTTCGCCGCCACGCGGTCACAGCCCACAAACACCGCGTTCACCCAGCCGTTTTTCATAACGGTAGGCGCCATATTGTCACAAATCACCGTGGTATCCAGCCCAGAGGACATAAGCTCATAAGCAGTGAGGCGCGCCCCCTGCAAAAGCGGGCGTGTTTCATCACAAAACACCTTAAAGTCATATCCTTTTTCCTGCCCCAGGTACATGGGCGCGGTCGCCGTGCCATATTTTGAGGTGGCAAGCTGCCCTGCATTGCAATGTGTCAGCAGGCCCATCTTCGGTTTCAGGAGAGAAAGACCAAACTCGCCAATGGTCTTGCACACCCAGATATCCTCCCGCTTAATCTCCTCCGCTTCCTCCAACAGCAGCGTTTTAATCTCGCCTACTGGTTTCTCTTTATTCGCCAGCACAACACCTTCCATGCGCCGGAGCGCCCACGAAAGGTTGACCGCCGTAGGCCGCGCGGAATCAAGGTATTCCTTCGCCTTTTTAAATTGTGCGTAAAAATCATCAAAACTATCCGTTTGTATTTCCTTTGCCGCAAGGTAAATGCCAATGGCAGCCGCCACGCCAATTGCGGGCGCGCCACGCACCTGCAAAAGGTAAATCGCATCCCAAATACTCTTTTGATCCTTCAGGTGGAGCAGCTCTGTTTTATACGGCAGCTGCGTCTGGTCAATAATCACAAGCGCGCTGTTTTGATCGTCCAGCGCAACCGTTTCCACATTCATAATATTCGTTTCGCCCATAGTCTTCTGTTCCTTTTCGGTGATTTGCGCAACGCAAAAACCGCTCCGCAACACATAATAATTACCTACTTTACTTTACCCTACATCCACATGACTGTCAATAAACCGCCATTGAACGCGAGATTCATTGAATAATCCTTAAAAAATGCTAAACACCCCCGGGATTATGCCGATATACTATAGTATTGGTTTCTATATATCGCAAAAGAACATCGTACAAGGCCGCACGGAATGCGGGCCAGTTCATCTACAAGGAGGTAGAAACGATGAAGATAGATTCTTATGATGTAACGACAAATTCGCAAAGAACTCAACAATCCATCCAATATTCCAGCCAGCGGTTTACCGCATTGGAAAACAACAACAATAATGCCGCGGCAGCACAGAACAATGATGATGCTGTCCAGCTTGACCTTGCCGGAACGATGCAGCAAAACGCCAAAAACGCTATACAGCAGCAGGCAGAGTCCCTTCGGCTAAACAACCAGACCACACCGGTTGCCACCTCACCGGCCGATGTGCGCATACAGCTGCTTGAATCCATGCTGTCCGCACTCACAGGCAAGCGGATCAAGGTGACCCTGCCCAAGTTTGAAGGGGCAAACAGCCAGAACGAACGTATTATGCAGCGCATGGCCCAGATTGCGGCCAGCACACCGCAAAACATGCAACTGGGCAATACCAACCAAACCTATTCCCTGGTGTCCGAGCATTTTCAGCATGAATCGGAAACAACCACCTACCAGGCACAAGGGCAGATAAAAACAGCAGACGGGCAAACCCTCAGCGTGGATGTCAACCTTAACATGAGCCGTTCGTTCACATCTTATACCAAAACATCTGTAGAGTTGAAATCCAAGCTGGTAGACCCACTTGTGATTAATTACACAGGCAATGCGGCTTCTCTCTCGGGCGAGCGCTTTTCCTTTGACCTTGATGTTGACGGCCAGATGGACCAGATCCACTTTGCAGGCGAGGGCAGTGGATTCCTTGCGCTCGATAAAAACAATGACGGCAAAATAAACGACGGCAGCGAGCTGTTTGGCCCGTCCTCCGGCTCCGGATTTGGCGAACTGCGCGCCTATGACAAAGATGGCAACGGCTGGATTGACGAGAATGACGATGTCTTTGAACAACTGGTCGTATGGACAAAGGACAAAGAAGGCAACGACGTCATGTACAAGCTGAAAGACCTTGATATCGGCGCAATCTACCTGGGCGATACAGCAACCGAGTTTTCCATAAATGACGGCGATAACAGCAACAAGGGCGTTGTTCGCTCCACCAGCTTTTTCCTAAAGGAAAACGGCGGGGCGGGAACCGTGCAGCACATAGACCTGTCCCTATAGCGTATCAGCCGGGGGATTCCCCCGTCATTCATATCAAAAAATCTCCCTGTCGCAGCCACGCCGGGGAGATTTTGCTTTTATCGCCCGTATAGCGGGGCGCTTTGACAACCCCCTTCGCTTGCTTTACCGCGCACCTTTTGGAGATTCATTTGCACATCCGCCTGAACCGCCAAAAAGCTTTCATATCCCCATTCTATATGGTATAATAGGTATATTGTCAGATGACTCTCGCATCTCCACAAACAACAGGAATTACAATATGGATACTGTAACTATTGCTTTATCAGTTATCACATTGCTGCTGGCCGCCGCATCGTTTGTGATCGCATACCGGCAATCGAAGGAAAGGGGATTTGTCTTTAACAATTCCTACCTTTATG
Organism: Christensenellaceae bacterium OttesenSCG-928-K19; assembly: GCA_030266015.1. Classification (GTDB taxonomy): domain Bacteria; phylum Bacillota; class Clostridia; order Christensenellales; family Christensenellaceae; genus UBA5399. Next base: position 57,316 of record JAJDHD010000011.1, on the reverse strand, counting down.
CCTCAAAAGAAGAGCGGGAAAGAAGAGATTGGGCACCGGAGTACAAACAATCCAAAACAGCCTTTTTCATTCTCGGGCTTATGTTTTCCATATTAACGCTTAAAATAATAATCAAGTGGGATTGGTTAACCTTTGTTGTTGTCGGGATTGCTGTTGTGTTAGTCGTTTACGCAATCGCCAGCTCTTTAAATGGAATCAAAAACAAATCAATATAAGAACCACCGTTCGCAACCTGTTTTTTTCATATCACAGGGATTTTTATGGGCATAATGCCCGGATTACCAACTTGTACGCACCTTTCGGATATGCAGGGAATCCATGCTCATACCGCACTCGACAAAAACCCCCGCAATTTGCGGGGGCCTGCGTTACTTTGCTATATTTGCGCCAACGTTTTAAAATCAGCTTTCAAATCCTGATACAGCTTCAAATACAGTTTATAGTATTTCTCGTATTCCGCCAGGTTGCCGTTTATCGGCTTTTGCACGGAATCCTTTTTCACCACCGCGTCGCAGCCCTCGGGCACGCTGCCGTATACGCCCGCGCCCACGCCTGCAAGAATGGCCACACCCAGCGCAGGGCCTTCCTTGGATTGGAGCGTGCTCACATCACAGTCATATACATCTGCCAGCATCTGCCGCCACACGGCGCTTCTGCCGCCACCGCCCGTCGCCATCATCTCGCTGAAGGAAACGCCCATCTCGCGGAACACATCAAGACAGTTGCGCTGTGAATATGTCACGCCCTCCATCACGGCACGCATCATGTCGTATTTTGTGTGAATGGCTGAAAGACCAAAGAACACGCCGCGCGCATCCGCGTCAAGCAAGGGGGAACGCTCACCCATCAAATACGGCAGGTAAATCAGCTTATTCGCGCCAATAGGCAGGCGGTCTATCTGCTCGTTCATCAGCTCATATGGGTCTTTGCCCATGCCTTTTGCGGTCTCCATTTCCGCCGTGCAAAACTGGTCGCGGAACCACTTTAACGAAAGGCCGGCCGCAAGCGTGCAGCTCATCACCGTCCACTTGCCGGGAACGGCATGGCAGAACGTGTGCACGCGCCCACCCGGGTCAATGCTCACTTCATCCGCGTGCGCAAAAATAACGCCGGATGTGCCAATAGTGGTAAACGCTTTGCCCGTTTTCACAACACCGGTGCCCACGGCCGCAGCCGCGTTATCGCCCGCGCCACCCACAACAGGCGTGCCCGCAGTCAAGCCTGTCTTATCCGCAACTGCACCGGACACATTGCCTGTCACCTCGCAGGATTCATACATCTTAGGCAGCATCGCTTTGTCTATTTGCAGCTTTTGCAGTATCTCTTCCGACCACTGGCGCTTTGGCACGTCCAGCAGGTTCATGCCGGACGCGTCGCTCACCTCTGTGGCAAATTCGCCGGTCAGCTTATAGCGGATATAGTCCTTGGGCAGTAAAATGTGTGCCGCCTTCTCCCAAATCTGCGGCTCGTTTTTGCGCACCCACAATATTTTGCCTGCGGTAAAACCGGGCAGCGCCGGATTCGCGCTGATCTCTATCAGCCTGTCCTTGCCAATCGTAGAGGTAATCTCGTCACACTCCGCAACCGTGCGGCCGTCGCACCAGATGATAGACGGGCGCAGCACATTGCCTTCTTTATCCAGCAGCACAAGGCCATGCATTTGCCCGGAAAGGCCAATGCCCTTGATATCGCCCGCGCTCACGCCGCTTTTGGAAATCACCGCCCGGAGCGTATCCAGCGTGGCGTTCCACCAGTCCTCGGGGTTTTGCTCCGCCCAGCCGTTTTTGGGCTGGTACATTTCATACTCTACGGTATGTGAAGCAACAACGCCTCCCCTGTCATCAAACAATACGGTTTTGGTGCCCGAAGTACCAATATCCACGCCGATTAAATAACTCATATCCTTGCCTCCTGGTTTTTTATAATTACATGAAAATCTATGAAAATTGTCCGAAAAAATGCTACGCCCACATTATACCGTGCACGAGCACAAAAAGCAATATCTTCTGTTTTACAGACAGTAAAAAACCGCCGGGACAACTCCCAACGGTTTTTGAAAGCTTCTACAGCTAAAGCTACACGCCGAGCAAAAGCTCCAACACATACATCTCCAGCTTTTCAAAGTTCTGCTCGCGAACACATTCCTCCTGGAATTTATAGTCGAATTTTTTCACTTTTTCCAGCAGCAACTCAAATACGCGCTTGCTATTGATAATATGGCGGTAGCTGTCTTCCACCGACTGCGTGCGCATGGTCTTTACATCAAGCCCCACGCATTCGCCTTTGTCGCCAAAGTTGTTTTCGTACAGCACTTTCACCTGGTTAAACGCCCCGCGCAGGTTCTCCGCGCCAAACGCTTTGTCCTGGTCATAGCGGATGCCATTCTGGTCATTCAAATGCACACCCCACAGCTTGCCCCACGCAATGGCAAACGCCATATCATTCGCCGCGTCCAGCCCAGCCATAATGGAATGTGCACTCTCTATGCACACGCCCACGCGGGATGGGTCAACCGTCTGCTCCGCCATGGCCAGCGCATGTCCGCATGTGCCGGCATAGCTTCTGTCAATCGGCTCGTTTGGCTTGGGCTCAATCAAAATCTGCACATCCGGGTCATACTTTAGAATGGTGTCAAACGCGTCGCGCATCTGTTTGATTTTCTCCACTGGGTTTTTACCCTCCGCGCAAAGCGTACCCTCGCGCGCCAGCCAAAGCTGTACCTTGTTTGTGCCCAATGCCTTGGCAATATCGACCGAGCGCAGCGAACGCCAAATGGCAAATTCATAATCCTCTTTGCGGCTTGCCGTGTAGCCACCGTCATTCGTATGTGCATCAAACCACAGGCGCGGCGCCACGAACTCCGCAAAAAGACCGTTTTTATCAAGCAGCGCTTTCACGTCCTTTGCGTAGTCGATAATCGCTTTCTCCGTCATGTTGTTCATATCCGGCACCGCGTCATCATCGTGGAACTGCACGCCATCCATGCCGATTTCCGCAAACTTTTTAATCTTGTCCTCAAATGAGATACTGGGGCGGATGCCCGGGCCAAATGTTTCATGCCCCTCGTGTACGTTCCACGGGCCTACCGTAAACCTGAATTTTGCCATAACTGGATTCCCTCCAAATAAATAATGTTTTTTTGTGGTAAATAAAGAATGTTATGTGCACAGTATAGTATGAATAGCCGCTTTCCATGAGACATGTTTGTGGTTTTATGATGGTTTATTTAAGGATTCCCGCAAGGAAACTCATACCGCGCCAAACCGTTCGCGCAGCATTTCATCTGCAAGCGCCGCATCCATAATCCGGTGCTGCTCTGTCTGCTCTTCTTCTACGCGGGCAGCCTTACGGTTTTTCTGGCGGTATTCATCCGGCAGGCAGCCCATTCGTTTTATAAACGAGTTGTTCAGGTATTTATAGTCAGAAAACCCGCACTCCATGCAGATATCCATATGGTTCAAATCTGTGTGTGCCAGCAGTTGCTGCGCTTTTTCCACGCGCAGGTGGGTCAGGTACTCCTGAAACGAAACGCCCAGTTGCTTCTTAATCAGCGAGGAAAGGTAATACATATCAAGCCCTTCCTCCTTTGCCAGCGCCTTAAGCGTAACCTGATGCATATAGTTTTGGTGCAGGTAATCCAAAATCCGGGTGATGCGCTTCATATTGCGTTTTTCCGCGGATATCTCTTTTTCTTTCAATTCTACGTAAGCATCGTGCTGCACCATGGAAAACAACAGATGATTCAAAATCCCCATCATTTCCAGCTGGTAGCCGTCACATTTTTTGCGGTAGCTCCTAAAAAGACCGCCAAAGCATTCATTCAGGCTGCCCCAATATGCCTTGTTTGTTTTTTCATTAATCAAACGCTGTGTAAATTTAATATTGGAAATCTTGGGAAAATACTGCTTAAAGCTGTTAGGGTCAAACTGCACCACCAGCAGCACATTTTCGTCATCCGCACGGCTCAGGCTGTGCATTTCGTATTTGTTTGCAAGAAAAATATCATCTCTTTGCAGCGGGTAACGCTCGTTGCCCGTGCTCACCCACACGCTCCCCCGCAAAACCATAAAAAGTTCGATATCGCTGTGGTAATGGGTCACGCGGCGGTTGATGGAAACCAAAAACAGCTTGAGGTTTGTCCCCTCCGCATGACGAATCAACTCATATTCCACAAAAAATTACCCTTTCAGCACCGGCTCGCTGGAGGTTAAAACGCCGTGCAGCACATAGCGTTTGGAGGAAAGGCCGCGCACACAGGTGGAAAGTGTAATCATCTTATCGCCATAAGCTACTTCCACATCCCTTGGTGCCACGGATTTTCCTTTTGCATCCGCCACATACGCGTTAAACGCAGTTTCGTCCGCAAACGTGATGGTATAGGTGTCGCCAATCGCGTTTGTCTGGAACGCGGAGAAAATACGGTATGTGTGCTTTAACCCATCCGGCGTATACAGGTGTATCTCTTCATGTTCATTAAAGAATCCCGGGTCTTCAAAATCATGCAGCCCGGCAAACATGGCTCCGGATTGCATATTGTGCCCGTATACAATTGTATTCTGGTCAGAGAAATCCGGCTGGTTCAGCGTATCGACAAAAATAGCGCCCGCACGGTTTTCCGTCCTGTCCGCACTGTGGCCCAGGTAATAGCTGTTGTCCGTCGTGTGCGTCACCGGGTAATCAATCACGGTGCCGGGCACAACAATCCACCCAATCACCTCTTCATTCATCGCCTTCAGCGCATCAAAATCAATCACCAGGTTCAAATCGCCTTCCACTGTGGTTTCCCCGGCAGGCTCTGTTGCGGTGTAGTTGCGCAGGTTATTGTATATATTGGCACTTTCCGTGTTGGAGCCTACAATATAAATGATGTTGTACAGGGAATATGCCAACACAGCAACTGCAGCAATAATAACAATATTGGTGATCACTGTGCTCTTTTTTCTCTTTTTTGCGGTTGTGTTCAAGCTGATACCTCTTTATATGCCCATTCAAGGTTTATTGCGGCGTTTCCGGCAATTGGCTTGCGCCTTTTGCCTGTGCGGAGTGTTTGTATTCTACCCAGCACATACCGCTACTCATTTTATTATAGTGTGTCAGGCTTTAAAATGCAATATTATGGGCAAAATGGACACAGTTTGTTAAAAAAAGTGGAAACAATTATATGTTGCTGGTATAATATAATACACTTGTAAAGAAACGGAGGGCAGCATTCTTTTGAAATACGATGTGACCGTGGGCATTGTAAACTACAATGATTACATCAGAACACGCGAAGCCGTCCGATCCATACTGGAACAAACCCGCGGGGTAAAAATAAAAATTTACGTAATTGATAACGCGTCAAGCGATGGAAGCGCCGAGCGCATCGCCAACGAGTTTTCAGCGATTAGCATCATATTTTGCGACCGCAACCTTGGCTATGGCGCGGCAAACAACCTTGTGATCGGGCTTGTCGATTCCGATTACCACGCTGTGGTAAACCCCGATATCGTGCTCCGGTCCGACGCTTTAAAAGAACTGTATGATTTTATGCAGGAAAACAAGGACGTGGGTCTTTGCATACCTGCCATCCATTACCTGAACGGCGACCCGCAACACCTGCCCATGCGCGACCCAAAGTTGAAATACCTGATTGCCAGGCGGCTGCCACTCAAACGGCTGGAGAAGCACCGCAGGCATTATTGTATGCTGGATGAAAACCTCTCTGAAGTAACGGACATTGAGTTCGCATCCGGCTGTTTCATGTTCGCGCGCACCGCTTTGTTAAAGGAAACGGGTGGATTTGACGAGCGGTATTTTTTGTATTTTGAGGATGCCGACCTATCGCGCACCATCCGCAAGCGCGCCCGTGTGGTCTGCGTTCCTTCCGTAAAGGTTTATCACGACTATATGCGCACCAGTGCAAAAAAGCTGAAATACTTGTCCATCCACATTTTGTCCATGTTCAAGTATTTCTTAAAATGGCGCAAGGACGATAAAACATGTGCCATGAACAATGAGAAACTGGGGGTAACAAAATGAAAGGGATTATTCTGGCGGGCGGCTCGGGCACCCGGCTTTACCCGCTTACCATTATGACAAGCAAGCAGCTTTTGCCTGTCTACGACAAACCGATGATCTATTACCCGCTGTGCACGCTGATGGAAGCAGGCATTCGTGATATCCTGATCATCTCCACCGAGCTTGACCTGCCCCGCTTCGAAAAGCTGTTGGGGGATGGCTCACAGTTTGGCATCTCCCTGTCATATAAGGTACAGCCTTCGCCGGATGGCCTGGCACAAGCGTTTATCCTTGGCGAAGAGTTCATCGGCAACGACTGCTGCGCTATGATCCTGGGTGACAACATCTTCTATGGCAACGAGCTTTCCTCCCTTATGAAGCGCGCCGTGCAAAACCAGCAGGACGGGCGTGCCACCGTGTTCGGCTATTACGTGGCAGACCCGGAGCGGTTTGGTATTGTGGAATTTGCGGGGGACGGCAAGGTGCTTTCCGTAGAGGAAAAACCGCTACATCCCAAGTCAAATTATGCCATCACCGGGCTGTATTTTTATGACAACCGCGTGGTGGAATATGCAAAAAGCCTTGCGCCCAGCGCACGTGGCGAGCTGGAAATCACTGACCTTAACCGCATCTATCTGGAAAAGGGTGAGCTTGATGTACAGGTGATGGGCCGCGGCTACGCCTGGCTGGACACAGGCACGTTTGATTCGCTGATCGACGCAGCCGACTTTGTGCAAACGCTGCACCGCCGCCAGGGCATTGTCATCTCCGCCCCAGAGGAGGTCGCCTTCCGCATGGGGTGGATTGATGTGCAAAAGCTAAAAAAAAGTGCGGATAAATATGGCAAATCACCCTATGGGGCTTACCTGAAAAAAGTAGCGGAAGGAAGGGTACTTGTTTAATGGAATCTTATACGACGGATATTGCCGGCCTCATCATTGTAAAGCCGGATGTACACGGCGACCACCGCGGCTGGTTTATGGAGTCTTACACCAGGCCCAAATTTGAGCAGCTCGGCATCACCTGTGATTTTGTGCAGGATAACCACTCTTATTCCGCGCAAAAGGGCGTGATACGCGGCCTGCATTTTCAGCTTAACCCTATGGCGCAAAACAAGCTGATCCGCTGCACGCGCGGCGGCATACGCGACGTGGTGGTAGACCTTCGCAAAAGCTCCCCCACCTACAAGCAATGGGTAGGAGTGGACCTCACGGCAGAAAACAAAGCCATGTTCTTTATCCCGGCAGGGTTTGCCCACGGTTTTGTCACGCTTACGGAGGATGTGGAAATACAATATAAGGTGGACAATGTTTATTCGCCGGAGCACGACAGGAGCATTCGCTATGATGACCCGGAAATTAGCATCGACTGGAATATCGAGAACCCCGTGCTCTCGGATAAGGACAGGAATGCGCCGCTGCTCAAAGACTCTGATGCAAATTTTTAGGTTTCATCAGGAACAAACCGTATCACTGATACGTTAAATGATTGACATAACTTTAAGATTGGGGAAGTTTGAATGAAGATCCTTGTAACAGGCGGCGCCGGTTTTATCGGCAGCAATTTTGTGTTTTATATGATGGAGAAGCATCCGGATTACGACATTGTGGTGCTCGACAAATTAACCTATGCCGGCAACCTTGAGACGCTGGAATCCGTGATGAAAAACCCGCATTTCAAATTTGTAAAAGCGGATATTGCGGACAGGGACGCCGTTTTTGATTTGTTTGAACAAGAAAAGTTCGATGTGGTGGTCAACTTCGCTGCGGAATCCCATGTGGACCGTTCCATTGAAGACCCCGGGCTATTCCTTACAACGAACATACTGGGAACACAGGTACTGATGGATGCCTGCCGCAAATACGGCATTGGCCGCTATCACCAGGTTTCCACAGATGAAGTATACGGCGACCTGCCGCTCGACAGAACAGATCTGTTTTTTACAGAGGAAACGCCCATCCACACCTCATCGCCCTATTCGGCTTCCAAGGCAAGTGCGGATTTGCTGGTACAGGCCTATCACCGCACGTTTGGTTTGCCTGTCACCATCTCGCGTTGCTCCAACAATTACGGACCGTATCATTTCCCGGAAAAGCTGATCCCGCTCATCATCTCCCGCGCGCTCGCGGATGAAAGCCTGCCCGTTTACGGCACAGGTGAGAATGTGCGCGACTGGCTGTATGTAGAAGATCATTGCGCCGCAATCAACAGGATTCTAGAGGACGGGCGCGAGGGTGAGGTGTACAACATAGGTGGCCACAACGAGCGCACCAACCTGCAGGTTGTTAAAACCATCCTGAAGCAGCTCGGCAAACCGGAAAGCCTGATCACTTTTGTGACGGACAGGGCGGGGCACGACCTGCGCTATGCCATCGACCCGGCAAAGATGATGAACGAGCTTGGCTGGCAGCCCACCACCACCTTTGACGAAGGCATACGCCGCACGGTGGAGTGGTATCTGGATAACGAAAGCTGGTGGAAGAGCATCATCAGCGGCGATTACCAAAATTATTATGAAAGAATGTATGCAGAACGATGAAAGTACTTGTGACAGGCGTGGCTGGCCAGCTTGGCTATGACATCACAGCACGCCTTACTAAAAATGGAATAGAAAACAAGGGCGTGGATATCGCCGATTTTGATTTGACAGACAAAGACGCCGTCTTTGCTGCGGTAGCCGCATATGCCCCCACGCATATCGTGCACTGTGCTGCTTACACTGCCGTGGACAAAGCTGAGGAAGAGCGCGAGCTTTGTACGCGCGTGAATGTGGATGGCACACGCTTCCTTGCGCAGGCCTGCGCGGAGATTGGCGCGGAAATGATGTATTTTTCCACAGACTATGTGTTCGACGGTTTTTCCAAGGCAGACCCGTGGGAGGTGGGCGACCCCAAATCACCCCAAAACCACTATGGCATGACAAAATATATGGGTGAACTTGCTGTTCAAGAGACGTTGGAACACTGTTATATTTTGCGCATTAGCTGGGTCTTTGGCAAAAATGGCGGCAACTTTGTCAAAACAATGCTGCGGTTGGGCAAGGAACGTGACCACCTCACCGTGGTGAGCGACCAGCATGGCGCGCCCACCTATACCTATGACGTGGCAAAGACAGCCTGCGAAATCCTGCGCTCCGGCAAGCACGGCGTATACCACACGCCCAATGCCGGGGAAACGACATGGTATGAATTTGCAAAGGAAATATTTGCCTTGGCTGGGCTGGAGGTGACCGTAACCCCTGTGACTACCGCTGATTACCCCACCGCGGCAAAACGCCCAATGAATTCCCGGCTTTCCGTGCATTCACTCACCGATGCAGGATTTACAAGCCTGCCACACTATAGCGACGCGTTGCAACGTTATCTGAAGGAACTTGAATGATGCCGGAACGTTTAATTTCTGTGGTAATCCCTTCCTATAATTATGAACACTATTTGCCGCAGGCGGTTTCGTCTGTGGTTTTTCAAACACATCCAAATCTGGAGCTTGTGATTGTGGACGATGCCTCGATAGACGGCAGCGCCGCGGTTATCAAATCGCTGGAGCAGCAATATGCTGGCAGGTTTTCCGGTGGTATGCAGGTGCTTTTGAAGCAACGCAACGAAGGTGCGCACGCCGCAATCAACACGGGCATACGCTCCGCAAAGGGAGAGCTTATCGCCATATTGAATGCCGATGACCTTTATGAAAGCAACCGCTTGGAACTTATGGCTCAAGCAATGGGAGATTCCGCACGCTTTGCTTTTTCGGCTGTGCGATGTATTGATGAGCATTGGGAGCGGCTGCAAACAGAGCAAGCGCAGGCCTTTGAGGCTATACAGCGCAAAATCAGCGGCAAACGCTTTGTTGCGCTCTCTGCCATGGCAGAAAACGTAGCAATCTCTACCGGCAACCTGCTGTTTGAAAAAAAACTGTTCTCAGAGCTGGGCGGGTTTAAAAACTATAAATATGTCCACGATTACGATTTCTTTTTGCGCGCCTGCCTGCTGGCAGAGCCTATATTTGTGCAGGACACGGCCTACCTGTACCGCCTGCACGGGCAAAACAGCTTTACCCGGCTGGCAGAAGAAGGCCTGCGGGAAAACCGCATGGTGTGGCTGGATGTGTACAGGGACATCCGCAAGGGCAGGGTGCAAAACCCGGTGATATTGCAAAACCCGGATTATATTGCAGAGTTCTATACAGCGGTATGCTCGGAAGGCGAAAAAAAGCAAAAGCTGTGGAAGCTGTCTTTAAACCCGGCTATTCGCGCCGGGGTGGCGGTGCTGAAGAAGCGGCACCATGTGGAGGGCACTTGACATGAACAATCAATTCAGCCATTGCTTTGCCATTTGTGCTTATAAAGAAAGCCCTCATATAGAAGAATGCATAAAATCGTTAAAGGCACAAAGCATACCTGCGCGTGTCATTCTTTGCACCTCTACGCCAAACGAATACCTGAATGCGCTTGCAAAGAAGCATGACATCCCCTTGTTTGTGCGGCAAGGTGAAAGCGGGCTGGCGCCAGACTGGAACTTTGCGCTGCAAACCGCTGACGCGGATTTTGTGACCATTGCCCATCAGGACGATATCTACGAAGAGCATTACCTGGAGCGGATGCAGGACTATGCCCGCCAATCGGGCGACCCGATTATTCTGTTCACAGATTATGGGGAGCTGCGCGGAGAAGACAAGGTGCACTCCAACAAACTGCTCGATACAAAACGTAAGATCAACGCGGCATTAAAGCGGCGTGCCTTTTGGGGCAGCCGGTTTATACGCAAACGCAGCCTGGCGCTTGGGTGTGCCATCTGCTGCCCGTCCGTGTGCCTCCACAAAAAAAAGCTTCCAGAGTTTCGGTTTGACTCTTCCTTTTCCTGTGACCTTGATTGGGATGCATGGAGCCGTTTGGCCAAAGAGACTGGGGATTTTGTCTACATCCCCGAAATCCTCATGCACCACAGGATTCACACTCAATCAGAAACAACGCGCCTGCTCACAAACGGCGTCCGGTTCAAGGAAGACCTTATCATATTGGAGCGCTACTGGCCAAAGCCATTGGCCCGGTTGATCCTGGGGAAATATAAGGAAAGCGCAAAGAGTAATGAGGGCGGCTTATGAATACGGAAAAAAACAAACTGGAAAAACAAATAGAATACCTGCGTGCGCGCCTTGCCATTGCGGAAGATGATGTGGAACGGCTGCACCACACCATAAGAGATCAAAACGCAGAGCTGCGCAGTATGCGCTATGAGCTGGCAGCGGCCAGCCGGCCGCCCAAAAAGGATGAGAATCATCTCGCGCCGAGCGCCTCCCAATCTGTACAACCCATAAAAGCGCAAGGGCTTGGAACGCCCATCCGCCTGTCCAAAAAGACGATTTTGATTGTGGACTGCACCTTGCCCAAATATGACAGGAGCGCGGGGGCACGCAGCCTTCATGCTTACATGCGGTTGTTTTTGGCCATGGGGTATGACGTGGCCTTTCTCCCGGGAGATTTTGACGCGCCACAGCCCTATGCTGCCGAACTGGAGGCAATGGGCGTGCTTTTGCTCGCGGGCTCCTATTATGAACAGCACTGGCACTTGTGGGTGGAGCAAAATGCTGGCTATCTCATTGCCGCCATCATCAGGCATTTGGAAGCCGCCCGGCGTTTTATGCGCTTTATAAAAGAAAATTCCCACGCACTTATTTTATATTTCGCCATAAACCTTGAGCTTTTTCAGGGGCAGGACAATACAAGTCCGGAGCAGGCGCTTACTTATATTGTGGCGCATGACGCAGATATGGTGCTGCTGTTTGATGAAAACCAGCAGCACGTGCTTACGGAGCGCTATGGTATAAAAACAGCCCTCCTTCCCCTCTATTTCTATTGCGATATCCCCCCACGCGTCACAGCCTATGAAGAAACCAAGGGGCTCCTTTTTGTGGGGGCGTTCTCCGAAAAGCAAAATGTGGACGCGGTGCTGTGGTTTATCGACGAAGTACTCCCTCTTGTGCGTCAGGCGCTTCCGGGCGTTCCTTTTTCCATTGTGGGCGCGAATCTGCCTCAGGATATACGATATCGTACCGATAAAAACACCCTTGCCACAGAAAATGTGACAGACGAAGATTTAGCCAATTATTACAGGAATTGCCGTGTATGCGTTGCCCCGGCAATTGGCAATACCGGGGCAAAGGGCAAGATATTGGAGGCAATGTATTATGGCGTGCCGCTTGTCTCCAACCGTGCTGGCATGGCTGGCCTGCCCGGCATTGAAGTAGTGATTACACCAGCGGACAGCAAAGAGGATTTTGCCGCGCAGGTAGTGCAAAAATACCTAAACGAACGCGAATGGCAGAACGACATTGGAAAATACCGTACCTATTTGCGAAACTATGCGGCATTTGGCAAGGTAGAGAAAATGTTTCGCGGTATATTGGAGGGTTCGTTATAAATTCTTGCCAACATCTGAAAAAGGCGGTATAATGATGGGGTATGCGCGGCGATAACGCCGTTTTGAATAATGGTATGATGGGAGAAGAACTATGAAAAAGATTTTGACCGTGATCTTATGCGCGCTTTTGATCGCAACATTTGCGACGGCCTGTGCGCCCAAAGAGGACGGAGTGTCAAAAATAAAAGAGGAGGGAAAGCTTGTAATGCTTACAAACGCGGAATTCCCCCCTTATGAATACCTTGGCGCCAACAATGAGGTTGTGGGTATTGACGTGAATATCTGCCAGGCCATTGCCAACGAGATTGGCGTGGAGCTGGAAGCTGTGCACATGGACTTTGACGGGTTGATCTCCGCACTCAAAAGCGGCAAGGGCGACTTGATTGCCGCCGGCATGACCGTGGATGAAGAGCGTATGCAAAATGTTGACTTTTCCGTCACTTATGCAGATGCCACACAAATCATTATCGTAAACAAGGAAAACCCCAAAGTGACAGGAGAGAACGACCTTGCGGGCAAAACAATTGGCGTGCAGACGGGCACCACGGGCGACCTTTACTGCACAGATAGCATAGAAGGCGCGGACGTGCGCCGGTTTAAATCCGGGCTGGAAGCGGCAATGGACCTGAAAAATGGCAGGTTAGACGCCGTTGTGCTGGACGAGCTGCCCGCGCAAAGCATTGTGGAAAACAACACCGATCTTGCGCTGCTTGATATGGAATCGACAGACGAGCAATATGCTATCGCGGTAAACAAAGGCGATGAAGCATTGCTTGAAGTAGTAAACAACGTGATCGAGAAGCTGATTGCTGATGGTAAAATTGCAGAGTTTACGGCAACGCATGTGGAAGCAAGTAAAGGAATTTAGATAATGACGCCACAATTCGCAAAGGAAGACGGCCTTCCTTTGCGAATTTTTTCTATATGGGGCAGCGCGCCCCATGCAACGGTATAAACAACGCCAAACAGCTTTGCCTTTTTTGCGCCGGGCTGTTTGATTATTTATTCTAAAGAATGGAAAAGACGCTATGTTTGAAGACATTCCGGGTCAAATTTACAGGACGCTGATACAGGATAACCGCTGGCTGGTTTTGATGGACGGGCTTTTGGTTACACTGATGGTCGCAGGAATTGCCATTGTGCTGGGTATTGTAATCGGCGCGCTTGTGGCAATCGCAAAGGTAAATGTAGTTTATTCCGGTCGCATGAAATGGCTGGGAGTAATCTGCGAAATATATACCACGGTAATCCGCGGTACGCCTGTTGTGGTGCAGCTGCTCATCATGTATTTTATTATTTTTGGCGCTGCCTCGGACAAAATGGCCCCGTATGTGGGCGCACTTGCATTTGGCATTAACAGCGGCGCTTATGTGTCCGAAGTGATCCGTGCGGGCATCATGTCCATTGACCGGGGGCAGATGGAAGCCGGGCGCTCGCTAGGCTTGCCGCGAAACATAACAATGCGCTCCATCATATTACCGCAGGCGTTTAAGAATGTATTGCCAGCGCTGGGCAATGAGTTTATTGTGTTGATAAAGGAAACTTCTGTCTTAGGATTTATTGCCGTCACCGACCTAACGATGGCCGCGCAGCTTATCCGCTCGCGAACCTTTGACGCATTTATCCCATTGATTTTAACCGCGCTCATTTATCTGGGCATTGTGCTGCTGTTTACCTGGGCACTTAAAAAGCTGGAGAAAAAACTGGCGGAAAGCGATGCGAGGTAGCGGTTATGGAAACGACACAATATTTGATTGAAACAAAGGAATTGTGCAAGCAATTCAAGGACAACCTTGTTTTAAAGAGTATCAGCAAAACGATCAGCAGGGGTGAAAAGGTCGTTATTGTTGGGCCTTCGGGCAGCGGCAAATCAACCTTTTTGCGCTGTCTTAATCTTTTGGAAATCCCCACCAGCGGCGAGGTGTGGTTTGAGGGCAAGCTTTTAACTGGCGCCAGCGAGCAGGAGATTGATCGGCTGCGCGCAAAAATGGGCATGGTTTTCCAGCAGTTTAACCTGTTCCCCCACATGACAGTGGAAGGGAATATTACACTCGCCCCAATAAAGCTGGGGCTGATGGACGAGCGGCAGGCAAAGGACAGGGCAAAAGAGTTGCTTTCACGCATCAGCCTTCTGGACAAATTGGACGCTTATCCTTCCCAGCTTTCCGGTGGGCAAAAACAACGTGTCGCCATTGTTCGGGCGCTTGCCATGAACCCGGACGTCATGCTGTTTGACGAGCCGACCTCTGCCCTTGACCCGGAGATGGTGGGCGAGGTGCTGGACTTTATGCACGCGCTTGCGGATGACGGCATGACAATGGTTGTTGTATCGCACGAGATGGGTTTTGCGCGCGAGGTTGCCACGCGCATGATGTTTATGGACGATGGCAAGGTGTTGGAAGAGGCACCGCCCACGGAATTTTTTGGCAATCCTCAAAACCCCAGGCTACAAAACTTCCTGTCACAGGTGCTATAGTGCGGCTTATAATAAACAGGCAAATAATTAATCCTCTTCACGCGGAGGATTTTTTTATACTATCCAAATGAATGATTGTATTACAAACATGTACTGTAAAATACTGCGTGTACCCTGGGGATATGCGGCACACGTTTTCATAGCGCATTTATGTACTCCATTAAATTAATATACTGTAAAATGGTTTACAGCCGCCCCATGCGCGCTATATAATGGATATAATAAACTCAGGGGAAATTACTATGAAAAAGAGCATGGTTATAGCTTGTATTGTTTTATGTGCCGCTGCCTTGTCCGCTTGCAGCGTGCTTTCCTTTTTTACGGGCGGAGACGACACTGATGCCACAGTTAATGCATTGACCTTTGCAGACTACGACATTTATGAGGAGGCCGCAGACGCAGACAGTGAAGATGGCGAAGAAGAAGACGAAGATGCTCCTGCCAGCCCTGTAGGCGAAGTGCAGATGGCAGGCTCAACCATAAAAGATTATGTCTTTTTTTCGCTGGACTTTGACGAGGGCACGCCCGTTACCGCGCGCGGCATAAAGATCGGCAGCCTGGCAGAAGACCTTGCCGAGGCATATGACGATGTGATCCCCGCGCTGATTACCGCCAGCGACACAGACCACATCACATACAGCGAATTCCTGGGTCATTTTAACAGCTATGACAACGGTATCCGCGCAGATACCTATGATTACACCGTTGCATACAACGCTGTGGATCTGGACGGCACGCTTGTATCTATTCCGCTACTGCTGGACCACTTGGAGGAACATGGGCAAGCACTGGAAGATTTTGGCACAATCCCAACCTATAGCCTCAGCTTTTATATTACGGAGGGCGTAGTAGCAGACATCAGCATTGAAAGCGGCGGCCTTGCCTGGCAGGTTCTATTGCAAACCACAAAAGAACAGCCAAGCGAAGAACCGCAGCAAGAAACCGAAGAGCAATCTACAGAATCGGAATAATAGAAAGCTTCTGCCCCGCACATTTTGATTGAAGCGGGGCTTTTTGTATACTTTAATGCCCTTTGCAGTAGATGGAATCGGGTTTTTAATCATACCCGATTCCCGCTGACTCCAGAGTGCCGCATACAGGAAAAAGAGCGGGAGAGCCTGTGCCCTACCGCTCTTTTTCAAGAGTATTTTGGAGTCGATACTATCATTTCTATTGGCCAGTGCCGATAATTCCAGATATCCTCAGGTGTGCTTCTCGTTGATGCCGCCCGTTTCTTTTACCATCTGCTTGTAGATTTCTGTATAACGCTTATCATACGTTGCACAACCTACATTGTATTGCTGGATCAAAAGCTCTACGCAATGGTCGCAAAGCGTGCACCACTTGATCTCTTTGTCGCGGTTTTCCATCATTTTCTGCGGCGTGAACTGATCGGCAAATGACTGGCGTCCAATCGAAATCGCGTCTACAACACCGTCATTGATGTTTTTGTTGCCCCAGAAGCGCACAGAGTTATTCTCCGGCAGCACAGCCTGGAACGCTTTTTTGTTACCGCCAACTTTTACATTGCCATCACGGTAAATTGTATAACCAGAACCCATAACGACTGTTTCAGGCTTCAGTGCGTCGCGCAGCACCTTTTGGAAATAGAAGTGCATATACGCATAGTCCGCAGATTTTTTATCAGGATGTGCAAGATCGAGCGTGTGAGAGGGTGAACCTGCCGATTGCAGAACCCACTGCATACCGTGCTTTTCAAGCTGCTGAACAAGGTCTATCGTTTCGGTAAGATCCATGCACGCGCTGTTCGCGTTCAGGGTACCTACACCACCCGGGAAGCCCTCATACACAGAAATCTTGGAGCCGATCAGGAAGTTCTCATCCGGAACCGCCTCGCGCACACGATCATAAACATCGATTGCAAACTGACGCCTGTTTTCCCATGCGCCGCCATATTTCCAGTTGTCTTTATTGTATGGGCGAAGAATCTGTGTGCCAAGATAACCATGGCAAAGCTTCAGGTCAACGCCATCCGCGCCGATCTCATAGCAACGCCGTGCACCGTCCACATAATCCTGTATTACCTGCTCTATTTCTTTTTCACGCACAAGCGTGGAATTCTCATAACCGGGAAGCGGCTCTTCCGTTACGCGGATACGCGAGGAAAACCGGGGATGACTGATCTCGCCCGAGTGGGTAACCTGCGGCATATAGATGACGTCAGGGTTAATTTCCTTTAAATGCGCCACAAACTTTTTCAAAGCGGGTACATTGTGCTCTTTTATGGAAAGCTGGTGCTCCCTTGAGATATGGTCATACTGGGGGGTAATCGCCTCGCCTATAATAACGCCTGGTTGTCCTTTGAACAGGTTTTCATAGCGCTCATAGGTTTTTGGGCTTGGATCGCCGTTGTCCAGCGCATCACAGCACTCCATAGAGTTGATAACAATGCGGTTTGGCGCAGTCTTGCTCCCAATCTTTATTGGGGAGAATAAAGCTTCTTGACTCATAATTTCGACCTCCGTTTTTTATCTTTGACATGGATTTGTTGCAGCGACCTGACTGCCGTCAGTACAATCATGCAAGCTGCATTGCTTCATCAACAAATGATTGTAATATATTTATCTCGATACAGCATTTGTTGCTTCCACTAACATAATGAATGTTCATCACAACTCTATTCTATGGCAATATTATACTAGTAGCAATCCCAACAAAACACTTGTTTATTACTAGTGTATGGCTGGTATTATTTTACCAGTTATGCCTTGGTATTGCGTTGATCGATTTTTTTGAATTCTCCTTTTGACACAAGGCTTTCTACGCGTTATACTGGATACCAGCACAAATAGGAGGAATACCAGATGACAGACCCCGCAAACAAAGCCGCATGGCTATTTACACCCGAGGCAAAAAGCGAGCTTACCGCCGAAAGCGAGCAGGATTTTTTTGACAATCCCGGTTTGTTTAAAACAATTATCGAAAGCATACAGGATGGCGTTAGCCTGCTTGACCTTGATCTGAACATCCGATATATGAATGCCACAATGCGGTATATTTATACCGACCAGGGCGACGCGATTGGCAAGCGGTGCTATGATGTTTACCACTCGCTCAAAAGCCCGTGTAAGGACTGCCCCTCCCTGTTGTGCATGCAAACCAAAAAACCACAGACTGCTGTGGTTCGCTATGACCGCGAAGGCCGGGAAAGCAACTGGCACCAGATCTTTTCCATCCCCGTTTTGAATTCCAAAAATGAGATTGTGCTGATTATGGAATATGTACGCGATGTGACCTTCCAGAACAGCATGGTGGAAAATATGAATGAGCTTGCGCAGCGTTTTGAAGCGCTGGAATACCAGAACAAGCTGCTTGCTGATATTTTGCAGCAAAAAAAACAAAGCAGCGAGGAGCTGGAAACCACCATCAGCACCAATGTGGAAAAGTTTATTAAGCCGTCGCTGGAATACCTCAAAAAGACTGTAAATCCAGAGAATGTTGACATGGTGAACGGGCTGATTGACGAAATTGTTTACCCCATCACCAAAAAACGCAGCACCACCATTGCCGGGCTAACCCCGCGCGAGCTGCAGGTTGCCTCGCTGATCAAGGAAGGCTACTCCTCCAAGGAGATCGCGGACAAGCTGTGTGTTACACAAAAGGCAGTCGATTTTCATCGGTTGAATATCCGCAAGAAGCTACAGCTTACGCGCGATGTAAACCTGCGCTCTTACCTGGAGGTGCATCTGTAATTTAAAGTCAAAAAACGGCCATCCCTTATAGGAACGACCGTTTTTCAGAAGAAATTACTTGCAATATTTTTCGTTGATCTTGTCCACGAACGCCTTGCTATCCGCGGTAACAGGCCATGGGTCAGGCCACTCGCACAGGTCGATCGCCCACCAGTCCGTGGTATATTCGCCCTTGTTCAGAATTGCCGGGATTACCGAATCAAAATTGATTTCCCCCGTGCCAAACGGCGCGTGTACGCTTGTACCCTCGCTGTTAAGCTCTCCATCCGAATCAATCAGGTGGACAATGCCTATTTTGCCCTTGCACATCTCGGCAAACTCCTCCACACCGCCGGGCAATATGCCATTCGGTGCAATGTGCCTGGAACCTTTTACCGCCAACATATGTGCGTGGCAGGTATCAAACAGCAGTGAGAAATTCGGCTCACCCACCGCCTCCAGCACTTCCAATATCACCTTTGGCTCATTGATCATAAAGCCGGGCTCAAACTCCCACACGACCTCCAGGCCGTATTTTTGGGCGATTTTGGCAACTTTTTTGAAGTTATCTGTAATGATGGCTTTTGCCTCGTCATAGCTCATGCCTTCCGGCAGGATGGGGGGAGTGCCGCTGTCCACGCGAATCATGTTCCAACCCATATCTTGGCAGAACTTTGCGCTCACCTCAAACAACGCAACCCATTCGTCCTTCTGCTTAATGGAATCCAGGCTCCAAAGGTCGCAGGCATATTCCGCCACTTCCAGATTGTTGTCGCTGAGCAGCTTTTTCAACCCTTCCTTTTTTTCCGGCGTGTCATACAGCTCGGGGTTTGCGTGCGGCTTGAATCCGCCCATGCTAATGCCATCAAACTTAAGCCCGCTCAGCTTTTCGCAAAGCTCGGGCAAAAGAATCTCGTTTCCGGCAAAAATATAAGCCCAGCTTCCAACAGATATTTTCTTCATTTCCGTTCACCTCTCCATATTATTAGATTTTTGTGCAATGCTCCAAGGCCACCACCTGCGGCCGCTTTTTCGATAGGCTATTGATACGTATAAATAGATTATACAACAAAATGTGCGGAACTGCCACACTAATTTCGCTCAATATTCTCTTTAATTTTGATTACCGCTTTTGTGATGTAATTATTCAGCTTGCCCTTGCTGCCGTCCAGCAGGTAATTAAACAGCTTTATTACCGACTGGTATCCCTGCTGCGCCGGCTCCTGGCAAACCACAAAATCAATTATTCCCTTTTTGACATATTGCCGGATGGTGCCAAAATCGTCAAAACAAAGCACCCTGAGGTTTTTCCTTCGTTTGGTCGGCAGCTCACTTACCGCCTTGCACAAACCTTCCACGCCTGCGCCCACAGCATAGATGCAGCTGACGTCCTCGTGCTCCTTCAGCATTGCTTTTGTCTTGCTATACGCAATTTCGTTGTCGTCCTGCGTTTCGTAAAGATCCAGCAACCTGTATGGGATATTCTTTTTTTCCAGCGTATCGCGAAACCCCGCGATCCGGTCGTTATGCCCTTTTACATCAAGCGACCCGGTGGCAACCAGCACCTTAACACACATTGCGTTGTGGCAGAGAGCCAGTAGCCCCGCCGCAGTGCCTCCCGCTTTGATATAATCGCTGCCCACATAGCACAACCGTTTTGTGCCGCTGAGGTCTGTATTAATCGTGATAACCGGAATGCCGCTATCTACCACTTCATCAATGCAATTGCGCAACTCTGGCGTGTCTGCCGTCGTCACACAAAGCGCGTTGCAGCCATCGGCCACCATCTCCCGGATCGCTTTGATATGGCTGTCCGGGTAAAAACCCTTTATCTCCGCAATTTTCAGGCGGAGGCCAAAATCGCGCATTTCCGCCTCCGCCGCATGAATTCCTTTTTTTACATCCTCGAAAAAAGCATTGCCCACGCTGGGCAAAACATAACCAATCGTCACCGGCTGCTTTCTCGCGGCCAGCATCTTGCCCGCGCGGTTGGGGAAATACCCCAGCCGCGCCGCTATTTCGTGTATATGCTCCGCTACTTCCTGGCGCACACCACCGCGGTTGTGAAGCACCCTGTCCACCGTGCCACGCGACACTCCGGCTGCTTCCGCAACCTGCTTAATCGTTACTGCCATATACTGCCTTTCCTGTTAAAAAGGATTTTCCGTTTTATAAAGCATTCCCGCAGGCTGGTTGAAGGCAATGTCCTCTACCCCCAGGTATTGGAACACCGTGAAAAGCGCCTTGCCAATGTGGCTGAACGCCACCGCACCGTGATGTGGATAATGCTTTGCAATCAGCACATGACGGTAAAAACGCCCCATCTCCGGGATGGCAAAAATACCGATGCCGCCAAACGAGCGCGTTGCCACCGGCAGAACCTCGCCCTGTGCCACATATGCCTGTAAAGACGTGTCCGCATTGCTGTGCAGGCGGAAGAATGTGATTTTCCCCGGTGCGATATCGCCTTCCAGCGTGCCCCGTGTCACATCAGGCTCGCCACCGTCTTCAATCAGGCGGTTCTGGATTAGCTGGTACTTCACAGCACCGCCATTAAGCTTGCAAAATGGTGTGTTGCCGCAATGGAAGCCCATGAACGTGTCTGTCAGCGCATAGTCGTATTTGCCCTTGATCTCCTCCGCGTGCAGGTCGGCAGGCACTGTGTTGTTGATATCCAGCAGTGTTACCGCGTCTTGCGAGATGCAGGCACCGATATACTCGGAAAGCGCGCCGTAGATGTCCACCTCGCACCCCACCGGAATGCCTCGCGACGCCAGGCGGCTGTTTACATAGCACGGCTCAAATCCAAACTCTGTGGGGAACGCGGGCCAGCATTTGTTGGCAAACGCCACATACTCCCGCGCGCCTTTGTTTTGTTCCGCCCAGTCCAGAAGTGTCAGCTCAAACTGCGCCATACGCGGCAGCAGGTCGGGATAACCGTTGCCATCCGTGCCCAGCTCCTTTGCCATGTCGGCCACAACATCGTCGATGCGCTTGTCTCCCGCGTGCGCTTTATACGCAACAAGCAGGTCAAGCTCAGAATTCTCCTGCACTTCTATGCCCATGTCATAAAGCGCTTTGATAGGCGCGTTGCACGCAAAGAAATCTTGCGGCCTTGGCCCAAAGGAGATGATTTTTAGCCCGGCAAGGCCAATGAGCGCCCGCGCCACGGGAATAAAATCCAGCACCATGCTTGCAATATCATCCGCCGTTCCCACAGGGTATTCGGGAATCACAGCCTTCAGCTTACGCAACCCCAGGTTATAGGAGCAATTGAGCATTCCGCAATATGCGTCGCCCCTGCCGCCTATCAGGTCTTTCCCCGTTTCCTCTGCGGCCGCCGCATACATCACCGGCCCGGCAAACCTCTGCGCAATTAATGTTTCGGGTGTTTCCGGGCCGAAGTTGCCCAAAAACACTACCAAAGCGTTACACCCTGCGGCGTTCACCTCTTCTACCGCCTTTATCATATCAACTTCGTTTTCTACCGTTGTTTTTGCTTCAAAGGCAGAAATGCCTTTTTTGCCACAAGCCTCTATCAGCGCTGCCCTGCGCCGCTCGGAAAGCGAGATTAAAAAACAATCCCTACTAACCGCAATAATCCCAAGTTTTACTTCTGGTATATTTTTCCCCATCATACTCTTTTCCTCCACGCAGCATTGTCCCGCCGCAAAACTATTCCGGAGCTGCGGCGGTTCCACAGCCCCGGTTGTTTTTTATCTGTTTTTTATTTTGTAAATGTTTTCTTAAGGAAGGGAATGCCCCTCTCCGCAATCGCCTCAGGCGATTCCGCAAATGGCCGCCATACGGACGCCGCCTTAGCAATCTCCACGCAATCAGGCGTGAACGACTCGATCAGGATATAATCGTCATATCCCGCATCCTTCACCGCATCGGCAATCGCCGGCCAATTGAAGTTGTCCTCGCCCGGAATACCGCGGTTGTTGGCGCAGCAGTGCATATCATAAATCTTTCCTTTTGCCGAGCGGATTGCTGCTGGAATATTGGATTCTTCAATATTCATGTGGAATGTGTCCAACAAAAATCCCACGCCCGGCTTATCGATACGCGCAATCAGGTCCAGCCCCTGCTCCACCGTATTGATAAAGTCTGTCTCAAACCTGTTCAGCGGCTCTATGCCCAGCTTTATACCCTTTTCATTCGCATAATCCGCCACAATGCGAAGATTTTCTACCGCCCAGTCCCACTGTTGCTTTTTCTCATCCTCGCTGCATTGGCGCGCCTTGCCCACGGCCGAATACATCGGCCCCGCCACTACTTTGGCGCCAATTTTCACGCACAGGTCTATCATATCCTTGTTGTATTGGATGGCGTTTTGCCTATACTCCGGATTCTCCGAAGAAATATCACGCGTGTCGCCATACGCGCCGCATATTGTGTATACCGGAATACCGGTTTTTTGAACCGCATCGTTCACCGCGTCCGGGCTGAATGTGCTAAAGTCCTCAGCCGCGATCTCGAAGATATCACAGCCATATTTTTTCGCTTTTTCCAGCATTCCCATCGGATCAGAAAAAGGCGACTGCCACGCCAATGAATTCATACCAAATTTCATGATTACTCTCCTTTGCTTCAAAGGCCGGAAGAAGCATTTTGCCCCTTCCGGCTGTTATTACACCGCATCATCATGCCTGTGCAGAGTGTTTAGTTTAATCCATCTTCACCCATGTACCGCCCGCTTCCGAGCTGTCCACACACTTGTTAAAGAAATTCACGCCGTCAATCCCCATTTGTATGGTGGGATAGCCGTAATCGTCCTCATTCACCTGCTTGCCGTCAAGCTTGTCGTGCAATGCCCGGCAAAAATCTTTGTAGATGTTTGCAAACGCTTCGGTAAGCCCCTCTGGATGGCCGCATGGTACGCGCACATACTTTTTCGCCTCGTCCGTCAGGTATCCGCAGCCGCGGCTGTAGATCATCGGCGGCTTGCCTCTTAAAGATACACGCAGGTAATTGTTTTCCTCCTGTACAAATTCAATTGTTCCCTTGGAGCCCAAAATGCGAATCTTAAGGGCATTATCAAAACCAATCGCCACCTGCGACGTCCAGTACATACCTGTCGCACCACCCTTGAAGCGGATCAGCGCTTCCAAGTTGTTGTCCAGCACAGCGCCCTCGCTGAGCGCATCAAGGTTACAGCAAAGCTCGTCTATCTTAAGGCCGGTCACATAGTCCACCCAGTTTTCGATATGTGTGCCAAGGTCGGCGCCGACAGCGCTCCTCCCCGAAAGTGCGGGGTCCGCGCGCCATGGCTTGTTGTCTTCCGTAATTGTATCAAGCGAATCCAAAAGCCAATCCTGTGGATATTCACCCATCACCATGCGGATATCGCCAATCACCCCATCTCGCACAAGCTGACGCGCCTCACGCGTCATCACATGGCCTGTGTAAGTATAAGTGACACAGAACAGGCAGCCATTTTCCTTTGCGATCCGCTTCAGGTCTTCGCCTTCTTCCACAGTAAATACCAGCGGTTTTTCGCAAACCACATTGATTCCTTTTTCCAAAAACAGTTTAGCGGCAGGATAATGGAAGCGGTTGGGCGTCACGATATCAACCCAGTCCAGCTTGTCCTCGCGTGCGCCTTCTTTTTCAGCCATCTCTTCATAGGTTTCATAATTACGCGCAGCGTCAATTTGCAGCTCTTCCAGTGCCTGGTCGCGCTCTTCTTTAATGTTAGAAAAGCATCCCGCAACAAGCTCCGCCTCATCATTCAGCCTGATTGCCGCCCGATGCACCGCGCCGATAAATGCGCCCGGCCCGCCGCCGATCATGCCATATCTTAGTTTCCTCTTTGCCATATTCCTCTTCTCCTTCCGTTGTAACCGTTCAATATATTAACTAAGTTTTTACTCGTTGGCCATGGCCTTGTCAAAGGCAACGTCTGAGGGCTTGAAGTCCACCTTGCGCACAAAAGCAGCCGCTTCTGTTCCGCCGTATACACGCTCCATGCCACTATCTTCCCATTCCACAGAGAGAGGCCCGTCATACCCGTACTGGTTCAGCTCGCGGATGATCTCCTCAAAGTTCACATCCCCGTGCCCCAATGACCGGAAGTTCCAACCGCGCTCTGTTTCGCCAAACGTGATGAACGAGCCCAATATTCCCGCCTTGCCGTCCAGCGTCACCGCCGCGTCCTTCATGTGCACGTGGTACACAAAATCTATGAAGTCACGCAGGAAGATGGTCGGGTTCACGCCCTGCCACAAAAGATGCGACGGGTCAAAATTGAACCCCAATGTCTCCCTGTAGTCAAATTCCTCCAGCAGCCGCGCCGCTGTGTAATAGTCAAACGCGATCTCTGTCGGGTGCACCTCCAGCGCAAACTTCACGCCGCATTTGTCAAACTCGTCGAAGATGGGCGTCCACAGCTCCACAATCTCCGCAAACCCCGCGTCTATCATCTCTTCCGTTGTCTGCGGGAACGAATACCAATATGCCCAAATAGGCGACCCCATGAACCCGGTTACAACCTCAATCCCCAGGTTCTTTGCGGCCTGTGCCACATATTTCATGTCCTGGATGGCCCACGCGCGGATTTCCTCCGGCTTGCCCGCAAGCGCGTTTGGCGCAAAGCCGTCCAGCCGCGGATCCCATTTGTCTCCCACGCACTGTCCTGTCATGTGCGCCGACAGCGCCCAGCTCTTCAGCCCATACTTTGCCATGGTAGCAATGATCTCGTCGCAATAGCCCTGGTCCTTTGCTGCTTTTTCCGTGTCCAGGTGCGGCCCGCACGTGATCTCCAGCCCGTCATAGCCCATTTCCTTTGCCAGCTTACACAGCTCCTCAAAGCCCAAATCGCCCCATTGTGCCGTCATTAACGTTACCGGTCTGCCCATTTTTTTATTCTCCTTTTCTGTTTTTCAATTTACCCGGGCCAAAGCAGCCCTTTATATTAATAGTGAAATTAAAAGTCAAAACACCTGGCAGTTTGCCATCTGTGCAGCAGATAAAATTAGCTTGTAACGCAAGGCCGTGAACCGCATCACACCTTACATCCCCCTTCCAGCACAAAATGCTGTGCAAAAAGGCAATCCATGTAATTTTATCATGACTGAAAACGTCTCTGCTACCAGCAGACCCTGACGCGGCCTACCCCCAAGCAAGTTTATGGTTTAACATTGCGTGCACGAGCACGCCGTACGCTTAGTTTAATATAGTTCCGGTATGTTGTCAATGGTTGTTACGAAAATAAAACAGCATTATTACAATTAGGCATACGAATAAATATATCTTCGTAATTTATACAAAAAATGTTGACAAGCACAATTTTCTATATTAAACTGTATTTGCAATGTGCACGAGCACATATCAGTAAGCAGCTAAAAGCCGATTCCGTCAGTATCGGCATGTATTGTCAGTATTATGCCAAAATGGCAAAGAATGTGCGTTTCATCACAAAATTCAGTAATAATAGAAGGATTGATTGAAGGGTAGTAAAGCTATATTCTGAAAGTTATGCGAAGCGGATGACTTGTGCAAAGTAACGCTAGACCGGTAAGGAGCTTGATGGCATTATGATTTACTTTTCCCTTGTCAATTAAGCGTACCGAAAATGAACCACAGCATTACAATAAACAAGACAATCCTGCATGGAGGTAGTGTTTTATGGCAGCAGAAATATTAAAGTTAGATAATATTTCTAAGACATTTCCCGGAGTAAGGGCATTGAATGGTATTCAATTTTCTTTGCATTCGGGCGAAGTACACTGCATCTGCGGTGAGAACGGCGCTGGCAAATCTACGTTGATCAAAATCATCTCGGGTGCCTATCAGCCTGATGAAGGCGGAAATATTATTTATGAAGGAAAGCCCGTCCATTTGGATCCTTTCCTTGCAATGAAGCTTGGAATTCAAACAATATACCAAGAGCATACTATTTTTGGCCCGTTGTCCATTACGGAAAACATTTTTGCCGGTATGGAAATCACCAAAAACGGTATTATGCAAAAAGCGGAGATGACCAAGAAAACAAAGGAAGTGTTGGAATATCTCCACACAAACCTGAATCCTGACGACCTTGTAGAAAATCTTTCTTCCGGCGAGCAGAAAATCGTAGAGTTTGCAAAAGCACTCGTGTTTGACCGCAAGGTTATCATACTTGATGAGCCTACTGCTTCTTTCTCTGTTTCCGAGATCGACAACCTGCTTGAAATCGTCAACAAAATCAAAGCACGTGGCATTGGCATCATTTATATCTCCCATCACCTTGATGAAGTATTTAAAATTGCCGACCGTATTACCGTGCTGCGCGACGGGCAATATATCAAAACCGTTGACCGTGATGCGACGGATGAACCGCAGCTCATACGTGACATGGTTGGCCGGGACGCGTCCGCGTTTTATAACCGGGAGCACTTTACCCCTGGCGAAACTGTGCTAGAGGTGAAAAACCTGACCGGCAACGGCGTTTATGACATTTCCTTTGAAGTGAAGCGCGGCGAAATCCTTGGTTTTTCCGGCATGGTTGGTTCTGGACGCAGCGAGCTTATGACCCTGCTTGTGGGCGGTGCTGAAAAGTTGAATGGTGAGGTCTACATCATGGGCGAAAAAGTAGATTTTAAGAGCCCCAAGGATGCCATTAAGCATAAGATATGTTATATTACGGAAGACCGCCAGCATACAGGCTTATTCCTGATCCACACCATCGCGCGCAACACAATAATCGCCAATATGGTTAACACAAAAAAACCAACGATTATGCCGAAGGAAGAAGAAAAAGTTGGCGATGAGTACATCAAAAAACTGGGCACAAAGGCACCGAACGCAGGCGTGCTTGCCGGCAACCTTTCCGGCGGTAACCAGCAGAAGGTTGTTTTGGCTAAGTGGTTTAACACTAATGGTGAAATATTCATATTTGACGAACCTACCCGCGGTATTGATGTGGGTGCAAAGCAAGAGATTTATCAAATCATGGTTGACCTTTTGAGGCAGGGAAAAGCAATCATCATGGTGTCCTCTGATATGCCGGAAGTCGTTTCTATGAGTGACCGTGTTATGGTCATGAAAGACGGCAGGCAGGTGGGCGAAGTCAGCAAAAACGAAGTATCTGAAGAAAATATTCTGGAACTTTCTATAGGGGGAGCAAAAATATGAACAAGGACATGACCAAAAAGAAAAAAGGATTTCTGAGGGGCGAAAATTCCACCGTCCTTCTCATATTCATAGCATTTATGGCAGCTGTCGTTGTTTTGCAGCTTATAACAGGCGGCGGCGCTTATCCATCCATGATCAGCCCTGCCAATATTATGAACATATTCATACAAATCTCGGCAGTCGGTATTATGGCAATGGGCATGACCCTGGTCATGATCTCCGGCGGAATCGATCTTTCTGTCGGCATGTTGACTTCTTTCGTCGTGTTGTTTTTGGCAAAAAGCTTTCGCGACTGGGATTTTCCCCTTGCCGCGGCAATCATCGTTGCCATCTTGCTTGCCATTGCGTTTGAAACGGGTATGGGCTTTATCATCTCACGGTTGGGCGTGGAACCCTTCATCATTACACTGGGCGGCCAGATTGCATTCCGCGGTGTTGCCCTCCTGATTGTAAATTCGCAGGAGATTAGCATGAGCGGTGCACTCGACGGCTTGAAAGACACAGTTATCCCCGAGCTGAAGGATCCTACGAGCGGACTTAACTTGAACATTCCGCCTTACCTGTTCATCTTTATTGCCGTAACCATTGTGATTTGGTGGCTGCTGAAGTATACAAAATACGGCCGTCGCATCTATGCTGTGGGCGCAAACCCGCAAGCAGCTTACCTTGCCGGTATCGACGTTAAAAACACATTGATGTCTACCTACTCCCTGAACGGCCTTCTGGTAGGTATTGGTGCCGTATGCTTGCTTGCACGTGTAAATACTGCTATAATAACTACTGGTCAAAACTTGGAAATTGACGTTATCGCCGCCGTTGTAGTGGGCGGGGTGGCCATGTCGGGTGGTAAAGGAAACGCGTGGGGCGTATTCCTGGGCGCTCTATTGATGGGTGCCATTGCAAACGGTATGAATATATTACGGCTACAGGCGGAGTGGCAATATGTTGCAAAAGGACTTATCATCATTGCCGCGGTTTCCGCCGGAGCTATCACCAACACCATACAGGCTCGCCGCCAGCTAAAACAGCAAAATCTGGCGGGCACGCAATCTGGTGCCGGTGAAAGCACGAACAAACAATAGTCCCATAAAATATGCTATATCCCGGTAATTAATACCGGTGATATATATACCAGACTTATCCCTGTAAGTTGGTACACTTGGAAATTAGGAGGAAAACTAATGAAAAAAATTATTGCTATTCTCGTATGTGTAGTTATGGCAGTCGCTCTGTTTGCTGCTTGCGCTCCCAAAGAAGAGCCTGCTGCTGAGTCTCCGGCTGCTGAAGAACCCGCTGCTGAAGAGCCTGCTGCTGAAGAGCCTGCTGCTGAAGAGCCTGCTGCTGAAGAGCCCGCTGCTGAGGAAGAGCCCGCTGCTGAAGGCGAATATGCAAAAGATCTTCAGATCGGCTTCTACGCTGACGCTGCTGACTCTTACTATCAGATCATAAATGACGCGATGCAAGGCATCTCTGACATGAATGACCTGAACTGGACAATCGATTATCAGATCGGCCAGAGCACAGCTGACGAACAGCTGACAGCTGTAGAGAACTACATTCAGTCCGGTTATGATGCGATTATCGTAATCCAGAACAACCCGAACACAACAAGCGAATGTATCGCTAAGTGCAAAGACGCCGGCATTCCTTACTTCGGCGCTTGCCACACATTTGCTGATCAGCCGAATGCTGCTGACGCTGCTGGTTCCAGCTGCTATGACTTCATTACTGCTGGTAAATACGCAGGTGAAGACGCTATGGCACGTGGCGTAACAAAGATCATCAACATCGAAGGCGTTCTTGGCCAGGGCACAGCTGGTGCACAGTCCCTCGGACTGCTGCAGGCTTATGAAGATGCTGGCAAGAGCCTGGGCGGCTTCTCCGCACAGGAAATCGCTGAGCAGAAGGATTCCCTGAAGCTTGACGGCACGCAGGATGTTGAGATCGTATTCTGGGCTTCCGGCAACTGGATGGCAGAACCTGCACAGAGCGCAATGACAGATGCTATCACGTCTCTGGGCGCTGATGGTTTCGACGGCGTATATGTACACAACAACCCGATGACAGAAGGCGTTATCGCCGCTATGGAAGAAGCTGGTCTGAATGCTGATGATTATTGGATCGGTTCCTGCAACGGCCGCGAAATGTCTTGGGGCTGGGTAGAAAACGGCGAAATCACAATGGACGTTAACCAGGCTGCATCTCTGGAAGGTAGCACCTTGTTCCAGATGATCAACGGTTACTTCACAGGCCAGGAATACAGAAAGTTTGTACATCCTTACCTGACACCTTACAACGTTGACAATATCGCTGACGTTAAAGCCTCCCTTGTTCCTGTAACAGATGTTGCTGCATTCCTGGAAGGCTATGCAAACGATTCGTTTGTAACAGATATCAATGATCCGAAATTCATCGACCAGGCTGGCTTCGGCGCAATTGCTGATGCTGCTGACGCGGATAACGCTGACGATGCCGGTGAAGATGCGGCAGAATAAATAAGACGCATTGATGTTACAAACACGTGGTTTTAAACTGAACGGTTAAAATCACAAAAACTATAGGGATAAGAAACAAAACAAAAACGCCTGGGCAATGCCCGGGCGTTTTTTATTAACTGCAATCTTACAGTTTATCTAAATTACATATGTGCTTTAATCAACTGCGCAAGCTGCGAGGAAGGGCGGATAGACAGCATGTCCTCCAGCACCGCGTCTATTCCTTTTTCCTTTTTTAGCGCCTGTACTTTCTGCGCGGCTTCATCGGCCTCATTATCATAGCAAAGCGCCGCAACAATCCCTTTTACGATATATGCCGGCTCCACATCCCACTCTAGGCAATAGAGCGCCGCGCCCACAAGCCTGTCATTGCTCCTCAGCTTGCGTATGGGGTCATTCGCCACACGGCTTATCGTGTCCTTTAGTGCCCGGTTGTGGAACCTGTGCAACAGGTCGTCCTTGTTCGCCTGTATTTCCTCTTGGGGTATCTGGCTATATTCCCTGTGAAGCGCTTCCACCACACTTTGCATCGCGCTGCCTGTCATATCATAAATTTCCGCGTCACGGATTGCTTGGGAGATATATTCATATCTCTTTTGCCAGCCAAGATAGGCGCACACCGCATGTCCCATATTATGCAAAAACAGCTTTCTTTTGATATAAAAACTGAATGGAGAAAACGGCTTTAATCCAACCAAATCCGGAATCTCGTTTTTGAACGCCTGCGAATCTACCGGCAGCTCCGCATATGGCTCCACGGCAATGAGCAACGGGTCGGCTGCTTTTTCTTTCGGGGTAAGTGGGGGCACCATGCGGCCAATAGAGGCCTCCACCAAACCGAGATTTTTATCCGTCCATGCTTTTGTACCCGCATCCAGGCGCTTATAAATCATCTCCCGCATGATCTTGTCCACGTCAAGCTGGTTCTCCGCCAATATAACATCCAGTGGGCCGCCGCCGTTTTCCATGCGCAGCGCAATCCCCTTTGCAATGTTCTCCACAATGTACGGCAGCACATTGACCCCAACCGCAGTCGCCATAATATCGCAGTCTGCAATTTCCTGCGCCGCTTGTGGGCTGGCCGCGTTCACCGCATACACATTTGTCACTGTCTCGTAATGTTCTTCTTCATCTGAGACGATATGCACCCTATATTCGCGCTTGTCATTAAACGCGTCAATCACCTGCTCGTCAATATCAATGAAGCACACCTCATAGCCGCTGTCTGAAAAGACTTTGCCAATAAACCCTCGGCCAATATTACCCGCGCCATACATCACCGCTTTTTTCATTTGGCAGCATACTCCTCATAAACCTTGAGCGCCTCACCCATCGTGCACAGGCCCGCCGTAGCGTCCTCCTGCGAAAGCGAGCAGATTGCCGCCGCATGTCCCATCATGATGGCAGTCTCCAACGTTTCACCGCTATAGATCGCATAGAGCACACCCGAGCAAAACGCGTCGCCAGCGCCCACAGTGCCTTTGATGTATCCGGGGGGCAGACTGGCACTCGGCTTCTCCGCATAATTACCCGCGCTATCCATCGCAAAGCCGCCCTCCGGCGAATGGATTACCGCCCAGGTGGAAACACCCATAGCGAACAACGCTTCCAGCGCTTTTTTTATGTTTCCGTGCACAAGCGCATCGTTGTCATCCCGCAGCACAATACCCGTCGCCTGCTGTGTTTCTATCTCATTGATAACACAATAATCCGTATATTTAAGCGCTGGCGGCACCAGCTTTTTGAACCGTTCCCCCGTTTCGCTCACAATATCAACAGATGTTTTGATTCCTTTTTGTTGTGCGCTTTTCAGCAGCCGCGCCATCTTTGTTCCATATTCCGCGTCTTCTTCATCCAGTGTGTCCAGCAAAAGGATATAGCCAATGTGCAGCAAATCCGACTCAATCGTGTTCCAATCAAAATCGTCCTCGCACAGCCCGGCGTTTGCACCCCTGTATTGGAAAAACGTGCGCTGCTTTGTGCTTTCGTCACTCATCACAGCAGTAAAGGACGTTTTTGTCTCATCTGTCCGCTTAAGCCCCGCAAGCGATATATTGGCAAACCGCGCAAGCTGCTCCTGCACAAAATCACCCTCGCTGTCATCGCCAATAATACCAATCGCGTGAAGCGGCAGCTTGGGGTCAATCTGCGCAAGATCCATAATGACATTGCACAAAGCGCCGCCTGTCGAACGGGAGATTCCTTCCCTGATCGTCGTAAGCTCCCCCGGCTTCGGATACCTTTCGATTGGGTAAAGCATGTCTACAATTGCATTCCCCGCAACACAAATACCGTTTTTCATTTTCTTCACTCCCGTAACAACAAAATTATCCGGATATTCCGCGCCTGACGCATACCGCCCGGACAGGCGGGTTCTATTTGATTTTATTGTAGCAAACGCATACATCGATAGCAATGTGCACAGACCGCAAAACACAAACATGTCTGTACATCAACATAAAAACACGTTTTGTGGCAGGCCCTACCGTGGTGTTGTGGATTTCCCAAGCGGATGCTCCGGCCATTTCATGGGCACAAGCTGCTCCAGCGTGGCGCTTGTAATCTCATCCACACTTTTCGCCGTGATAATCCGAAACTCCTTTGCTTCGCAGAATTCCAGCATCACCTGCCTGCATACCCCGCATGGGAATGTGTAAGAAAAACCATCCTGTGGCGTGTCGCGTTCGCCGCCCACAATGGCAATTGCCTCAAATTCCCGCACCCCTTGTGAAATTGCATTAAAAAAAGCTGTGCGCTCCGCGCAATTACTGGGCGAATAGGCCGCATTTTCTACATTGCAGCCCAAAAACACCTGCCCGTTTTTTGCCAAAAGCGCAGCACCCACCAAATAATCCGAATACGGCGCATAGGCCTGCTCCCGCGCCTGAAACGCCAGCTTCACAAGCTCCTTGTCATTGATACTCACGACACTTCCCCCTTCACCCGTCATCGGGAATTCTTTTATAAACAAGCAGCAATGGCTCTGGCTTATCCGCTCCTATGGAAATGGCGTCCTTCATCAGCGCTTGCCCGCGTGCCAGCCTGCCTTCATCTGACGTGTGAAGGTAAGCAAGAACACTGCCTTCTTCCACATGATCCCCCTGCTTTACGCACAAGCGGATCCCTGCCGCATGATCGATAGACGCATCTTTTGTCTCCCGCCCCGCACCCAATACAAGAGCGGCCATGCCCACCTGGTCTGTTTGAAAAGACTGGATATATCCCGCCTGCCGCGCACGGCATGGCTCTATATACTTCGCCTGCGGAAACAATGACGGTTCATCCACAACGCTTACATCCCCGCCCTGCGCCTGCACCATTGCCCGGAATTTTTCAAACGCTTTGCCATCCGCAAGCGCCTGCCCAGCCATGGCATCACATTCCTCCATGCTGCCCTTGCCCGCAAGATAGAGCATATTGGCAGCTAACAAGAGGCAGAGTTCCCGCACATCGCCATGTACTTCGTTTTTGAGGATACCAATCATTTCCGCAATTTCAAGCGCAGTGCCAACATTCCAACCAAGCGGCTGGTTCATCTGCGTCAGCAGCGCAACCGTTTCCTTGCCAAAGCTTTTGCCAATCGCCACCATGCACCGCGCAAGATCTGCGGCGCTCTTTTCATCCTTCATAAACGCGCCATTCCCCACCTTCACGTCCAGCAGGACCGCGTCCGCACCGCCTGCGATCTTTTTGCTCATGATGCTGGAAGCGATAAGCGGGATACTCTCTACCGTTGCGGTAACGTCGCGAAGCGCATATATCTTTTTATCCGCAGGCGCAAGATTGCCCGTTTGCCCAATGATGCTGACGCCCACCGAATTGACGATTTCAAAAAACCGCTCCTTGCCGATTGTTGTCGTATAACCGGGGATAGACTCCAGCTTATCTAACGTGCCGCCCGAAAAACCAAGCGCACGCCCGGACATCTTGGCGACAGGCACACCGCACGCCGCCACAATAGCGCCCACAACCGGGCTTGTTTTGTCGCCCACGCCACCAGAGCTATGTTTATCCACCTTAACGCCCCGTATGGAGGAAAGGTCGGCCATCTCGCCCGATTTCACCATGCACTTGGTGAGCGCCGCCGTTTCCGCGTCATCCATTCCGCCCATCGCCACCGCCATCAAAAAGGCTGCCATTTGGTAATC
This sequence comes from Christensenellaceae bacterium OttesenSCG-928-K19, assembly GCA_030266015.1. Classification (GTDB taxonomy): domain Bacteria; phylum Bacillota; class Clostridia; order Christensenellales; family Christensenellaceae; genus UBA5399. The sequence goes on along the minus strand of JAJDHD010000011.1, from coordinate 22,972 downwards.
CGGCACCTCTCCTTTTGTATACGAATCCACCATAAAAGAAATCTCTTCGTCGGTAAGCACCTGTGCTTTTCTTTTTTTATCCAGAATCTCATAAACCAACATAGGCGTCCCTCCGCCATTTTTTTGATATGAAAATAGCTTGTCGCTCCTATTTTACCACACGGGCGTAGCAATGCCTACCACCCGAAACACCGCGGCTTTTTTGTATTAAGCAACCATTGCAATCAGCGCCGACCCAAAGGAGGAGGCATTGCCCCTGATGTATAATAAAAAACGGCAAGCTGTGTCCTGTCCCTCAGCCCCAACTTTTCCAGTATGGCACTGATATAATTGCGCACCGTCCCTTCCCCCAAATATACGATGGATGCAATTTCCTTGTTGGAAAGGCCCTTCGCCACCAGGGAAATGATCTGCTCTTCCTTTGCCTCGATGCCAAAACGGGACAGGTCTTTTTTGTTTGTGTGCTCCATCAACGTAGGCAGCTTGGTGATTACCTCACTCCCCAGCACACTCTGCCCGGCATACACCGCCTTGATGGCAGGTACTATTTTATCAAAATCCTGCTTCAGCATATAGCCCTTTGCCCCTATACGGAGCGCGGAAACAATGTAATCATCATCTGAAAATGTTGTCAAAAACAATACTTTTGCGTTTGGGTCCTGCTGCAAGATTTCTTTTGCCGCTTCCAGCCCGCTCAGCTCCCCCATTTGAATATCCAGCAACGCAATATCCGGCTGGTGTGCTTGGTACAGGTGAACCGCCTCATTGCCGTTATTTCCAATCCCTACAACGTCAATTTCCCCGTCCGCCTCCAATATTGTTTTAAGCGACGCCGTTACCACGGGGTCATCATCCACTAAAATGATCCTCATGCTTCCCCTTCCTGTTTTTCCTTGGGTATCATAATATGAATAGAAAATCCTTTTTGCCACTGGGCATGGAATTGCCCGCTCAACGTCCGCGTGCGCTCCTTCATGTTTTCCAGTCCCATACCCGTTTTATCCATTTTCTTTTTTTGCGTGCCGTTATCCTGAAACAACAGCCGGTAAAACGCCGGATGCTCTTGTAAATCGATTGTAACACGGGTTGCGTTGGAATGACGCTGCACGTTGGAATACGCCTCGCGGATTACCGCGGCAAAACAATACTGCACATCGCGCGGCGCTTTTTTGCCCATGTCATAATTAAGATTACATTCATACCCCGGAAAATCCCGCACACACGCCTGCACCATGCCATACAAGTCAAACGACTCGTCTCGCAGCCCGTGCACGCTTTGGCGCACACTGTTCATGGCAAGTGCCAGCGTTTCGTTCACTTCCTCCAGCCCGGCGCGCGCGTTTTCATCCTTTGCCGTTGCTATTGCCGCGCCCGTTTGCAGCATGGCGCGCGTCAGCATATGCCCCACATTATCATGTATTTCCCGCGCAATCCTGCCCCGTTCCGTCAACGTGGCAATGCGCACTTCATAATCCTGCGCTTCCACAAGCTCCTTGTTGCGCTGCCCAAGCTCCAGGCTCGCCTCCCTCGCGGCATCCCGCACATCAAGCACCTCCCGCGCCAGTCGCTCTGCCTTTGTGCCACGCACCGCCAAAAAGACGCCCAGCGCACAGGCAAAAACCAGCATCATAACCTCCAGCGCTGCATAGCCGCCCGCGTTCCACAAAATACACACCACAGGCAGCACCATAAGCGGATACAGCCTGTGCAAAAAAACCTCATATACAAAAAGCGGCCAGAAAAACACAAACGCAGGTGACATAAACGACACCACCACCCATATACCGCAAATCGCCACAATCATAGCTTTATTTGCCACATACCCCGCCAGGCACGCCGCCGTAAACGCTGCAACAAATGCAACGACAAAAACAGTATCCACCGCCTGCCCCGAGAGCAGTATCATGCCAAGCGCATACAGCAACAGCCTGTCCAGCCACCTCACGATTTCCAGCCTCCTGTTTTTTCCTGCTTTCAGTATAGTACTCCGGGGATAAAATGACAATTGTCATTTCAAGGCGTGACGCTGCACACTTACAAATCCTGCCGCTTTGCCAGTATAATGAAAACAGAACTAACAGGAGGCATAACCGATGCAAACAATTGTAAATGCAACAAACCTGGTGAAACGGTATAAGGAGCTTTTGGCGCTTGACCATTTTAACCTGAAGATCGAAGAAGGGGAAATCCTGGGCCTGCTTGGCCCCAACGGCTCGGGCAAGACCACCGCCATCAACTGCCTGCTTTCCCTTCTCACCATCGACAAGGGTGAGGTAGATATTTTCGGCAAAAGAATGTCTCCCACCAGCTATTCCATCAAGCAGGAGATCGGCGTTGTTCCGCAGCAGGTAGCGGTGTTTGAAGAGCTGACCACACAGGAAAATATTGATTATTTCTGCGGCCTGTACGTGAAGGACAAGCAGCTGCGCAAGGAGCTGGTGGATGAAGCGATTGATTTTGTGGAGCTGGACGAGTTTCGCAAATTTCACCCAAAAAAGCTTTCGGGTGGCCTGCTGCGGCGGCTCAACATCGCCTGCGGCATCGCGCACAAGCCCAAGCTGATCATATTGGACGAGCCCACCGTGGCGGTGGATCCACAAAGCCGCGCGCATATACTTGACGGCATTGTAAAGCTGAACGAACAGGGCGCCACCATCATTTATACCTCGCACTATATGGAAGAGGTAGAGCAAATCTGTACGCGGATTGTGATAATGGACAAGGGGCGCTGCCTGGCGGAAGGCACCAGCGAAGAACTAAAACGCATGATAAAAGCGGGCGAAACCATACGCATCGAGCTTCCCGCATTTACCGGCGAACAAATGGAGGGAATAAAAGCACTCCCCCATGTGTATTCCGCATCCTATGCCGACGGCCTGCTTGCCATATACTGCGAAAAAGGCGGGCATAATGTGCTGCATGTGCTGGATTACCTGCAAAAAAACGATATCCCGTTTGGCACTGTGGACGCAAAGCTGCCCACGCTCAATGACGTGTTTCTGGAAATCACTGGGCGCGAGCTGCGTGACGGAGGGGAAAGCGAATGAAAACGCTGTATAAATACAGGCTGAAATGCATCCTCGGAGACCGTGCCAATATGTTCTGGACGCTGGTTTTCCCTATTTTGCTGGGGACATTGTTTTATGTCAGCTTTGGCCAGCTTCTTACCAATATCGAGCAGCTTGAGCCCATTCCCGTCGCCATCGTAGAGCAGCAGCAAAACGAAAGCTTTTCGGAAACACTGGAATCGCTCGCCAGTGGAGAAGACGCTTTTATCACGCCGCAGCATACCAACAAAGCACAGGCGCTCTCGATGCTGGAAAGCGAAGAGGTGGACGGCATTTATGTGATAGACGAATCACCCTCCCTCACCGTTAAAACTGACGGGTTAAACCAGAGTATGCTAAAAAGCGTGCTGGACAGCTATTTGCAGGTAACGGCAACTGTTACAACGGTCGCCCACAAAGACCCGGCCTTGATCGCGGATACCGTGCGTGAGCTGACCAACCCACCGCAGGCAGTGGAGCAGATTTCCCTATCGTCCGGCAGCCTTGATTTCATGCGAGAGAATTTTTACGCGCTCATTGCCATGACCTGTCTATACGGCAGCTTCTTTGGCCTGTCGGGCGCGGTGTCCGCACAGCCCAACCTGTCGGCGCTGGGCGCGCGGCGCAGCATAGCCCCCACACCCAAGCTGACAGGCGTTTGGAGTGATATTCTCGCCGCTGTCACTGTCATGTTCGGTATTGTGCTGGTTTTAATTGCATATCTTTCTGCCTTGCCCAATATCGACTTTGGCGGTAACATCCCGGCGATCCTGCTCACAAGCCTGTGTGGCGTGTTTGTGGGTGTGATGCTGGGTATGCTGATAGGCGTTGCCGTACGCGGCAGCCGCGGCACAAAGGACGGCTTCCTCATCAGCATTTCGCTGCTGCTGTGCTTCTTCAGCGGCCTCATGTATTCCAATATGCGCTTTATTGTGGAAAAGAACGCTCCCATCTTCAATAGAATCAACCCTGCCTCGCTGATTGTGGACTCCTTTTATACGCTGGACGCATATGGTGCGGGCGAGCGTTTCTGGACCAACATCGTACTTCTCGCTGCCATTGGCGGCATACTGTGCGCCGCGAGCGTCGCAATACTCCGGAGGAAACAATATGCAAGTATTTAAATGCTTTTTAAAAATTGTACGGCAGAATATAGGTATGCTCATCATGTACCTGATGATATTCATTATCCTTGTGGCGGCATTCTCAAATTTCGGCTCTACCCAGCAGCTTGAAAGCTATTCTGACACAAAAGTAAATCTTGCCATAATTGACAGGGACAGCTCCGGCGCCTCCCGGGCGCTCACCGGTATACTGGCAGAGCGGCATACCCTCATAAGCCTGCCCGATGACGTGCAAGCCTTGCAGGATGCGCTGTATAACCGCGATGTAGCCTATATCCTGTTTATCCCCGCCGGCTATGAGCAAACGCTTCTCTCCGGCAAATCCCCCATGCTGGAGAACGCGCAGATCCCCAGCTCTTATTCGGGTGAATACGTGACCCATCTGGTGGAAGGTTACACCTCCACACTGGGCGTTTACCTGGGCGCTGGATTTTCGTTGGCCGATGCGCTTATCAATACCGCAAACGACCTTTCCTCACAGGCTGCTGTCACCATGACCCATCCCGAAGGAGCAGAGGCTCCGGGTATTTATTATTACTACAAATACCTGAGCTACGCCGTTTTGTTGATGATTATATTTGGCCTGTGCCCAGTGCTGATGGTTTTCAATCAAAAGCAAATCGCCATGCGCATGAACAGCTCGGCATTGCCGCTGCGCAGCAAAAACTTTGGCCTTGGCCTGGGCGCTATAGCGCTTGCCGCCATTTGCTTCGCCGTATTGATTTTGTTTGGTTTTATTATGTATGGCAGCGACATGCTGCAATCCGGCGCGCTCATCTGCCTTTTGAACGCTGCGTGCTTCCTCGCCACATCTGTCACACTCGCCTTTTTGATCGGCCAGCTCTCCAAAAGCGGCAATATGCTATCCGCACTTGCCAACGCTGTCGGGCTGGGATTAAGCTTTCTTGGCGGCGTGTTTGTTCCGCTGGAAGTCATGGGCAGCGATATGCAACGCATCGCCCAGCTATTCCCCACCTATTGGTACGTACATGTAACAGATTTAAGCATAGGGAGTGGCGCGGCCTCACAGCTTACCACAGAAATGGCACAAAGCATGGGAATTCAATTGCTGTTTGCCGCCGCGTTCCTCGCGGCCGCATTAGTGGTTTCCCGGCAAAAGCAGCGTACAGCCTGAAAAAATATGTTAAATCAAAAAAGCTCCATTGTAGTATAACCACAATGGAGCTTTTTCTTTAATTCGCGTCCACAGGTCTTTGTTTCTTTCCTGTAGCCTGAATCACCGCCACCATCACCACCGACAACAGCAGGCAGGCGCAGCCCAGCAAAAGCGGGATTTTATATCCGGTATATTTGGCAATCTCCCCCATCCACAGGGGGGCAGTCATCATACCTATGTTAACCGCGATGAATGTAAGCGAACTCGCAGAAGCAACCCTGTGCGGGAACGCCGCTGTAGACATCAGCACCAACAGCGCGACGCAAGAGCCCTGCATAAAACCGTTTATTACAATAAGCACCATCATAATGGTGGGGTTTGTCATAAAAAGTGCCAGGGTGATTGCCGCCACAGAGATAATCCCAAACAAAATATACATCCGTGCGGCATCGATTCTTTTCAAAATGAGTGGACTGACAAAGCGCATCACAAGTGATCCCACAAAAAACGCGGTCAGCATGGTGTTGGAAATGCTAAAGTCCAGGCCAATTTCCAGGCAATAAGAGGGCAGCCAGTTGATAAGTCCCGTCTGGAAGGAAAAATAGAAAATACCCGCGACAAGGAACATCCACGCTTTCTTTGTTTTGAATATCTCCGCTGGATTGCCGGATACCTGTTTCCGTATTTCTGCCATATCCGCATACGGTGTTTCGGGTATCACCCGCCTGCTTACCACAAGATAAATTAAAAAGATGATAAGGCTCAAAATACCTATGAGCATAAATGGAGCCGCAAAGCTGGACGGGGTATCCGGATTCACCATCCTCGTAACAAGCAGCGGCGTTATCATTGCACCCGCCCCAAAAAACGCGTGTGCTATGGGCAATACCGTATTCTTCTGTTTTGGATACATCTCCGGGATCAGGCTGTTCAGCATCACGTCGATGCTTGTGTAGCCCACGCCCCCCAGGATCACCAGTAAAATAAGCCCGGTATATGGCGGCGCAAAGCCTATGGCCAGGCAGGCGATTCCCATAAACAAAATACCAAGTCCAATCACATTGACCTTGTTATACCGCTCCCCATGGAGTGACAGGTAAATCGCCGCCGCCAGCCCGCCAATAGATTGCATGGTAAGAATGAACCCCTGCTGCGCCGATGTAATCTGATAGTGCTCCATCATCACAGAAGCATTTGCGCCATATCCGTTGAAATAAAAGGCGTATACAACATACGCACAATATGCCATCAGTATAAAAACAATGTGCTTTTTTGTTAGCCCGCCTTTTGCACTCTGTCCCATAGCTTCTTCCCCCATGTTTGCGGATTTTGTATACCTTTCTCCATCATAATACAAATCCATTGTCTTTGCAATTTCACCATAGATTTGATATCCGAATAAATTTATAGCCTACTTTCCCAAATCATGCGCAACCCCAAATCCTTCGACTATCTAAACAATCTTGCCACCTCTACGCTCCAATACTTTATCCGCAACACCCGCAAACTTTCCAAAATCATGAGTACTATCGTTAAATATTGCAATATCAAAGGAAACTCCATTGCACAAACAGCGCTATGTTCCCCTGGGAAAGCAAAGAGTTTCTCGACTCATTTATGGCGTTTTCTGCGTCTACATTTTCCCAAAACTTATCTTTTTTCGGCTCATCCTGTTAAAAAATATTGACATCATCTCGATATACTATTATACTAAGTACCATCAATCGCAAGGATGAAGAGAAAATGCATAATTTGATTTCTAAAAACCTCATTCTCGTCCTTAACCTTATTAGCGTCGTCATCATTGGCGGCACGAATAAGGCTTGTTGCGGTTGTACCTAAATGGTGCGATAAAGGACTGGAAGAACCAAAGTTGTAATCCAAGGTCTGCGCAATAAGCGCAGACCTTTTTTGTTGGATTAAGGATGAGTAAAGGAGCGATAAACGTGAAATTAACTGGTGCACAAATCATCATGGAATGTTTAAAGGAGCAGGGTGCGGACACTGTGTTTGGCTTTCCGGGAGGAACCGCGCTGCCTATCTATGATGCTCTTTATGAGTACAGGCATGAAATCCGCCACATACTGACCGCCCACGAGCAGCACGCAGCGCACGCCGCAGATGGTTATGCGCGGGCAACAGGAAAAGCGGGCGTTGTTTTTTCCACAAGCGGTCCGGGCGCAACAAACCTGGTAACCGGAATTGCGACAGCCTACATGGATTCTGTCCCTGTTGTTGCAATCACCGCAAATGTGGAAATGAAAAACCTGGGTAAGGACAGCTTTCAGGAAATCGACATCACAGGCGTCACCGCTCCCATCACCAAACATAACATGATTGTAAAGAAAATTTCCCATCTGGCAGACGCAGTGCGGCAGGCGTTCTATATTGCGAACAGCGGACGCAAAGGACCGGTTTTAATCGACGTTCCCAAGGATATCACAATGGAGCAATGTGAATATGCACCAGCCACTCCCCTGCCCATCAGCCACAAAAACGCTTTTTCTGCCAGTGATATCCTGGCTGCTGCGCAGGCAATCAATGAAAGCAAACGACCTTTCCTGTATATCGGCGGCGGCGTTATCGCCTCGGATGCCGAGGAGGAAGTGTTTGCGCTGGCAAAGAAAATCGGCGCACCGGTTACGACAACCTTGATGGGCATTGGCGCGTTTCCGCAAAACGATGAACGATATACAGGAATGATCGGTATGCACGGCACAAAGACATCGGCATTGTGCGCCACGCACTGTGACCTGTTGATTGCCATAGGGGCAAGATTTTCCGAACGCGTAACGTCCGACCATGCCAAATTTGCCAAGCAGGCAAAAGTATTGCACATTGATGTGGATCCTGCCGAAATCAATAAGAATATACAAGCGCATTATGAAATAACAGGAAATGCGAAAGATGTGTTAGACACATTGACACCCAAGGTAAAAACCAAAAAAGAGAATGAATGGATGCAGCAGGTGCAAACGTGGAAGAAGCGGTATCCGGTAGACAGGGCAGGAAAAAACGCGCAGTACCCTAAAAAGATATTGCAAACCATGCAGGAGTTTGCCCCAAATGATGCTGTATTTACAACAGAGGTTGGCCAGCACCAGATGTGGGCGGCACAGTTCTTAAAGATCGACCGGCCGCGGCAATTCATCACCTCTGGTGGGCTGGGAACAATGGGCTTTGGCTTTGGCGCGGCAGAAGGCGCGGCCATTGGCACAGACAGGCGTGTGGTAAATATTGCGGGCGACGGCAGTTTTCACATGAATTTGCAAGAAATTGTGACCGCAGTGAAGTATAATATACCTGTGACAATACTGATCCTCAACAACCAAGTGCTGGGAATGGTGCGGCAATGGCAAAAGCTGTTTTATGATGAACGCTATTGCAACACGACGCTCAACAACCCGACAGATTATGTGAAGCTGGCGGAAGCGTTTGGAGCAAAGGGCTTTCATATTGCCGATAAAACAGAGCTGCGGCAAAAGATGGAAGAAGCCTTCCGGCAGGACGGCCCGGTAATCATCGCGTGCGATATCAACGAGGACGAAAACGTGCTGCCCATGGTGCCTGGCGGGCGCGGGCTGGATGAGATCATTATGGAAGTCAACAAATAAGCGGAGCGCATATTGCGCCTGAATGTGAGGTATAACATGATTCGAAGATATGTACTATCCATACTAGTCAAAAACACCTCGGGTGTCCTAAACAAAGTCACAGGAATGTTTTCCAAACGAGGATACAACATCCGCTCACTTTCCGTGGGGGAAACGGACAACCCGGAGATCTCGCGCATCACTGTGGAGGTGGTGGGCGATGAGCAGATACTGGAGCAGATCAAAAAACAGCTTAATAAGCTGATTGATGTGGTCAAAGTAAAAGCCATACGTTCCAAAAGCTCGGTATACAAAGAGCTGGTGCTGGTGAAGGTAAAAGCGGACACAAAAAAACGGGCAGCGATTATAGAGCTTTGTGATATTTTCCGCACAAAAATTGTAGACGTGGGCAAAAAAGCCCTTGTGGTGGAGCTTGCCGGCACGCCGGAAAAAAACGATGCGCTCATCGAGCTTCTGGCGGAGTTTGGCATACTGGAAATGGCACGCACCGGCATCACAGCCCTGGAACGCGGCGCGGATACCATCCATGACGAGTGAACCAAAGAACCTTTTGGCAATACTCATTGAAAGTTACATGTGGGCTGGCGGTTGCCTTGCAGCGCGCTGCCCGGTGTACTATAAATATTCATGATCAAACCTTAGAAGGAGAAAGAAAATGGCAGTAAAAATGTATTATGACAGGGATTGTGATTTTTCCCTTATCAAAAACAAAACAATCGCGGTAATCGGCTATGGCTCACAGGGGCACGCGCACGCGCTCAACCTGAAGGAGAGCGGCGCAAATGTGGTTGTGGGGCTTTATGAAGGCAGCAAATCCTGGGAGATAGCGGAGAAAGCCGGGCTTACGGTTATGACAGCGGCAAATGCCGCAAAAACTGCGGATATCGTGATGATACTCGTAAACGACGAAAAACAAGGAAAGCTATATGACGAGAGCATCGCGCCCCATATGACCGAAGGAAAATCGCTGGTGTTCAGCCACGGTTTCAACATCCATTATGGGCAGATTGTGCCGCCCAAGGATGTGGACGTGTGGATGGTGGCGCCCAAGGGCCCGGGCCATACCGTGCGCAGCCAATATGAAGAAGGTAAGGGCGTTCCCTGCCTCATTGCGGTATACCAGGACGCGACGGGCAAGGCAAAAGACTTTGCGCTTGCATATGCCAGCGGAATCGGCGGCGGACGCGCGGGTATTTTTGAAACAACGTTTAAGGAAGAAACGGAAACCGACCTCTTTGGCGAGCAAGCCGTGCTCTGCGGCGGTGTTTCCGAGCTTATAAAAGCGGGCTTTGACACGCTGGTGGAAGCGGGCTATGCGCCCGAGATGGCATATTTTGAATGCTGCCACGAAATGAAGCTGATCGTTGACCTTATTTTTGAGGGTGGACTTTCCCGTATGCGGTATTCCATCTCCGATACGGCGGAATACGGCGATTACGAGACAGGCCGGCGCATCATAACGGACGACACGCGCGAGGAAATGAAAGAGGTGCTGCGCGAGATCCAAGACGGCACATTCGCAAGAAACTGGATGCTGGAGAACGAGGTGAAGCGCCCGCACTTTATGGCGACGCGCAACATGGAAAAAGAGCACCTGATTGAGCAAACGGGTGCACGCCTGCGCGAAAAGATGAGTTGGCACAAGGAAAAATAATGCGGTCAGCCCAAGAAAGCGTGTAGGCAATGCCAGCTTTTACCACTGGGCTGATTGGGTAAATGCACTTGAGAAAGGTTATTATGAAGAGTGACAACGTTAAAAAAGGAATAGACAAAGCGCCCCACCGTTCGTTGTTCTATGCGCTGGGTATGACAGAGGAAGAGTTATCCCGCCCACTGATCGCAGTGGTCTCCGCCAAAAGCGAGATTGTGCCCGGGCACCTGTATCTGGACCGGGTGGCACAGGCGGCAAAGGACGGCATCCGCATGGCAGGAGGCACACCATTTGAGTTCCCGTCCATCGGCGTATGTGACGGCATTGCCATGGGGCATGAAGGGATGCGGTATTCGCTGCCCTCGCGCGAGCTCATAGCAGACAGTGTGGAAAGCATGGCAAAAGCACATGCGTTTGACGGCATGGTGCTGGTGCCCAATTGCGACAAGATTGTGCCCGGCATGCTGATGGCGGCGGCGAGGGTGAATATCCCCGCGGTTGTGGTCTCCGGCGGACCGATGCTGGCAGGACGTGTACAAGGCAAAAAAACCAGCCTGTCCAGCATGTTTGAAGCGGTGGGCGCATATGCCGGCGGTAAAATCGATAAAGAAGAGCTGCTGGAATTTGAGCAAGGCGCGTGCCCCGGCTGCGGAAGCTGCTCGGGCATGTACACGGCAAATTCCATGAACTGCTTGGCAGAAGCGTTGGGCATGGCGCTGGCAGGCAACGGCACCATCCCCGCGGTAGCAGCAGCACGCATCGCGCTGGCAAAACACGCGGGTATGCAGGTGATGAAGGCCGTGGAACAGGACACCAGGCCGCGCGATATCATGACACAGGCAGCGTTTGAAAATGCGCTTGCCGTGGATATGGCGCTGGGATGCAGCACAAACAGTATGCTGCACCTGCCCGCCATCGCGCACGAATGCGGCATCAGCATCGACCTGAGAAAAGTGAATGAGATCAGCGAAAAAACGCCCAACCTGTGCCATCTGGCGCCTGCCGGGCACCACTATATAGAAGAATTGAACGAATGTGGCGGCGTGCCCGCGGTGATGGCGGAACTCACGAAAAAAGACCTGATACAAGACAATAAGACCGTAGACGGCATGTTGATGGATCGTGTTAAAAAAGCAAAACGTACAGGCGACGTGATCCGCCCGGTGGAAGACCCCTACTCGAAGACGGGCGGCATTGCGGTGCTGTTTGGCAACATCGCAGAAAACGGCTGTGTAGTAAAGCGATCTGCGGTTGCGCCCGAAATGATGAAGCACAGCGGCCCTGCGCGGGTCTTTGACGGGGAGGACGAGGCCTATGCCGCCATTATGGATGGCAAAATCAACAAAGGCGATGTTGTCGTCATCCGCTATGAGGGGCCAAAAGGCGGCCCGGGTATGCGTGAGATGCTTGCGCCCACATCGGCACTGGCCGGCATGGGGCTGGATAAGGACGTGGCGCTGATTACAGACGGCCGGTTTTCCGGCGCGTCACGCGGCGCGTCCATCGGCCATGTATCCCCCGAGGCAGCGGCAGGCGGGCTGATCGCTTATGTGCGCGAGGGCGATATGATAGCAATAGACATAGACAATTACTCTGTGGCTCTGGATCTTTCAGAATCCGAGCTAAAAGAACGACTTACGGGCTCGCAGCCAGAAGCGCCCAACAGAAATGTAGGCGGCTGGCTTGCGAGGTATGCACGAATGGTGACAAGCGCCGACAAAGGCGCAGTGCTGGAATAGAAAATTGGATAACAAAAAACCGTAAGCAGTGATAAAAAAGGAGTAATAAAAATGAAAACAATTAAAATATTTGATACTACATTAAGGGATGGGGAACAATCGCCGGGATGCAGCATGAACCTGGCCGAGAAAATTGCTGTCGCAAAACAGTTGGAGGCATTAAAGGTGGATGTGATTGAGGCAGGCTTTGCCATTTCATCCCCAGGCGATTTTGAAAGCGTGCAGGCCATTGCAAACGAGGTTAAAACCGCGGCGGTAGCGTCTCTCAACCGTGCGGTAAAGAAGGATATTGACGCGTCTTATGAGGCATTAAAAGGCGCGGTGGCCCCCCGCATTCACATCTTTTTGGCTACATCGCCGCTGCACATGGAATATAAGCTGAAAATGAGCGAAGAGCAGGTGCTGGAAAAGATAAAGGAATCCATCAGCTATGCATGCACATTGCTGCCAGATGTAGAATTCTCGGCAGAGGATGCCTTCCGCAGCGACAGGCCGTTTTTGGCAAAGGCTGTGAAGGCGGCAATAGACGCTGGTGCGAAAACCGTCAACATTCCGGACACGGTAGGTTATGCGCTGCCCGCAGAGATGGGCGAGTTGATCTCTTACCTGAAGCAAAATGTGGAAGGGATTGACGACATCGATATTTCCGTGCACTGCCACAATGACCTGGGCATGGCGGTGGGTAATTCGCTGGCCTCGGTAGCAGCGGGCGCAACGCAGGTTGAATGCACAGTAAACGGCATTGGCGAGCGTGCGGGCAACGCGTCGTTAGAGGAAGTGGTGATGGCCATCCACACGCGCCGAAATTTATTTGACGCGGATACAAACATCGACTCAAAGCAGATTTACCGCACCTCCCGACTGCTCTCCAAGACAATTGGCGTTTCCATCCCGCCAAACAAAGCAATTGTGGGCGCAAACGCCTTTGCGCACGAAAGCGGCATCCACCAGCACGGCGTGCTGGCAAAGCGCGAAACCTACGAAATTATGACGCCCGAATCTGTCGGGCTGACAACAAACAAAATGGTGCTGGGCAAGCACTCCGGACGGCATGCGTTTGAGGACTTTTTGAAGGAACTGGGGTATAACCTGGGCAAGGACGAGCTGGACACGGCATTTGCCCAGTTCAAGGATTTATGCGACAAGAAAAAAGAAGTGACGGAATATGATATTGAGGCGCTGGTATCCGACAAAACAGCCAAGGTAACAGAGCATTATAAGCTGAAGCAGTTTGTGGTGAACAGCGGCAACGCATTCCGCGCCACCGCCAGCATACTGCTGGAGGATATGGACGGCAAAGAACAGGCACAGGTGGCGTTTGGTGACGGCCCGGTGGACGCAGCCTACCAGGCAATTGAAAAAATCGTGCCCGTGGACACGACACTGCAAAGCTACAAAATCAACGCTGTGTCCCATGGCGAAGACGCGCTGGGTGAGGTTATCGTGAAAGTGAGCGCGGGAGACAAAACAGTGACCGGGCGCGGCCTGTCTACGGACATCATTGAGTCGTCGATCCTGGCATATATCAATGGCATCAATAAATTGCTGGGCTAAGCTGCACGCGGACTAGAATCAACGAAAGAAGGGAAAACGATGAAAAAACTGACGATGTTCGATTCCACATTACGGGACGGTATGCAAAGCGAAGGGATCGCCTTCTCTGTGGAAGACAAGCTTAATATCGCACACGCGCTGGACGAGCTGGGCATCGGGTTTATAGAGGCGGGCAACCCCGGCAGCAATCCCAAAGACCTGGAATTCTTCCGGCGCATCAAGCAAAACCCGCTAAAAAACGCCATGCTTTGCGCATTTGGCAGCACACGCAGGAAAGGTATACAGGCAGCGGATGATGCAAACGTCGTTTCCCTTCTAGAGGCGGATACGCTGGCGGTGTCCATCTTTGGAAAGTGCTGGGATTTGCATGTGGAGAGGGTAATTAATACCACACTCGACGAAAACCTTGCAATGATAGAGGATACCGTTGCCTATATGAAACAAAACGGCAAATATGTCGTGTTTGACGCAGAGCATTTTTTCGACGGGTATTTTCACAACCCGGAATACGCAATAAAGGCGCTCGATGCTGCCGCAAAGGGCGGCGCAGACGTAATTTGCCTGTGCGATACCAACGGCGGGGCATACCCAACGGACATCTATACGATCACCAAACAGGCGGCGGAGCGCTTTTCCAACGCGGAAATAGGCATCCACTGCCACGAGGACACAGGCATGGGCGTGGCACAGTCCATGTTTGCAGTAGACGCGGGCGCAACACATGTGCAGGGCACGTATGTGGGGTATGGAGAGCGGTGCGGCAACGCAAACCTCTCCACGCTCATTGGCAACCTGCAGCTTAAACGCGGTTACCTGTGCATCCCAAAGGAGAACCTGCCACTACTCACCTCCACGGCACGGCGCATAGCAGACATCTCCAACATCTGGTTGCCCAGCGCCATGCCATATGTGGGCAAGAGCGCGTTTGCGCACAAGGGTGGAATGCATATCGACGGCGTAAAAAAGGTGCGTGAGAGCTTTGAGCATATCCCGCCCTCCAGCGTGGGCAACGAGCGGCGCTACCTGATGAGCGAGGTAGGTGGCAAGGCGACGCTCCTTAAAAAAATACAGCGCGTGGACGTGGGGGTGGACGCAAAATCTCCGGTGGTAGCAGCTCTGGTAGACGAACTGAAGCAGCGTGAGTTTGAGGGATATCAGTATGAAGCGGCAGAGCAAAGCTTTGAGCTTCTCATCCGCCGTATGCTAAACAAATACAAGCCATTTTATAAGCTGGATTATTTCAAGATCATTGGCGAACAGCCGCTGAACGGGCAGGAATACCCTTCCTCGGCCATTGTAAAGGTGCATGTGGGCGAGGAAAGCCGCATCACAGGCGCGGAAGGCGATGGCCCGGTGCACGCACTCGACCTTGCGCTTCGAAGCGCGCTGGAGCAGTTTTACCCCGTTTTAAGCGAAATGCGCCTGACAGACTATAAGGTGCGAGTGCTGGAAAGCTCGGCCACCACAGCGGCAAAGGTGCGCGTGTTGATCGATTCCACAGACGGCGCAAACACCTGGAGCACGGTAGGCGTTTCCACAGACATCATTGAGGCAAGCTTTATGGCACTATCCGATTCCATTGAATATAAGCTGACGATGGAAGAACAAAAAGCGGCGCGGCATTGACTTTTGAGTTGGAAACGGCGAAAATAAGTGGAGACACTTTGTAAACAAGTAAAATAGGGTTTCCCCACGCGCGTGACACGCATAGACACGCTACCATGTATAGCGTAAGAACAAACCGCAAGGGAAACCAACCTTATTTAAGAATAGCCCTGCGAGAGAAATGGAATTTCTTTCGCAGGGCAAGCAGAAAAGCCATACTCTTCAGGAATACTGAATTAGCGGCTTGACTGTGAGTGTTGTATCGAAAGGAGCTTACACATGGGAATGACAATGACACAAAAAATATTGGCGGCACACGCAGGGCTGGATACCGTGTATGCAGGCCAGTTAATCTCCATCAAGCTGGATATGGTGCTGGGAAACGATATCACAGCGCCGGTGGCAATCAAATAATTTAACAAAACGGGGCGGGGGGTATTTGACCAGTATAAAATTGCGCTGGTGATGGACCACTTCACTCCCAATAAAGATATCAAAGCGGCGGAGCAATGCAAGCTGGTGCGCGAGTTTGCGAAAAAGCATGAGATAGAGCATTTTTACGATGTGGGACAGATGGGTATAGAGCACGCGCTGCTGCCGGAAAAAGGCCTTGTTGTCGCAGGGGAAGCTGTAATCGGTGCAGATTCACACACCTGCACCTACGGCGCGCTGGGCGCGTTTTCCACAGGTGTGGGCAGCACAGACCTTGCCGCAGCAATGGCGACAGGCAAAGTGTGGCTGAAGGTGCCACCGGCCATCCGCTTTAACTTGAAGGGCGAGCTGCAAAAATATGTGGGCGGCAAAGACGTGATTCTTCACATCATTGGCATGATCGGCGTGGACGGCGCGCTGTACCAGTCGATGGAATTCGGCGGGCCGGGGCTTTCCTCGCTTTCCATAGACGACCGCCTGTGCATCAGCAATATGGCAATAGAAGCAGGCGGCAAAAACGGCATCTTCGAGGTGGACGACCAGACGGTGGAATATATCCGCCAACGCACCGAGCGTCCGTTCAAAATTTACGCGCCGGATGAAGATGCGGAATATTTGCAGGTATACGACATCGACCTTTCGGAAATCAGGCCAACAGTGGCACTGCCGCATTTGCCGGAAAACACAACCCCGGTGGAAGACCTGAAAAAAGAAATCAAAATCGACCAGGTTGTGATTGGCTCTTGCACCAATGGCAGGATCAGCGACCTGCGAACGGCGGCAGATGTGCTGGTGGGCAAGCAAGTATCGCCGGATGTACGCACTATTATTTTCCCCGCCACGCAGGATATCTACAAGCAAGCGTTGGAAGAAGGACTTCTGAAAATCTTTGTGGAGGCAGGCTGCGCTGTTTCCACACCTACCTGTGGGCCATGCCTGGGCGGCCACTGTGGCATCCTTGCGGCGGGCGAACGCGCCGTCGCCACCACAAACCGCAACTTTGTGGGCAGGATGGGGCATGTGGATTCAGAGGTATACCTTGCCGGGCCGGCGGTAGCCGCGGCCAGCGCAATACTCGGCCGGGTGGCCACGCCATATGACCTGTAGGAGAGGAGAAGCAAATAATGGAAAACAAACAACATGGTAAAGTTTTTAAATATGGGGACAACGTGGACACGGATGTTATCATCCCCGCGCGGTACCTAAACACGACAGATGAAGAGGAATTGGCCTCTCACTGTATGGAAGACATCGATAGTTCATTTGTAGAAAACGTGCAGCCGGGCGATATTATCGTGGCAAACAAGAATTTTGGCTGTGGCTCCTCCCGCGAGCACGCGCCCATCGCCATTAAGGCAGCAGGTATAAGCTGCGTAATCGCCAGCAGCTTTGCGCGTATTTTTTACCGCAACGCCATCAATATCGGCCTGCCTATTCTGGAGTGCGAGGACGCCGTAAAGGGCATCCAGCCGGGCGATGAAATAGAGGTGGATTTTTCCACGGGCGATATCAAAAACCTAACCACAGGCAAGGAGTTCAAAGCACAGCCTTTCCCCGCTTTCATACAGGATATTATTGAGAGTGGCGGGCTGATTGAAGCCGTCAAAAAGAATAAGCTTTAACTTTTACCTTTAAAATGTCAATATTAGAAAACAGCCTGTACATATGTTTTTGCACAGGCTGCTTTTTTATAGGTCAAATTGAATGAACCTATTTTTCAAAAAACGGCAAAGCTGCTTTTTGTGTGCTTTATCCAATCACAAGGCTACCATCGCTGCCAATTCCAAATTCCACAAGTTCTGTCTCGTATTTCCCCCCGTAAATATCCTCCACCGCAAAGCCATACAGGTATTCCCCCTGCGGCAACATGGCCTGCAACAATGCCGAGCCACTTGTAATTAGCACTGCCTGCCCCTGCACCTGCCCTGTTTCCGCTCCCGTTTTGGGGTCATGGGTATGATAAAGCGGAATAACGGTATCTCCGGTTTTCAGCTTTTTCACCTCGCGTGCCGCCATGCCTGTGTATTCATCTATGCCGTCCCACGCGCCAATAATCTCAAAATACCCATCATCCCCCACGTGCGTCCAGATTACACGCAGGTTGGTCTCCCTGCCGTTCAGCAGCACCGGGATGGTATACAGGTTATATTCGCCTGTTTCCTCCAACATATACATTGCAACGGGCTGCCCGTCCAGCAATGCCCATTTGCCCGCAAAATTGTCGCTTATATAACCGGTTGCCCAGTCCACCTGCACATCGCTGTCGCTACCCAGGTAATGCAGCACGCCCCCTGCGTCATAATACAGGTCAAACGTGATCCCCTGCACAATCTGCATACTAGACGGCTTAACCTGCATTTCATAATACCCCTGATCGTTGATGTATGGCGGCTGCTCCAGGTATATGCGATCTTCCCTGCTTTCCATTAGGGCAATCTTGTTTTCCACCAGTTTGTCCACATATTCAAAATAATCCGGCGTGGCGGCAATCTCTTCATAGGCAGCCCTGTCCACCCGCTGCGCCATCAGTGGATAATACACGGACAGCCCGGTCGCATAGCTTCGGTTTTTTCCCTGCACATCATAGATTACCGCCTGCTCCAGTGCCTGCATCAGGACTTCGGCTTCGTCTGGCACGCTTTGCGAAACATTGCGCACCATGTCGCCTGCATCCACCAGGTTGGTAAACCCTTCCCGCTCGGAATTACCGCCGTAGCTTTCCGCCTTGTTTGCGCCGCGCGCTGCCTGTGCAAATCCCGTCGAGTCATCTATGCTCTTGTATAGCTCCCTCGCCACATTGTTAAACGCATACAGCACCGTGTCAATTTTGGATAGATCCGTCACAGAAAGCGTTACCAGCTCGCTCATATCCGTATCCCTGCATTTATCAAAATACCCGTCGCAGATTGCCCGGCCAAGATCCGCGCCCGTGGCGCGCGGTGTATTGCACAGGTATTGCAGCCACGCCCTGTAGTCCCAACCACCCGCGGGCTCGGCCTCCTCGCTCGCCACCAGATACCGTGCATGATCCGCCAATATATTCGCCACCTCCAGCGTCGCCATCAGGCAGGTGTCAAAGCCCACCAGCTCAAACCTGTCTGTCATTTCAGGATACACACGCTCCAGCGCCTGCTTCATTTCGGGCAGTGTCAGCGCGTCGCGGCCATAATTCTGGTCATATTGCGTACCCACAAGGCTGCCTCCGCCATGGTTCCAAAAGAGAAGCGCCATCTTTTCCGCCGGACACCGCGCCACCCCCCACGACAAAAAATCATACAAGGTATCCGCCGCGCCCATGTTGCCCTGCGGCAGTTCCTCCAGCAGCGTAAGCCCGCCATCCTCCATGCGGAAACGTTGCAGCTTGTCCGCTCTGATTCCTTCTGTATGCCACTCTTTTGTTCCGCCTGTCTGTATCACCACATTCACCTTATCGCTAAATTTCACATTGAACATTTCATTCAGGTTGGCCGTGGCTTGCTTTTCCTTGGATTCCAGATCTGTTCCACACATATAAATAAAAACCGTCCATGTATCTTTCTCCCCCATGGGCGTTTCCTTCGGACGGTCCAGCCGTTCAATTGTATAATTGCTTGTTACAAGCAGCTCCGGCTCTTTTTCCGGCTCGGGCGTTTGGCTTGGGGATGGTTGCGCAGAGGCGGCAGGCTGTCCCACACTTCCAAACACCTCCTCTTGCAAATCGGCAGTTTGCACACTTTCTTGCGGCACTTCCCCAATAATGGAGGCACAAGAAAAAAAGGCGGTGGTAAACAGGAGAAGCATCAAAATCAATGCGATTTTCTTCAACCTGTCCATACCGCCCGCCTTTTGGTACTATTACCTGAAATATTGCACGCCGCTTTTAAAAATCTTCTGGTCATAATTACCAAGCACATTTTTCGCAATAAATTCGCCCGCACGCTCTGCATGGCCCATCTTGCCAAACACGCGCCCGTCCGGGCTTAATATCCCTTCAACCGCCTGCATGGATCCATTTGGGTTCACGCCAATCTCCATGGACGGATTGCCCTCCACATCTACATATTGCGTGGCAATCTGCCCGTTCTTTTCCAATTCCTTACTCTGCTTTTCCGTTGCCACAAAACGGCCTTCCCCATGGGACACGGCAACCGTGTGCACGTCACCAGGGCTGCACAGCGCAAGCCAGGGAGATTTCGCGCTTGTCACGCGCGTGCGCACCATGCAGGAAACATGCCTGCCAATATTGTTGAATGTCAAAGTGGGGCTGTCCTCTTGCATATCACGTATTTCACCATACGGCACCAGCCCCAGCTTTATGAGTGCCTGGAATCCATTGCAGATGCCCAGCATCAGCCCGTCACGTTCTTGCAACAGCCGCATGGTAGCGTCCATCACGCTCTTGTTGCGGAAGGTGGTCGCAATAAATTTTCCACTCCCGTCCGGTTCGTCGCCACCCGAAAAGCCGCCGGGAATCATAATAATCTGCGCGTTTGAAATTTCGCTCACAAGCTGCGCCACACTCTGTTCAATATCCGCCGGGCTAAGGTTACGCATAACCACAACACGTGGGATAGCCCCCTCGCGCTCAAACGCGGCAGCCGTATCATATTCACAGTTTGTGCCCGGAAACACCGGGATTACCACTCGCGGAATGGCTGTACGGATTTTTGCCACAAGCACGTTTTTCTTTTTGTAGAGCGGCGTTTTTACCTCGCCCGCATCGCTTGTCTTTGTGGGGAACACCCCTTCCAGCGTTCCTGTATAGGCCTCCACTGCCTTTTGCAGGGAAACCTTGTCGTCCCCCGCCCACACTACCGGCTCTTCCGTCACTTCACCCACCAGCATAAAATCCGCGTCATCCAGGCATTGCGCCTCCACCAGCAACGCGCCATAGCTTTTGCGCGTCAGCTTTTTTTTGCTCTCGCTGAGCAGCTTCACACCTAGCCCGTTGCCCATGGCGCACTTTGCCGCACCCGCGAGTATACCACCCCTGCCAATCGCCCAGGCAGACTTCACCGCACCGCCATGGATCAGCTTTGTCAATTTGTTATATTTGCGAAGGACATCCTTAAACTCGGGCATCCCATCTTCGGCTCTCTTAATATCCAGCACATACAGCTTACTTCCCGCCTGTTTAAACTCGGGCGTTATCACGTGCCCTGCCTCCACAGGCGCTACGCAAAACGAGCACAGCGTGGGCGGCACATCAATGTTTTTGAAGCTGCCGCTCATGGAATCCTTGCCGCCAATTGCGGCAATCCCCAGCTCCTTCTGGGCGTAATACGCACCCAAAAGCGCACCCAGCGGCTTGCCCCAACGCTCAGGGTCATCCCCCATCCGCTCAAAATATTCCTGCAGCGTCAGCCAGCTATCCTCCACCTTACCTCCCGCGGCGACAACCTTTGCCACACTATCCAGCACAGCATACACCGCGCCCAAGAACGGACTTTTGCCCATCATATATGGATCCAGGCCATAGCTCATCAGCGTTGCAGTACTGGAAACCGCGCCATCCACTGGCACCTTTGCGCACATCGCCTGCACGGGAGAGAGCTGCTCCCTACCGCCCAGCGGCATGGTAACGCTTGCCGCGCCAATAGTGCCATCAAACATTTCTATCAGCCCTTTTTTGGAGCAAATATTTAAATCAGCAAGAAGGGACAGCAGCGTTTCTTCCATTGACTCTTTTGTCTCTTCCTCAAAAATGCCCTTTACGCCAAACTGCTTCACCTTCGCCGTGGCATGTTGCGTCGCGCCATTGGAATCAAGGAACTCACGCGCGATATCCACAATAGCATTGCCCTTCCAAAAAAGACGCATCCTGCCATTGTCCGTCACCTTGGCTACAACTGTCGCCTCCAGGTTTTCCTGCGCGGCAAGCGCCAGCACATCCTTCACGCTTATAGAACCCACAACAACCGCCATGCGCTCCTGCGACTCGGAGATGGCAAGCTCTGTGCCGTCCAACCCCTCATATTTCTTGGGTACAGCATCAAGGTCAATGTCAAGTCCGTCGGCCAGCTCGCCAATCGCCACGCACACACCGCCCGCGCCAAAGTCGTTACAACGCTTTACTTGCCGGGTAAATGCGGGGTTGCGGAACAGCCGCTGCAATTTTCGCTCGGTAAGCGGGTTGCCCTTTTGCACCTCTGCGCCGCACTGCTCCACAGAATGCTCGTCGTGCGCCTTGCTGCTGCCCGTCGCGCCGCCGATCCCGTCACGCCCGGTGCGCCCGCCAATGAGTATCACAGCATCGCCCGGCATAGGGCGATGCCGCATCACATTCTCCCGAGGAGCCGCGCCAATCACCGCGCCAATCTCCAGCCGCTTCGCCTTGTAGCCGTCGTGATAAACCTCATCCACAAGGCCGGTCGCAAGGCCAATCTGGTTGCCATAGGACGAATATCCCTGTGCCGCCTCTCGCGTGATTTTACGCTGGGGCAGCTTATATTCCATCGTGTCCTTCAGGCTTTCACGCGGGTCGCCGCTGCCCGTCACACGCATGGCCTGATACACATACGACCGCCCGGAAAGCGGATCGCGGATTGCCCCGCCCAGGCAGGTCGCCGCGCCGCCAAACGGCTCAATCTCCGTCGGGTGGTTGTGTGTTTCGTTTTTAAACATAATCAGGTAATCGCGTTCGCCCTTATCTGTTTTCACTGTATGGTGAATGGAGCACGCGTTGATCTCCTCGCTCTCGTCAAAGTTTTTCAACAAACCCTGCTTCTTTGCCTCACGCGGATACATTGTGGCAATATCCATCAGGCAAATATCTTTTTTCACATCAAGGTCATGGCGCGCGTCAATGTAATCCTGATAGACCCGCTCTGCCATTTGCGACAAGTCATCATTAGCAAATGTCACCTTGTCCAGCTTTGTTAAGAATGTAGTATGCCTGCAATGGTCTGACCAATAAGTATCCAGCACCCGTAGTTCGGTAATGGTAGGATCGCGCTTCTCCGTTTTGAAATAATCCTGCGCACAGAGCATATCCCCTGCCGTCATGGCAAAGCCGTTGCTTGCTACATAATCGGCAATACCACTTTTATTAAGCTTGATGAAACCCTCCACTGTCTCCACGCTGTCCGGCACGGCAAGCTCCATTTTGAG